>NZ_JAFN01000001.1:3617500-3945000 GCF_000526155.1 Deferrisoma camini S3R1 | reverse complement strand
GACTGGAAACGAGAGACTAGACAACGGCAAACCCGCTGCCGCTTCTCTTCGTTCCCACCTCCCCAGCTCCATATCTATACACCAGAGACCAGAAAAATCTAGTTTCCAGTTTCCAGTTTCTAGTTTCTAGTCTCTAGTTTCTAGACTGGTGGAGGCGAACGGGCTCGAACCGATGACCTCCGGCTTGCAAAGCCGGCGCTCTCCCAACTGAGCTACGCCCCCATCTAGATACTAGAAACTAGAGACTAGAGACTAGAAGACCCCCCACACACCTCGTGGCCCCGGTGGGGCGCACCGAAACCGGCGTTCCCGCCGCTTCCAGCCCTTCGCCTCTAGTCCCTAGTTTCGTGCCGCCTCGCCTCCCCCCCCCCAACACACGAGACGGCTCTCGAAGAGACCAGAGACCAGAAACGCCCTCCCTCGCCTCTAGTTTCTAGCCTCTAGTCTCTAGTTTCTAGATGGTGGGCCTAGGTAGATTTGAACTACCGACCTCACGCTTATCAGGCGTGCGCTCTAACCAACTGAGCTATAGGCCCGCTCGTTTGTCCACGTCTGCTCCGTGTCAAAGATCCCAAAGCCCCCTTCCCAGGGGGCCTCTCGATCCCTCAAAACCAAACAGCGAAGGGTCGCCGGTCGTGCCTCGCTCCCTCCCGCACGCTCGCGTGCGAGTCTTCTTCCTTACTTCCGTCGGCCCGAAGACCAACGTTCTTCCTTAGAAAGGAGGTGATCCAGCCGCTGCTTCCGCAACGGCTACCTTGTTACGACTTCACCCCAATCACCACTCATACCTTGGTACGCTGCCTCCCTTGCGGGTTGGCCCACGCACTTCTGGTACAAGCGGCTCTCATGGTGTGACGGGCGGTGTGTACAAGGCCCGGGTACACATTCACCGCGGCATGCTGATCCGCGATTACTAGCGATTCCGCCTTCATGGAGTCGAGTTGCAGACTCCAATCCGAACTGGGACCGGCTTTTTGGGATTCGCTCCCCCTCGCGGGTTCGCTGCCCTTTGTACCGGCCATTGTAGTACGTGTGTAGCCCTGGGCATAAGGGCCATGATGACTTGACGTCATCCCCACCTTCCTCCGGCTTGACGCCGGCAGTCTCCCAAGAGTGCCCGGCTTCACCCGTTGGCAACATGGGACAGGGGTTGCGCTCGTTGCGGGACTTAACCCAACATCTCACGACACGAGCTGACGACAGCCATGCAGCACCTGTCTCCGCGTCCCCGAAGGGAACTCCCTGTTTCCAGAGATGGCGCGGGATGTCAAACCCAGGTAAGGTTCTTCGCGTTGCATCGAATTAAACCACATACTCCACCGCTTGTGCGGGCCCCCGTCAATTCCTTTGAGTTTTAGTCTTGCGACCGTACTCCCCAGGCGGGGTGCTTATCGCGTTAGCTCCGGCACAGAGGTCCGATACGACCCCCACACCAAGCACCCATCGTTTACGGCGTGGACTACCAGGGTCTCTAATCCTGTTTGCTCCCCACGCTTTCGCGCCTCAGCGTCAGTCTCGTCCCAGAGGGCCGCCTTCGCCACTGGTTTTCCTCCCGATATCTACGGATTTCACCCCTACACCGGGAATTCTGCCCTCCTCTTCCGGACTCAAGCCTGGCAGTTTCCGATGCACTTCCGGGGTTGAGCCCCGGGCTTTCACATCAGACTTGCCAAGCCGCCTACGCGCCCTTTACGCCCAGTAATTCCGAACAACGCTCGCACCCTCCGTGTTACCGCGGCTGCTGGCACGGAGTTAGCCGGTGCTTCCTCTGGTGGTACCGTCAGCTGCACCCAAAGTGCAGGGTTCTTCCCACCTGACAGGGCTTTACGACCCGAAGGCCTTCATCACCCACGCGGCGTCGCTGCGTCAGGGTTTCCCCCATTGCGCAATATTCCCCACTGCTGCCTCCCGTAGGAGTCTGGTCCGTGTCTCAGTACCAGTGTGGCTGATCATCCTCTCAGACCAGCTACCGATCGTCGCCTAGGTGGGCCCTTACCCCACCTACTAGCTAATCGGCCGCGGGCCCCTCCCCGGGCGACCCCGAAGGGCCTTTGACCCAACTCCCGCAGAAGTCGGGCCCCATGCGGTATTAGCCACCCTTTCGAGTGGTTATCCCCCACCCAGGGGCAGGTTACCCACGTGTTACTCACCCGTCTGCCGCTCTACTCACCCGCCCGAAGGCAAGCTTTCGCGCTCGACTTGCATGTGTTAGGCACGCCGCCAGCGTTCGTTCTGAGCCAGGATCAAACTCTCCAGTTTAATCCCTTCGGCTCGCACCTGCTCGTGCGTTCGGTCGCTCGACACAACCGGCTGTGAGCCCCTTCGCTATTCGGTTTTCAAAGATCGAAGCGCCCCGGTCCGGCCGGGGCAAGCGCTAACTCTATCCCATCCCCCCCACCCTGTCAACGCCTTTTTTCCTCCCCCCATCCCCCGCGGCCCCTTCCCCCCCGCCGCGAGAGCGCGCTTTATACCCCCCCGTCGTCCGACTGTCAACGCCCTTTTTACGCCTCATCGTCACTTTTCGGAACCGTCGGACCGCCCCTCCGGCCCCAGCGGCACAAAACCCTCAACCGCCACGCCGGTTTTGTCTCCCCCCTCCGCGGGAAGAAGAAAACGGGGGTGGGCCCGAAGACCCGGCCCCGAGCCCCATCTCCCAGGGTGGGGGGGCTCACCGGATCAGGTGGCCGATCCTCCCGAACCGGGGAAAGTGGCGCTCCGGGTCCCAGGACCAGTACAGGATGAATGCCTTGCCCCGGATCCGGGCGTCCTCCACGAACCCCCAAAACCGGCTGTCGTAGCTTCGGTCCCGGTTGTCCCCCATGACGAAGTACTGGCCCGGCGGTACCTTGACCGGCCCGAAGTTGTCCCGCCGCTCGAACCCCTCCGGCAGGGTCACCGGATCCACGTGGACGCCCCAGGGGTCGTCGATGGGTTTTCCGTTGATGTAGATCTTCTTGTTCCGGATCTCCACCCTGTCGCCGGGCTCGCCGATGATGCGCTTGATAAAGTCCTTGGTGTCGTCCACCGGGTAGGCGAACACCACCACGTCCCCCCGTCGGGGCGCACGGATCCGGAACACCCGCTTGTCGGTGTAGGGGATGCGGATGCCGTAGAGGAACTTGTTCACCAACAGGTGATCCCCGATCTGCAGGGTGGGAAGCATGGAGCCGGAAGGGATCTTGAAGGCCTGGACCACGCCGCCCCGGATCACCACGGCCAGCAAGATCGCCACCACCAGGGCCTCGCCGTACTCCACCAACTTTCCCGTCTGGGGAAGCGCCCCAAGGGCCACCCCCACCCCTCCGGCACCGGCCACCAGAAAGAACCCCACCAGGATCCAGCTGAGCTTCTGGTACGTCGGCACCGGCAGGAACGCGTTCAGGAGGGCCGCGCCCCCCCCCAACACCAGCAGGCCGGCTCCCCCCCAGAGATACGCCCTTCGTTTCCGCTCTGTGAATTCCTCACTCATTCGTCACCCACTTTCAAGATGGCCAAGAACGCCTCCTGGGGAATCTCGACCCGGCCCACCTGTTTCATCCGTTTCTTGCCCTCTTTCTGTCGCTCCAAGAGCTTGCGTTTCCGGGTGATGTCGCCGCCGTAACACTTGGCGGTGACGTTCTTCCGGAGGGCCTTCACGTTGGTCCGGGCGATCACCCGGGACCCGATGGCGGCCTGGATGCTCACCTCGAACAGCTGCCTCGGGATCAGCTCCTTCATCTTCCGGGTCAACGCGCTGCCCCGGTGGTACGCCTTGTCCCGGTGGACGATGACGCTCAGGGCGTCCACCGGCTCGCCGTTGACCAGGATGTCGAGCTTGATCAGATCGGAGGCCCGGTACTCGAGGAACTCGTAGTCCAGGGAGGCGTACCCACGGGACACGGTCTTTAGCCGGTCGTAGAAGTCCATCACAATCTCGCTCAGGGGCAGCTCGAACTCGATCTGCACCCGCTGCTTGCCATGGTACAGGAGGTTGCGCTGCACCCCCCGGCGCTCGATGCACAGCTTCATCACGTCGCCCAGGTACGCGTCGGGCACGTGAATCGTGGCCAGCACGAACGGCTCCTCGATGCGGGCCAGCCGGTTCGCCGGCGGCAGGCTGGCCGGGTTCTCCACCTCGGTCACGGTGCCGTCGGTCTGGACCGCCCGGTACCGCACCGTGGGCGCCGTGGTGATCAGATCCAGGCCGAACTCCCGCTCCAGGCGTTCCTGCACGATCTCCATGTGGAGCAGCCCCAGGAACCCGCACCGAAACCCGAATCCCAGGGCCTGGCTCACCTCGGGCTCGAACCGGAAGCTCGCATCGTTGAGCCGAAGCTTCTCCAACGCGTCCTTCAGGGAGTCGTAGTCGGCCGAGTCCTGGGGGTAGAGCCCGCTGAACACCATGGGCCGCACCTCCTTGAACCCGGGCAGCGGGTCGGTGGCCGGCCGATGGGCCTCGGTGATCGTGTCGCCGATCTTGACCTCCCGGACCTCCTTCACCCCTGCGATCACGAAGCCGACCTCACCGGCCGCCAGGGCCTCGGTCTCCCGGGCCTGGGGGGCGAACACCCCCACCTTGAGCACGTCGTACTCCCGCCCCGTGGCCATGAACCGGATACGGCTCCCCCTGGCGATACGGCCGTCCACCACCCGCACCAGGGCCACCACCCCCTGGTAAGCGTCGTACCAGGAGTCGAAGATCAGCGCCCGCAGGGCCCCCCCGGGCTCGCCCCGGGGCGGGGGAATCCGCCGGACGATCGCCTCCAGCACCTCGTCGGTACCGATCCCCTTCTTGGCGCTGGCCAAGATGGCGTCGCTCGCATCCAGGCCGATGACCTCCTCGATCTCGGCCTTGATCTCGTCCGGGCGGGCCCGTTCCAGGTCGATCTTGTTCAGGACCGGCACGATCTCCAGGTCGTTCTCCACGGCCAGGTACACGTTGGCCAGGGTTTGGGCCTCCACCCCCTGGCTCGCATCCACCACCAGCACCGCCCCTTCGCAGGCGGCCAGGCTCCGGGAGACCTCGTAGGAGAAGTCCACGTGCCCCGGCGTGTCGATCAGGTTGAGCACATAGGTCTCGCCGTCCGACGCCCGGTAGGACAGCCGGACCGTCTGGGCCTTGATCGTGATGCCCCGCTCCCGCTCGATCTCCAGGGTGTCGAGCATCTGCTCGCGCACCTCCCGCTGCGACACGGCGCCGGTTCGCTCCATGAGACGGTCGGCGAGCGTGGACTTTCCGTGGTCCACGTGGGCAATGATGCTGAAATTTCGGATCCGTTCCTGCGGCGTCATAAACCCAGACTCTCCCTCGCCAAAATAGAGGCCCCCACCACGCCCGCGTCGTCCCCCAGTTTCCACGGTCCCCAGCGGAACCGCTCCAAGGGCACGGCAAAGGCCCGTCTCTCCAGTTCCCGCCGGGCGTGGGGTTCCAGCAGGTCCCACGCCCCCGCGAGCCCCCCTCCGACCACGATCCGGTCCAGGTTCAGCAGATTGACCAGCCCGGCCGCCGCCACCCCCAGGGCCCTGCCGGCGCGGGCCAGAACCTGCCGGGCGGCCCGGTTGCCCGCCCGCGCCGCCCGCGCCACCGACAGGGCGCCCCCCTCGGCAGGCGCCCCCCTCGCCTGTGCCGCCCGCACCACGGCCGTGGCCGAGGCGTACATCTCCAGGCAGCCCCGGGCCCCGCAGGCGCACCGGGGTCCCCGAGGGTAGAGGGGCATGTGCCCCACCTCGCCGGCGCTTCCGTCCGGGCCCCGGTACAGAGACCCGTCCAGGATCAGCCCGCCGCCCACGCCCGTGCCCAGGGTGAGCACCAGCACCGTGCGCGCCCCGCGCCCGGCACCCCGCGCCCACTCCCCCACGGCGATGGCGTTCACGTCGTTCTCCACCCACACCGGCACGCCGAGGTCCCTCTGCAGATCGGGCCCCAAGGCCACTCCGGACAACCCGGACAGGTTGGGCGCCACCCTCACTGAGCCCCTGAGCGGGTCCACCAGTCCGGGAACCCCCACCCCCACGCCCCGCACCGTTTCGGACCCTGCCACCGCCCGAACCCCCTCGCGCAGCGCGTCCAGCACCCCGCCCCCGGCCAGGTGCCCCACGGCGCACCGCCACCGGCGCACGACCCGGTGCTCGCCGTCCAGCAGGGCCACCCGCAGATTGCTCCCCCCGAGGTCCGCCCCGACCCAGCGTTCGCTCACCTCGTCCGGTCTCCTAAATAACTTCGGTCGTCGGTCGTTGGTCGTCGGTCGTCGGTCGAAGGCTCGCCTCGGCATCGGAGCCGGGAGGCATGGGTTTCAGGAACCAGGATTCAGAAGTCGGTGGCCAGGGAGAAGGCTCTTCGGTTCCCCGAGAGGATCCCCCCGGGAACCCAAACTGCTTTTCGAGGTTTCCTGTCCGCTGAGTTCCGGTTCCTGAGACCCCATGCCTCCACCACCGAAACTGCGCGGGGATCGGTTCAAGCTCCTCCTTCGCCAGGCCGCCTCGCGGCCTACCGGAGCCGACTCTGAAAACTGGCCCCTGAACCGTAGGTTCCTTGCCCCGCCCCCGGAAAACCGCCCGTTTTTGGGAAAGGCGCGAGTCTATCAGCGCTCCGGCCGGTCCGTAAAGCAGCGCCCCTGGTTTTGACAGCCCGGAGACCCCGGTGGTATCTAGCCCCGGCTGACAACCGCACCAGCCTGCTCACGCATGGACGGAGGAACTCCTGATGAAAATCGCCATCAGCGGCAAAGGTGGGGTGGGCAAGACCACCCTCGCCGGCTGCCTCGCCCGGTACCTCGCAGACCAGGGTCAGACGGTTCTCGCCATCGACGCCGACCCCGACTCGAACCTTCCCTCGGCCGTGGGGGTGCCGCCCGAGCGGCTCGGCGAGGTGCAGCCCCTGGCCGCCATGAAGGAGTTGGTGGCCGAGCGCACGGGCGCCCAGCCCGGCACCATGGGCGGCATGTTCAAGCTCAACCCCAAGGTGGACGACATCCCGGACCGATTCTGCCTCGAGCACAACGGTGTGAAGCTCCTCACCCTCGGCACCGTGCCGAAGGGCGGTGGAGGGTGCCTGTGCCCCGAGAGCACCCTTCTGCGGGTGCTGATGCGCCACCTGATGGTGCGGCGGGGCGAGACCGTGATCGTGGACATGGAGGCCGGGCTCGAGCACCTGGCCCGGGGCAGCACCGAGAGCATGGACGCGTTCGTGGTGGTGGTGGAACCCGGCCAACGGGCCATCCAGACCGCCCACCAGATCCGCCGCCTCGCCTCGGACCTGGGGGTCCGTCGGGTGATGGTGGTGGGGAACAAGATCCGCGATCCGCAAGACCAGGAGGTGATCGCGAAAGGGGTCGCCCCGATGCCGGTCCTGGGGCACCTGCGCCTTCGCGATTCGATCCGGGAGGCGGATCGCGAGGGGGTGAGCCCCTACGACCTCGATCCCTCCCTCCGGGACGAGGTGGCCGGGATCTACGAGGCCCTGCGCCGGGCCGCGGATTGACGCAGGCCCCAGCGGCGCACAATAAGAACAGGGGCAGGCCCTCGGGCCTGCCCCTGTCGCGTTTTCGACGACGCTCCTCGCGGAGCCCCTGCTACTCGGAGGTGGCAGCCTCCGCCTCCTGCTCCCCGTCGCCGGCGTAGGGGCCGTCCACCAGCTCCAGCAGGCTCACGGGTGCGTTGTCGCCCCGGCGGTACCCCAGCTTCACGATCCGGGTGTACCCGCCCGGCCGATCCTGGTAACGGGGAGCCACCACCTCGAAGAGCCGCGCCACCGCGTCGCGGCCGCGCACGTAGGCGAGGGCCTGGCGGCGGGCGTGGAGCGTGCCCTGGCGGGCCAGGGTGATCAGCTTCTCGGCGACCCTGCGGGCCTCCTTTGCCTTCGCGTCCGTGGTCTGGACCCTCCCGTGCTCGATCAGGGAGGTCACGAGATTCCGAAGCATCGCCTTGCGATGGGCGGTGTCCCGGCCCAGCTTGCGGCCCGACTTGCGATGACGCATGGTCTAACCCCTTTTGTCCGTGGAATCAGGCGTCTTCCTCCAGGGCCCCCTCCTCGGGCGGAGTCCAGCCCGGGAGGCTCATCCCCAGATGCAGATTCATGGTGGCCAGCACGTCCTTGATCTCGTTGAGGGACTTGCGGCCGAAGTTCTTGGTCTTGAGCATCTCGGCGTCGGTCTTCTGCACGAGCTCGCCGATGTACCGGATGTTGGCGGCCTTCAGGCAGTTGGCGGCCCGCACCGACAGCTCCAGCTCGCTCACCTTGCGGTCGAGGTTCGGGTTGTAAGCGTACCCTTCCTCCGCCCCCTCGGTGCCCTCGGCGTGCGCGACCGGCTTCTCGTCCTCGTCGAAGTTGATGAAGACCTGAACCTGCTCCTTGAGGATCTTGGCGGCGTACCCCACGGCGTCGGCCGGGCGCACGCTCCCGTCGGTCCACACCTCCAGCACCAGCTTGTCGTAGTCGGTCCGCTGCCCCACCCGGGCCTGCTCCACCCGGAAGTTCACTTTCTCGATGGGGCTGAACACCGCGTCCATGGCGATCCAGCCGATGGGCATGTCCTCGTCGCGCATCCGGTCGGCCGTGACGTAGCCCTTGCCGACCTTCACCACCATCTCGGCGTCGAGCACCGCCCCCTCCGACAGGGTGGCGATCCGGTGGTCGGGGTTGAGCACCTCCAGGGTGCTGCCCACCTCCAGGTCCCCGGCCGTGACCTCGCCCGGGCCCGTGCGCTTCACGCGGATCCGCTTGGGCTTGTCCGTGTGGGCCCGGAACCGCACCTCCTTGAGGTTCAGGATGATGTCGGTCACGTCCTCCTTCACCCCGGGGATGGTGCTGAACTCGTGGGGCACCCCTTCAAACCGCACCTGACAGATCGCGGCCCCCTGGAGACTGGAGAGGAGCACCCGGCGCAGCGCGCTGCCCAGGGTGGTGCCGAACCCCCGCTCCAACGGCTCCGCCACGAACTTGCCGTAGCGGTCGGTGAGGGTCGCCTCGTCCGCCTCGATCCGTTTCGGTCGAATCAGCTCTTGCCAGTTCCGTTCCCTCAAGATATTCACCCTCCGCAGCTACCCCAGGTAACGCCCCAGGGGGCCCCTACTTGGAGTACAGCTCCACGATGAGGTGCTCTTCGATCGGCAGCGTGATGTCCTCGCGCTCCGGCCACTCCTTCACCGTGCCCTGGAACGCCTTCGGGTCCACCTCGATCCACCGGGCCGTGCCCCGGCTCCCCAGCGCCTCCAACGACTCCTGGATCGCCGGGATCTTCCGGCTCTTCTCCCGCACCGTCACCACGTCCCCGGGCTTGGTCTGGAACGAGGGGATGTTCACCTTGCGGCCGTTCACCTCGAAGTGCCCGTGCCGCACGAGCTGCCGCGCCTGGTTGCGGGAGACGGCGAACCCCATCCGGTACACCACGTTGTCGAGCCGGCACTCCAGGAGCCGCAGGAGGTTCTCGCCGGTGACACCCTTGCGCCGGTCCGCCTCCTGGAAGTACCGCCGGAACTGGCCCTCGAGCACGCCGTAGATCCGGCGCACCTTCTGCTTCTCCCGCAGCTGCCGGCCGTACTCGGTCACCTTCTGACGGCCCTGGCCGTGCTGGCCCGGGGGATAGTTCCGGCGCTCCACGGCGCACTTGTCGGTGTAGCACCGGTCGCCCTTCAGAAACAGCTTCATGCGTTCACGCCGGCACAGCCGGCAGACCGCTCCGCGATACCTGGCCAAGATGGATCCTCCTCTGGGTTCCTACGCGATCACACCCGGCGCCGCTTCGGCGGCCGGCACCCGTTGTGCGGGATGGGGGTCACGTCCTTGATGGAAGTGATGTTCAGGCCGGCGGCCGCCAGGGCCCGCACCGCGGCCTCCCGGCCGGAACCGGGCCCCTTCACCAGCACGGCGATGTTGCGCACGCCGTGCTCCATGGCCTTTTCGGCCGCGTCCCGGGCCGCGAGCTGGGCCGCGAAGGGGGTGCTCTTTCGCGACCCCTTGAACCCCGCCACGCCGGCGTTGGACCAGGCGATCGTGGCCCCGCCCGGGTCCGTGATCGTGATGATGGTGTTGTTGAACGTGCTCTGGATGTGCGCCACCGCGTCCCGGATGTTCTTCCGGACCTTCTTGGTGCGCCGACTCGATCCCTTTGCCATGGGTCCTCCGTTCGTTTCCTAAGGGGCGTCCGGGCCGACTAGCGGCGACGGGGGCCCTTGCGGGTCCGGGCGTTGGTCCGGGTGCGCTGCCCCCGCACCGGCAGACCTCGCCGGTGGCGCAGGCCCCGGTAGCACCCCAGGTCCATCAGGCGCTTCAGGTTGCCCAGCACCTCACGCCGCAGGTCGCCCTCCACCTTGTACTTCGCGTCGATGATCCGCCGGATCCGGTTGACCTCTTCGTCGTCGAGTTGGTCCGTCTTCTTATTGACGTCGACCTCGGCCTCTTGAAGGATCTTCTGGGCGCTCGTGCGCCCGATGCCGTAGATGTAGGTCAGCGCAATCTCGATCCGCTTGTTCTTCGGCAGATCCACACCAGCAATACGTGCCACAGGTCAACCTCCTTCAGCCCTGACGCTGCTTGTGCCGCGGGTTCTCGCACACCACGCGCACCACGCCTTTGCGCTTGATGATCTTGCACTTGTCGCAGATCCGCTTCACCGACGGTCGCACTTTCATTAGCCTCTCCTTGGTCCAGGCTATTTCTTGCGATAGATGATCCGGCCGCGGCTGAGATCGTAGGGCGACAGCTCCACCGTGACCCGGTCGCCCGGAAGGATGCGGATGAAGTACTTGCGCATCTTTCCCGACACGTGGGCCAGCACCTTGTGGCCGTTGTCGAGCTCCACCCGGAACATCGCGTTCGGCAACGGCTCCACCACCGTGCCCTCGACCTCGATCGCCTCTTCCTTCGCCATGGCCGTTCGTCCTCGCTACGTCAATCGCGTCAACACCAACGGGCCCCGCTCCGTGATCGCCACGGTGTGCTCCGCATGGGCCGCGAGACTCCCATCCCGGGTGCGGGCCGTCCAGCCGTCACGGTCCACCACCACCCCCACCCCCCCGTCGTTGATCATCGGCTCCAGGGCCAGCACCATGCCCGGCCGCAACCGTACCCCGGAGCCCCGGCTGCCGAAGTTGGGCACCTGGGGCTCCTCGTGGAGCGACCGCCCGATGCCGTGGCCCACGAACTCCCGTACCACGGAGAACCCGGCCGCCTCCACCACCCCCTGGATCGCGGCCGAGATGTCCCCCACCCGCCGACCCGGCCGGGCCTCCCGGATACCAGCCTCCAGCGCCTCCTCGGCCACCCGGATCAGGCGCTCGGCCCGGGGCGCCCCCCTGCCCACACACACGCTGAACGCCGCGTCGCCGTAAAACCCGTCGGCCACCACCCCGAAATCCACACTGAGCAGGTCGCCGTCCCGCAGCACCCGCGACGGGCTCGGGATGCCGTGGACCACCTCGTCGTTGATCGAGGTGCACAGCACGCAGGGAAACGCTTCCCCCTTGAGGTTCGGCACCCCTTGGAACGCCGCCTTCACGCCCCGCCGCCGGATCTCGGCCCGGGCCAGGGTCTCCAGGTCCCAGGTGGTCACCCCCGGCTTGGCCGCCTGCTTCACCGCGGCCAGAATCTCGGCCACGATCCGGTTGGCCCGCCCCATGGCCCGGATCTCGGCCCGGGATTTCAGGACGATCAACCCCCCAGGACCCCCTCGATCCGCGCGTAGATCTCGTCCACGCTGCCCTGGCCCGGGATGCGGCGCAGCAGGCCCGCCTTTTCGTAGTACTCCACAAGGGGCGCGGTCTGCTCGTGGTAGACCTTCAACCGGGCCCGGATCGTCTCCTCCCGGTCGTCGTCGCGCTGGTACAGCTCGCCGCCGCACTTGTCGCACACGCCCTGGGCCTTGGGGGGCGAGAACTTCACGTGGTACATGGCGCCGCAACCCCGGCAGGTACGCCGCCCCGTGAGCCGCTCCACCAGCTCCTCGTCGGGCACCTCGATGCTCACCACGTGGTCGATGGCCTGGCCCAGGTTCGCCAACACCCGGTTCAGGGCGTCGGCTTGGGCCACGGTGCGGGGGAACCCGTCCAGGATGAACCCGTTGGCGCAGTCGGCCTCCTGCAGACGCTCCTCGATGATCCCGATCACCACCTCGTCGGGCACCAGCTTGCCCGCGTCCATGTACTGCTTGGCCTTCTTCCCCAGGTCCGTGCCGTCGCGCACGGCCGCCCGCAGGATGTCGCCGGTGGAGATCTGGGGAATCCCGTACCGTTCGATCAGCCGCTTCGCCTGGGTTCCCTTGCCCGCCCCCGGGGGGCCCAAAAGGATCAGCCGCATCGATTCTCCCTCCTCTCCCGAAGAAACAGCGAACCCCGCCGGGCCGCGCGCCTACCGGCGCCCGCGGATCCGGCGGCCTCCCATGAGCCCTTCGTACTGGCGCGCGATCAGGTGGGTCTCGATCTGCGCCACCGTGTCCAGGGCCACGCCCACCACGATCAACAGCCCGGTGCCGCCGAAGTAGAACGGCACCCCGAACCGGCTGATCAGGATGGTCGGCAGCACGCAGATGGCGCTCACGTACAGGGCGCCCCAGAAGGTCAGCCGCGACAGCACCTTGTCGATGTACTCCGCCGTGCGCTGGCCCGGTCGGATCCCGGGGATGTACCCGCCGTACTTCTTCAGGTTGTCGGCCACGTCCACCGGGTTGAAGGTCACCGCGGTGTAGAAGTACGCGAAGAAGAAGATCAAGACCACATACAGAATGTCGTGGAGCCAGTTGCCCGGCGCCATCCACTGGGTGGCCGTCTGCACCCAGGGGTGGTCGATGAACTGCCCCACCGTGGTGGGGAACATCAGGAGCGACGAGGCGAAGATCGGCGGGATCACCCCGGCGGTGTTCACCTTGAGCGGGAGGTGGCTGGCCTGGCCGCCGTACACCCGCCGGCCCACCACCCGCTTCGCGTACTGGATCGGGATGCGGCGGTGGGCCCGCTCCACCCACACGATGAAGAACACCACCCCCACCATGACCGCCACCAGCAGCAGCACCACGAACAGGTTGAGCTGCCCGGCCTTCATCAGCTTGAAGGTGTTGACCACGGCGCCGGGCATGCCCGCCACGATGCCCGCGAAGATGATCAGGCTGATGCCGTTGCCGATGCCCCGCTCGGTGATCTGCTCGCCGAGCCACATGATGAACGCCGTGCCCGCGGTCAGGGTCACCACGGTCATCAGGCGGAACCCCCACCCCGGCCACAGCACCACGCTGGCCCCGCTCGGGCCGGCCATGCCCTCGAGGCCCAGGGCCATGCCGAACCCCTGGATCAGGGTCAGGGCCACCGTGCCGTAGCGGGTGTACTGGGTGATCTTCCGCCGGCCCTGCTCCCCCTCCTTCGAGAGTTTCTCCAGGGTGGGGCTCACCACCGTCAGGAGCTGCAGGATGATCGAGGCGCTGATGTACGGCATGATGCCCAGGGCGAACACGCTCATGCGCCGCAGCGCCCCGCCGGCGAACATGTCGATCAGCCCGAAGATGCTCCCCTGTCCCCGGTTGAAGAACTCGGCGAGGGCTGCCGCGTCGATGCCCGGCACCGGCACGTGGGCGCCGATCCGGTACACGCCCAGCAGCAAGAAGGTGACCAGCAGCCGGCGTTTGAGTTCCGGAACCTTTGCGAGCCCCTGCCACTCGCCAGCCAACCTAGACCTCCTTCACCTGGCCGCCGGCCGCCTCGATCTTCTCCCGCGCGCCCTTGCTGACCCGGTGGGCCACGACCACGAGCCGACGCTCCAGCTCACCCTTGCCCAGGATCTTCACCCCGTCCTTGATCTTCTTGATCAGCCCCTGTTCCAGCAGGAGCGCCGGCGTCACCTCGGTGCCGTCCTCGAACCGGTTCAGGTCGCGAACGTTGACGTACGCGAACTCCTTGCGGAACGGGTTGCGGAACCCCACCTTGGGCAACCGCCGCTGCAGCGGCATCTGGCCGCCCTCGAACCCCCGCTTCACCGTGTTGCGGGCCTTCTGCCCCTTCTGGCCCCGGCCCGAGGTCTTGCCCCAGCCCGACCCGTGGCCCCGACCCACCCGTTTGCGCTTCGTGACCGCCCCTTTGGGCCGTCGGATGTCATGGAGTCGCATGGCGTGTTCCCCTCTTCAGCGTTCGAGTCAAGCGCGGATCTCGTCGAGGCTCTTGCCCCGCCGCTCCGCGATCTCCCGGGGATCCCGCAGCCGCATCAGGCCGTCCATGGTGGCGCGCACCACGTTGTGGGGGTTGTTCGTGCCGATGCACTTGGTCAGCACGTCCCGCACCCCGGCCGATTCCAGCACGGCCCGCGCCGCGCCGCCGGCGATCACGCCCGTACCCGGGGCGGCCGGCTTCATCACCACCTTGGCGGCGCCGAACTCCCCCACGATCTCGTGGGGCAGGGTCCCGTTGATCACCGGGATCTCCTTGAGTTCCCGCTTCGCCTTGTCCACGGCCTTGCGGATCGCCTCGGGCACCTCCTTGGCCTTGCCGAGGCCGATGCCCACCTTCCCGTTCTGGTTGCCCACCACCACCAGGGCGCTGAACGAGAACCTCCGTCCGCCCTTCACCACCTTGGCGACCCGGTTCAGGAAAACAAGGCGGTCCGTGAACTCCTGGTCCCTGGCCTCGAGGCCCTTGCCGAACTTGCTCAAGGATCTTCCCTCCTCACTGGGGCCCAACGCGTCAGAACCGGAGCCCGGCTTCCCGGGCCGCCTCGGCCAACGCCTTGACCTTGCCGTGGTACAGGTAGCCGTTCCGATCGAACACGACCCGGTCGATGTCCCGGGCCAAGGCCTTGCGCCCGATCGCCAACCCCACCGCCCGGGCCGCCTCGATGTTCCCGGTGGCCTTCAGGTCTCCGCGCAGGTCGCGGCCCACGGTGGAGGCCGCCACCAGGGTGCGCCCGGTGGCGTCGTCGATGATCTGGGCGTAGATGTGCTTCAGGCTCTTGTAGACGGTCAGCCGAGGGCGCTGCGACGTGCCCCGGATCTTCTTTCGAACCCGCTTCTTCCGGGCTACCCGGGCCCGGCGCTTCGCTTCCAATCGGTTCATGGCGGTCGGCTCCTCACGGCGCGCGCCCGGGGGTTACCGTGCCCCGGACTTCCCTTCCTTGCGAACGATGTGCTCCCCGACGTACTGGATGCCGGTGCCCTTGTACGGCTCGGGCGGCTTCACGGCCCGGATCTCGGCCGCCACCTGGCCCACCCGCTGGCGGTCGATGCCGCTCACCGACACGATGCGCTGGTCCTTGACCTCGATCGTCACGTCCTTGGGCACGGGATACTCGACCGGGTGGGAGAACCCCAGGTTCATCACCAGAGTGCTCCCCTGCAGGTTGGCCCGGTACCCCACGCCCTTGATCTCCAGCTCCTTGCGGAACCCCTCGGTCACGCCCGTCACCAGGTTCTGCACCACGCTGCGGGTGGTGCCGTGGAGGGAGCGGCTGCGACGGCCGTCGTCGGGCCGGGTCACCCGGATCTCGCCGTCCGCGATCTCCAGGCCGATCCCCTCCGGGATCCGGGCGCTCAGGTTGCCTTTGGGGCCCTTCACGCTGAGCTCCGGCGGATCGAACCGCACCTCCACGCCCTTGGGGATCACCACGGGCTTCTTTCCGATTCTCGACATCGGTTCCTCTCTCCCCGGCTTACCAGACTTCGCAGATCACCTCGCCCCCCACCCCCAGGGCCCGGGCCTTCCGGTCCGTGAGCACCCCCTTGGAGGTGGAGACGATGACCGTGCCGTATCCGCTCCGGGCCTTGGGCAGATCGTCCTTGCCCACGTACACCCGGCGGCCAGGCTTGCTCAGGCGGCGCAGGGCCTCGATCACGGGGGCACCCTGGCTGTCGTACTTCAGGCGGGCGATCAACACCCCCTGCTTCCCGTCGTCCTCGTAATCCACCCCGGCCAGGTAGCCCTCCTCCACCAGGATGTCCAGGATGGCCCGCTTGATCCGGGAGGCGGGAATCGTGACGACTTCCCGGCCGGCCATCAGGCCGTTTCGGATCCGCGTGAGCATGTCCGCGATGGGATCGGTCATGGACATTACCGTCGTCTCCTTGCCGAAACTACCAACTGGCCTTCGTAACGCCGGGCAGAAGCCCCTCGTGGGCGAACTTGCGCAGGCACACCCGGCAGAGCTGAAACTTCCGATAGTACCCCCGGGGCCTTCCGCACACCCGGCACCGGTTCCGGTAGCGAACCCGGAACTTGGGCATCTTCTTCTGCTTTTCCATCTTCGCTTTGGTCGCCACGGTACCCTCTCCTCAACCGGATCAGTTGCGGAACGGCATGCCGAGCTCCCGAAGAAGCTCCTTGGCTTCCTCGTCGGTCTCGGCGGTGGTGGCGATGGAGACGTTCATCCCCTTCACCTTCTCCACCTTTTCCAGATCCACCTCGGGGAAAATCACGTGCTCCGCGATCCCCAGCGTGTAGTTGCCCCGACCGTCGAAGCCCTTGCCCGACACGCCCTTGAAGTCCCGAACCCGGGGCAGGGCCACGTTGATCATGCGATCCAGGAACTCGTACATCCGGTCGCCCCGGAGGGTCACCCGGCACCCCACCGGCATGCCCTGGCGCAGGTGGAAGTTCGCGATGGATCTGCGCGCCCGGGTCACCACGGGCCGCTGCCCCGTGATCAACGCCAGATCCTCCACCAGCTGGTCGAGGAGTTTCGGATTGTCCTTGGCCTCGCCGGCGCCGATGTTCACCACCACCTTCTCGATCCGGGGCACCTGCATCACGTTGGCGTACCCGAACTTCTTCATCAGGTGGGGGATCACCTCCTGCCGGTAACGCTGCTTCAGTCTCGCCATGGCTACCCTTTGTTCGCCCTCGGTCGTGGCCGCGGTCACTTGTCGAACACCTCGCCGCACCGCTTGCAGGCGCGGACCTTGCGGCCGTCGTCCAGTACCTGGAATCCCACCCGCACCGGCCGGTCACACTTCTCGCACACCAGGGCCAGGTTCGAGAGGTGAACGGGCGCCTCCTTCTCCAGGATGCCGCCCTGGCTGGTGGCGTTGGGCTTCAGGTGCCGCTTCACCAGGTTCACCTTCTCGACCAGGGCCCGGTCCCGGTCCCGGAACACCCGCAGCACCTTGCCGCGCTTGCCCCGCTCGTTGCCGGCCGTGACCTCCACCATGTCGTTGCGCTTGATCTTTGCTCCCATGCCGAGGCTCCTTCTCGCGGACCGCGTGATCACAGGACTTCGGGCGCGAGGGAGATGATCTTCATGAAGTTCTTCGCCCGCAGCTCCCTCGCCACCGGCCCGAACACGCGGGTCCCGATGGGCTCTCCGTCCTTGTTGATCAGCACGGCCGCGTTGTCGTCGAACCGGATGTAGCTGCCGTCGGGCCGACGCACGGGCTTGCGGGTGCGCACCACCACCGCCCGCATCACGGAGCCCTTGGGCACCTTGCTGTTCGGGATGGCCTCCCGCACCGAAACCGTGATGATGTCGCCCACGCTCGCGTACTTGCGCTTGGAACCGCCGGCGATCCGGATGCAGTACACCTTTTTCGCACCCGAGTTGTCGGCCACGTTCAGAACCGTCTCCTGCTGGACCATCGCCCGCTCTCCTTCACCACCGGCATCGCCGGTCTACACCGCCCGTTCCAGGATCTGCTTCACCCGAAACCGCTTGCGACGGCTCAACGGACGGGTCTCCTCGATGAGCACCTTGTCGCCCACCCGGCACTCCTCGGCCTCGTCGTGGGCCAGGTACTTTTTGGACCGCAGCACGAACTTCCCGTAGCTCGGGTGGGGCCGCCGGCCCTGCACCCGGACCGTCACGGTCTTCTGCATCCGGTCGCTGACCACGACCCCGACGAACCGCTTCCGGTGTCCCCGCGTCTTCTCTGCCATTTCGGGACCTCTCATTCGCTGACCTCGGCGCCCCGCCGCTCGCGGAGCACCGTCAGAATCCGGGCGATCTCCCGCTTCACCTGGCGGATCCGCGCCGTGTTCTCCAACTGCCGCATCGCATGCTGGAACCGCAGATTGAACAGCTCCTGCCGGAGCTCCTGCTCCCTGGCCCGGAGCTCGGCGTCCGAGAGTTCCCGGAGCTCCTTAGCGCTCATAGACGTCCTCCCTGGTGATGATGCGGGTCTTGATCGGGAGCTTGTACTGGGCCAGCCGCAGGGCCGACCGGGCCAGCTCCTCGCTCACCCCCCGCACCTCGTAGAGGATCCGGCCCGGCTTCACCACGGCCACCCATCCCTCCGGCGACCCCTTCCCCTTCCCCATCCGGGTCTCCAGGGGCTTCTTGGTGATCGGTTTGTCCGGGAAGATCCGAATCCACACCCGGCCGCCGCGCTTGATGTGGCGGGTGATCGCGATCCGGGCCGCCTCGATCTGCCGGTTGGTGATCCACCCGTTGCCCACCGCCTGGAGCGCGAAGTCGCCGAAGTTGATCCGGGACCCCCGGTAGGCCACCCCCTTGCGCCGCCCGCGGTGCTGCTTGCGCCATTTGGTCGACTTGGGCATCAACATGATCAGCTTCCCCTTGCCAACTTCGGCCCGTCGGCGTCGGTGAGGAGCTCACCCTTGAAGATGATCACCTTCACCCCGATCACGCCGTAGGTCGTGAAACTCTCTGCAAACCCGTAGTCGATGTCGGCCCGGAGGGTGTGCAGGGGCACCCGGCCCTCCCGGTACCACTCGGTGCGGGCGATCTCGGCGCCGCCCAGCCGACCGGCGCAGGCCACCCGGATGCCCTCGGCCCCGAGCTTCATGGCCGCGTTCACCGCCCGCTTCATGGCCCGCCGGAAGCTCACCCGCCGCCGGAGCTGGTCGGCGATGTTCTCCGCCACCAGCTGGGCGTCGAGCTCGGGCCGCTTGATCTCGCGCACGTTGATGAACACCTCGCGGCCGGTCTTCCGGGCCAGGAGCTTGCGCAGCCGCTCGATCTCGGAGCCCTTCTTCCCGATCACGATGCCCGGCCGGGCCGTGTGGATCTCGAGCAGGATCTTGTTGGCCACCCGCTCGATCTCCACCCGCGACACCCCGGCGTCCTGGAGCTCGTCCTTGAGAAGGCGCCGGATCTCGAAGTCCTCGTGGAGGGTGGCGGCGTAATCCTTCTCGCGGTACCACCGGCTCAACCACGGCTTGTTGATGCCGACCCGAAACCCATAGGGATGGACTTTCTGACCCACCGAAACCCTCCTCTACCGTTCTTCGAGAACCACCGCCACGTGGCTGGTGCGTTTCATGATGGGGGTGGCCCGTCCCCGGGCCCGGGGCCGCCACCGCTTCAGGGTGGGCCCCTCGTCCACCCGGATCTCCCGCACCCACAGCTGGTCGATATCGAGGCCGTGGTTGTTCTCGGCGTTGGCCACGGCCGACTCGATCACCTTGCGCACCGGCAGGCTGGCCCGGCGAGGGGTGAACCGCAGGATCCGGATCGCCTCCTCCACCCGCCGCCCCCGGACCAGGTCGGCCACCAGCCGCACCTTCCGGGGGGACATCCGCAGATACCGCAACGTCGCCTTCGCTTCCATCGAGATCCTCCCGCCGGATCAGCGGCGCTTGCCCTTGCCTTCGCCCTTGATGTGGGAGCGGAAGGTCCGCGTCGGCGCGAACTCGCCGAGCTTGTGGCCCACCATGTTCTCCGTCACATAGACCGGGACGAACGTCTTGCCGTTGTGCACCGCCAGGGTCAGCCCGAGGAAGTCCGGGGTGATCGTGGACCGCCGGGACCACGTCTTGATCACGCGCCGGTCCCCGCTTTGCCTCGCGGCCAGCACCTTCTTCAGCAGATGGTCGTCAACGAACGGGCCTTTCTTCAGGGAACGAGCCATGGATCAAGCTCCTACTTCCGCCGCCGGATGATGAACGGGTCACTGGTTCGGTTCTTCCGCGTCTTCTTGCCTTTGGTGGGCACGCCCCAGGGGGTGACCGGATGCCGGCCGCCCGAGGTGCGGCCCTCGCCCCCGCCGTGGGGGTGGTCCACCGGGTTCATGGCCACGCCCCGAACCGTGGGCCGGATCCCGAGCCAGCGGGAGCGGCCGGCCTTGCCCAGCTTGATGTTCTCGTGGTCCTCGTTGCCCACCTGCCCAACGGTGGCGTAGCACTCCATCCGCACCCGCCGCACCTCGCCCGAGGGCAGCCGCAGGGTGGCGTAGTCCCCTTCCTTGGCCAGCAGCTGGGCGTAGGTGCCGGCGCTGCGCACGATCTGTCCGCCCTTGCCGGGCTTGAGCTCCACGTTGTGCACCAGCGTGCCCAGCGGGATGTCCGAAAGGGGCAGGGCGTTGCCCGGCCGGATCTCCGAGCCCGGACCCGCCTGGATGGGATCGCCCACCTTCAGGTCCTTGGGGGCCAGGATGTAGCGCTTCTCGCCGTCCGCGTAGGTCAGCAGGGCCACCCGGGCGCTCCGGTTGGGGTCGTACTCGATCGAGGTGACCCGGGCCGGGATTCCTCGTTTGTCTCGCTTGAAGTCGATGACCCGGTACCGGCGCTTGTGGCCGCCGCCGATGTGCCGGCAGGTCACCCGGCCCAGGTTGTTGCGGCCGCCGCTCTTCTTGAGCGGCCGCAGCAGCGACTTCTCCGGCTCGGACCGGGTGATCTCGTCGAAGGCCGAGACCGTCATGAACCGGCGGCCCGCGGAGGTGGGTCGAAACCGTTTGATTGCCATTGTCTATCCCCTCGCGCGCTCGAACGCCTACGGGCCTACACGCCCTCGAACAGCTCGATGTGTTCGCCTTCGTGAAGGGTCACGTAGGCCTTCTTCCAGTTTTTCCGGCGGCCCACGAACCGACCCACCCGGGCCTGCTTGCCCCGGACGATCACGGTGCGCACGTCCTTGACCTTCACGGAGAAGATCTTCTCGACCGCGCCCTTGATCTCGGGCTTCGTGGCCTTGGGGTCCACCTCGAACACCACGGTGTTGGCGTCCTCCCGCAGCTGGGTGGACTTCTCGGTGATCACCGGACGCCGGAGGATGTCGTAGTGGCTCCTGGCCATGGTCACACCCTCTCCTGGATCCGCTCCAGCGCCCCCTTGAGGAGCACGAGCTTCTCGAAGCACAACACGTCGTACACGTTGAGGCCCTCGACCCGGAGCACCTTCACCTTGGGCAGGTTCCGGGCGGACTTCTCCAGCACCTCGTCCCGCTCCGGCACCACGATGAGGGCGTTGTCGATCCCCATGGCCTTGAGATTGGCGGCCAAGGCCTTGGTGCTGATCTCGGTGAGCCCCAGGCCGTCCACCACCACCAGCTCGCCGTCCCGGGCCTTGGAGGCCAGGGCCGACCGCAGGGCCAGCCGCCGCTTCTTCTTAGGCATGGAGTAGGCATAGCTGCGGGGCTGGGGTCCGTGGATCGTGCCGCCCCCCTTCCACAGGGGGTTCTTCCGGTCCCCCACCCGGGCCCGGCCCGTGCCCTTCTGCACCCAGAGCTTCCGCCCGCTCCCGACCACCTCGGACCGGGTCTTGGTGGCGTGGGTGCCCCGCCGGCGGTTCGCCGTCTGCATCCGAACCACCTCCCACAGGAGGGCCTCGTTCACCGGGGTGCCGAAGATCTCCTCGGGCAGCGCCACCCGGCCCACCTCTTCGTTCGCACTGTTCACCAACGGTGCTTCCATCGCCGTCTCCCGTTCGTGGACCGGTCCTAGCGGTTGCCGGCCTTCACGGCCGGCCGCAGCAGGACCGTCCCGTTCTTCGCACCCGGAACCGCCCCCCGCAGGAGGATCAGGTTTCGCTCCGGATCCACCTCGACCACCTGCAGGTTCTGCACCGTCACCCTGCGGGCGCCCATGCGGCCGGCCATCTTCTTGCCCTTCCAGACCTTGCCGGGGTGCTCCTTGGCCCCGATGGAGCCCGGAGCCCGGTGGAACATGGACCCGTGCGTGGCCCGGCCTCCGCCGAACCCGTGGCGCTTGACCACGCCCTGAAACCCCCGCCCCTTGCTGAAACCGGTCACGTCCACCAGGTCGCCGGGCTGGAACATGTCGGCCTTGAGGACCTGTCCCACCTCGAACTCGTCGGGGTTGTCCACCCGAAACTCCCGGAGGACCCGCCGAGGCTCCACGCCGGCCTTGCGGAAGTGCCCTTTCAGCGGGCGGTTCACCTTGTGGGGCTTGACGTCACCGAATCCCACCTGGATGGCATCGTAGCCGTCGGCCTCCCGGGTCTTCTTCTGGACCACGGTGCACGGGCCGGCCTCCACCACCGTCACGGGGATCAGTTCCTCGCCCCCCATAAAGATCTGGGTCATCCCCAGTTTGCGTCCGATCAGTCCTTTGGCCATCGGAACTCCCTTGCCTTATCTCGCAAACCGATCCGCCGCTCAGAGCTTGATCTCCACGTCCACACCGGCCGACAGATCCAGCTTCATCAGGGCGTCGATCGTCTGCTGGGTGGGGTCCAGGATGTCCAGGAGCCGCTTGTGGGTGCGGATCTCGAAGTGCTCCCGGGACTTCTTGTCGATGTGGGGCGACCGCAGCACGCAGAACCGGTTGATCTCGGTCGGCAGCGGGATCGGCCCCGACACCCGGGCTCCCGTGCGCCGGGCGGCCTCGAGGATCTCCTTCACCGACTGGTCCAACAGCTTGTGGTCGTAGGCCTTGAGGCGAATCCGGATCTTGTCGCTGGTCATGCCGCGCTCCCTGGCCTCGTCTTATTCCAGGATCTTCGTCACGACGCCGGCGCCCACCGTGCGGCCACCCTCACGGATCGCGAACCGCAAACCCTCCTCCATCGCGATCGGCGTGATCAGGTTCACCGTGATCCGCACGTTGTCCCCAGGCATCACCATCTCCACCCCCTCCGGCAACGTCACCGTCCCCGTCACGTCCGTCGTCCGAAAGTAAAACTGCGGACGATACCCGTTGAAAAACGGCGTGTGCCGTCCCCCCTCCTCCTTCGTCAGCACGTACACCTCCCCCTCGAAGTTCCGGTGCGGCGTGATCGACCCAGGCTTCGCCAACACCTGACCTCGCTCCACCTCGTCCCGCTTCACCCCCCGAAGCAGCACCCCGATGTTGTCCCCCGCCTCCCCCTCGTCCAGGATCTTCCGGAACATCTCGATCCCGGTCACCACCGTCTTCTCCGTCGGACGGATCCCCACGATCTCCACCTCGTCCTGCAGCCGCACCACCCCTCGCTCCACCCGGCCCGTCGCCACCGTCCCACGGCCCGAGATCGAAAACACGTCCTCCACAGGCATCAGAAACGGCTTGTCCTTGTCACGCACCGGCTCCGGCACGTACTCGTCCACCGCGTCCATCAGCTCGAAGATCGCCTTGCAGTTCTCGCACTCCCGGTTCCCGCACCCGCACTCCAGCGCCTTCAAAGCGCTCCCCCGGATCACCGGCACGTCGTCCCCCGGAAACTCGTACTGGCTCAACAGCTCCCGTACCTCCAGCTCCACCAGGTCCAGCAGCTCCGGGTCGTCCACCATGTCGCACTTGTTCATGAACACCACCAGGTACGGCACGTTCACCTGGCGCGCCAAAAGCACGTGCTCCCGCGTCTGCGGCATCGGCCCGTCCGCCGCGCTCACCACCAGGATCGCCCCGTCCATCTGCGCCGCGCCCGTGATCATGTTCTTCACGTAGTCCGCGTGCCCCGGGCAGTCCACGTGCGCGTAGTGCCGCTTGCCCGTCTCGTACTCCACGTGCGCCGTGGCGATCGTGATCCCGCGCTCCCGCTCCTCCGGAGCCTTGTCGATCTCGTCGAACGCCGTGTACTGGGCCAGCCCCTCGTTCGCCAGCACCCGCGTGATCGCCGCCGTCAACGTGGTCTTCCCGTGGTCCACGTGCCCGATCGTCCCTATGTTCACGTGCGGTTTCGTTCTCTCGAATTTTTCCTTGGCCATGGCGAACCTCCTAATCTCTTGTGGCCTTGCCGCCCTTCGGGCTAGACCGCCCGGGCCACCACCTTCTGGGCCACCTTGTCGGGTGCTTGCTGGTAGTGGCTGAACTGCATGGTGAATGTGGCGCGTCCCTGGGTCTTGGACCGCAGGTCCGTCGCGTATCCGAACATCTCCGACAGCGGAACCGCCGCCCGCACGAGCCGGACCCCGGCCCGCTGATCCATCTCGATGATCCGGCCCCGCCGGGCGTTCAGGTCGGCGATCACGTCACCCAGGAACTCCTCGGGCACGGACACCTCCACCGCCATCACCGGCTCCAGGATCCGGATGCCCGCCTGGTCGGCAGCGGCCCGCAGGGCCTGGGAGGCCGCGATCTTGAACGCGATCTCGGAGCTGTCCACCTCGTGGTACGAGCCGTCCACGAGCGCGACCTTCACCCCGACCACCGGATACCCCGCCAGGAACCCCCGGTCCAGGGCCTCGGCTGCGCCCTTCTCCACGGCCGGGATGTACTCCCGGGGGATCGCCCCGCCCACGATCCGGTTCTCGAACCGGAACCCCTCCTCCGGCTCCAGGGGCTCCACCTCCAGGACCACGTGGCCGTACTGACCCCGTCCCCCGGTCTGCCGAACGAACCGTCCTTCGGCCCGGGCAGGGCCCTGGAACGCCTCCCGGTACGCCACCATGGGGCGGCCCACGTTGGCCTCCACCTGGAACTCCCGCATCAGGCGGTCGACGATGATCTCCAGGTGAAGCTCGCCCATGCCCGAGATGATCGTCTGCCCCGTCTCCTCGTCCACCCGGACCTGGAACGAGGGGTCCTCGGCCGCGATCTTCGCCAGGCTGACCCCCAGCTTCTCCTGGTCGGCGTGGCTCCGGGGCTCGATGGCCACCGAGATTACCGGGGTCGGCACCTCGATCGTCTCCAGGACCACCGGGGCCGCAGGGTCGCACAGGGTGTCTCCCGTGGCCGAGTTCTTCAGGCCCACGGCCGCGGCGATGTCGCCGGCGCACACCCCGTCGATCTCCCGGCGCTCGTTGGCGTGCATCTCGAGGATGCGGCCGATCCGCTCCTTCTTGCGCAGCCGGGGGTTGTACACGTAGCTGCCGGCCCGAAGCTCACCCGAGTAGACCCGGAAGAACGTGAGCTGCCCCACGTACGGGTCGGTCATGACCTTGAACGCGAGCGCCGCGAACGGCTCGTCGTCCCGGGCCCGGCGCACCCGGCGCTCCCCCGACTCGGGGTCGACGCCCTCGTAGGGCGGCACGTCCACCGGGCTCGGCAGGTAGTGGACGATGGCGTCCAGAAGGAGCTGGATCCCCTTGTTCCGGAACGCCGCCCCGCACAGCACCGGCACGCCCTTGAGCCCCACCGTGGCCCGCCGCAGGCCGGCCCGGAGCTGCGCCTCGTCGAGCGAGCCCCCTCCGACGTAGGCCTCCATCACGGCCTCGTCCGCGTCGGCCAGGGCCTCGAGCATGCGTTCCCGCACGATCCGGGCCTCGTCCAGGACCTCGTCGGGGATCGGGATATCCCGGTAGCGCTCCCCGAGCCCCTCGTCGTCCCAAACCCGGGCCTTCCAGCCCACCAGGTCCACCACCCCCCGGAACCCGTCCTCCCGCCCCAGGGGGATCTGCACCGGGATGGGATTCGCCCCGAGCCGATCCCGGATCTCGTCCGCCACCCGGCCGAAGTCCGCGCCGGTGCGGTCCATCTTGTTCACAAAGGCGATCCGCGGCACCCGGTACCGATCGGCCTGGCGCCACACCGTCTCCGACTGGGGCTCCACCCCCCCCACGGCGCAGAACACGGCGACCACCCCGTCCAGCACCCGGAGGCTGCGCTCCACCTCGATGGTGAAGTCCACGTGCCCCGGGGTGTCGATGATATTGATCCGATGGTCGAGCCAGAAGCAGGTGGTGGCAGCCGCGGTGATCGTGATGCCCCGCTCCTGCTCCTGGGCCATCCAGTCCATCACGGCCGTGCCCTCGTGCACCTCCCCCAGGCGGTGGCTCACCCCCGTGTAGTACAGGATCCGCTCGGTCGTGGTCGTCTTGCCCGCGTCGATGTGGGCCGCGATGCCGATGTTCCGGTACTTCTCGATGGGGGTCTGCCTGGGCACGACGCCGTCTCTTCAGGGCCCCGAGGGCCCGATCACCACCGCAGGTGCGAGAACGCCTTGTTGGCCTCGGCCATACGGTGGGTGTCCTCGCGCTTCTTCACCGCGCCGCCGCGGTTCTGATACGCGTCCAGGATCTCGTTGGCCAGGCGGTCGCGCATGGTTCGCTCGCCCCGGGCCCGGGCGTAGTTCACCAGCCACCGGATCCCCAGGCTCACCTGGCGTCGGGGGTTGACCTCCACCGGCACCTGGTAGGTGGCGCCACCCACCCGCCGGGACTTGACCTCCACGATGGGCTTGATGTTCTGCAGGGCGGCGTGGAAGACCTCGAGCCCGTTCTGGCTCGTCTTGCCCTCCACCACCTCCAGGGCGCCGTACACGATCTTCTCGGCCACGCTCTTCTTGCCGTCGAGCATGACCTTGTTGATCAACTTCCCCAGGAGCTCGTCTCCGTACACCGGATCGGCCACCTGGCGGAACTTCGGCCGCTTGGGCGCCGCCGGCTGCTCGTAGCGACTGCGTTTCTTCGCCATGGCCGACTCCTACTTGGGCTTCTTGGCGCCGTACTTGGACCGCCCCTGCCGGCGCTTCTCCACGCCCGAGGCGTCCAGGGTACCGCGGACGATGTGGTAGCGGACGCCGGGAAGGTCCTTGACCCGGCCGCCCCGAATGAGCACCACCGAGTGCTCCTGCAGGTTGTGCCCCTCGCCGGGGATGTAGGCCGTGACCTCCTTGCCGGTGGTCAGCCGCACACGGGCGACCTTCCGGAGCGCCGAGTTCGGCTTCTTCGGCGTGGTGGTGTACACGCGGGTGCACACCCCCCGCTTCTGGGGGCAGGCCTCCAGGGCCGGAGACGCCGTCCGCTTCTTCACCTTCTTGCGGCCCTTGCGCACGAGCTGGTTGATCGTGGGCATCCACACCCTCCTCGACGGTTTCGGGCGCCCAACCCGAAAACAATACACGCACCTGCCGACGGACCCGGCGACCAGGCCGGGCGGGCACCGACAGGCCAACCACTCTCAATTTCGTTACGGTCGACGAACGTGTTCGGTTCGGCGAGCTGTTCGGCGGCTCGTACCCTCGCCGGGCAGCGGAGCCGTTGGGGAGCGGTCTCCCCCAAAAGGGAACGCGGAGGCTATCACACCGGCCCGGGCGGTGCAAGGGGCGCGGAGCGATTTTTTCGGCGGGGCAGACCCGCCCCCCACGGTCACTTCAGGAACGTGCGAAGCTTCCGGCTGCGGGTGGGATGGCGCAGCTTGTGCAGGGCCTTGGCCTCGATCTGGCGGATCCGCTCCCGGGTCACGGCGAAGTCCCGGCCCACCTCCTCCAGGGTGTGGTCCGACTTCTCGTCGATGCCGAACCGCATCCGCAGCACCTTCTCCTCCCGGGGGGTCAGGGTGGACAGCACCTCCCGGGTCTTCTCGGCCAGGTTGGAGTGCTCGGCCGCCTCGTCCGGGAGGACCGCGTTCTTGTCCTCGATGAAGTCCCCCAGGTGGCTGTCCTCCTCGTCCCCGATCGGGGTCTCCAGGCTGATGGGCTCCTTGGCGATCCGCAGGACCTTGCGCACCTTGGCCACGCTCATGTCCATGCGCTCGGCGATCTCCTCGGGCTTGGGCTCGCGGCCGAGCTCCTGCACCAGGTACCGGCTGGTGCGCACCAGCTTGTTGATCGTCTCGACCATGTGCACCGGCACCCGGATGGTGCGGGCCTGGTCCGCGATGGCCCGGGTGATGGCCTGGCGGATCCACCAGGTGGCGTAGGTGGAGAACTTGTAGCCGCGCTGGTACTCGAACTTGTCCACCGCCTTCATCAGGCCGATGTTTCCCTCCTGGATCAGGTCCAGGAACTGGAGCCCCCGGTTCGTGTACTTCTTGGCGATGCTCACCACGAGCCGCAGGTTGGCCTCGATCAGCTCGGTCTTGGCCATCTTGGCCCGCATCTGGCCCGAGCGGATCCTTTTCACCTTGTCGAACAGGGCCTGCCGGCTGAGCCCCGTGCGCTCCTCGGCCTCGCGGATCGCGTCCAGGTGTCCGCGGATCTCCTTGCGCAAGCGCTTGACCTGGTCGGGCCGGCGCCCCATCTCCTCGCAGATGGCCCGCAGGTTCTTGCCCTCCCACATGGACAGGAACTCCTGGGGCGACATGCCGATCTCGGCCTCGATGGCCCGCAGCCCCCTCTCGGCGGCCCGGACCCGGTCGGCCAGCTCGAAGTACCGGCCCACGATCTCGTCCACCACGGTGTCCTTGAGCCCCAGCGACCGGAAGTGGCGCACCATCTCCTTCTGGGTGGCCGAGATCTCGGCCTCGACCGGCTCGCCCGCCGCCTGCCGGGACCGCAGCTCGGCCCGGCGGCGGTCGAGGTCCCGAATGGTCTCGATCACCGCGAGCACCCGCTCCACCTGGTTCTCGTGGGCAACCGGCGGGGAAGGCGGGGCCGGCTCGCCCTCCTCGGCGGCCTCCTCGTCCTCCTCGGTCTCGTCCTCGCCGAGGTCCTCGCTCAGGTCCATCACGCTCCGCAGGCTCACCTCGCCGGCGCGCAGCCTCTCTCCCAGGGCCACGATCTCCTCCACGGCCAGGGAGCCGCTGAACGCCGCCTCGAACGCCTCGTTCAGACCCGCCTCGATGCGCTTGGCGATCTCCACCTCGCCCTCCCGGGTGAGGAGCGACACCGACCCCATCTCCCGGAGGTACATGCGCACCGGGTCGTTGGTGCGCTCGAACAGGGCCTCGTAGTCCGCGCGCTCCTCCTCCTCGGCGGGCTCCTCCCGGGTCTTGACCTCCTTGCCCTCCTCCTCGGCGGGCGGCGAGAACTCCCCCTCCTCCCGGGCCACGGACTCCACCGCCTCCTCCTCCACCACCTCGATGTCGAGGTCCCGGAGCGTCATGATCAGCTCGTCGATCGCCTCGGGGTCCACGTACTCGTCGGGGAGGAAGTCGTTGAGCTCCCGGTAGGTCACGTACCCCCGGTCCCGCCCCTCCTCGATGAGCTCCTCGAAGTCCTCAAGCCGAAAGCCTCTGCTCATTTGTCTGCACTCTCCATGGAAGAATCTCGAGGGGCGCCCGTCATCCGCCGAGCCGGGCGACCTCCCGGTCCAGCTCGGCCTTGCGCCGCAGCAACCCCGCGACCCGCTCTGCGTCGCCCGCCTTCTCGGCGCTCCGGAGCTGGCGCAGGACCTCGGCCGCCTCCTGTCGCGCCGCCCGCAGGCGCATCCGACGCACCAGCTCCCCGAACTCGGGCAGTCCGGCCTCGTCCTCCACCGTCAAACGGGCCACCACCGGCCGCACCGCCTCCGGCGCCTCGGCCAGGCGCAGCGCGTCCGGCTGACCGGCCACCCACCGGGCCGCCTCCCGCAGGGGGCCCGGTCCGAACCACTCGTCGAGGCCCTCGTCCCGGAACGCCTGCCGGGTCGTGGGCCGGTGCACCAGGCAGGCCACCACGGCCCGCTCCAGGGGGTCGGACGGCGTCTCGGCGGGCGCCGCCCCTCGGACCGGCTCCCCGCCGGCCCGCCGGGGGATCCGCGCCCGGAGCCGGGCCTCGTCCACCCCCAGGGCCTCGGCCGCCCGGCGGGCGTACAGATCCCGGGCCAGGGGGTCGGACACCGCGGCCAGGGCCCGGGCCGCCTCGTCGGCCGCCCGCAGCCGACCGGGCACCGAGCCGAGGTCGAGCCGGGACCTCAGGTCCTCCAAGAACCCGTCGAACAGCGGGGTCGCCCCGGCCACGAGCCGTTCCAGGTCGCCGCCCTCCCGCACGAACGAATCCGGATCGTGCCCCGGCGGAAGGAACACGGCCCGGCAGTCGACCCCCTCGGCCAGAAACACCTCGAGGCTCCGCACCGCGGCCCGCCGGCCGGCCTCGTCGCCGTCGTAGAGCAGCACCACCCGGTCCACCCGGCGGCGCAGCTCCCGGAGGTGATCCGGCCCCAGGGCCGTGCCCAGGGTGGCCACCGCCCGGGGATGACCCCGGCCGTGGAGGCTCACCACGTCCATGTACCCTTCCACCACCCAGGCCTCCCGGTGCTTGCGCAGGGCCCCGGCCGCCTGGTGCAGCCCGTAAAGGAGCCTGCGCTTCCGGAACACCGGGGTCTCGGGGCCGTTCAGGTACTTCGGCTCCCCCGAGTCCACCACCCGGCCGCCGAACCCCACCACCCGGCCGGATGCGTCGTGGATCGGGAACATGACCCGGTCCCGGAACCGGTCGTACCAGCCCCCCCCCTCCCGGGCCTTGAGCAGCCCCGCCCGCTCCGCAATCCCGGGCTCCCAACCCCGGCTCTTGAGGAACCGGGTCAGGTTGTCCCAGCCCCGGGGCGCATACCCCAGCCCAAAGGCTTCGGACAGCTCCGCCGGGATGCCCCGGCCCTCCAGGTAGGCCCGGGCCCTCTCCCCGGCCCGGCCCTGGGTGAGCTGGTGCCGGAAGTACCGGGCGGCCAGGCTCAGAACCTCCAGCAGCTTCGCCCGGTCGTCCGGGGCCCCCCGGTCCTTCGCCCCTCCCTCCGGTAGGGCGATCCCGGCCTGGCGGGCCAGGCGCTCCACCGCCTCCCGGAACCCCAGGCCCTCCATCTGCATCACGAACCGGAACAGGTCCCCCCCCGCCCCGCACCCGAAGCAGTGGTACACCCCCTTCTCGTCGTTCACCACGAAGCTGGGGGTGCGCTCGTCGTGGAACGGGCACAGGCCCTTCCAGTTCTTCCCGGCCCGCCGCAGCGCCACGTAGGGGCCCACCACGTCCAGGATCGACACCCGGGCCCGGATCTCCTGGAGCAGATCGTCGTAACGCATGGCCGTCCCGCCGGCCGTCAACCGCGCAGCTCCACCACCGTGACCGCGTCCCCCTCCTGGGCCTGCCACCCCCCCACCCTCGGGTCGGACGAGAGACGCTCGCGCACGGCCCGGCGCAGCGCACCGGTGCCGCGGCCGTGGACCACCCGCAGCGCCCCCGCTCCCGCCAGGACCGCGCCGTCCAGGGCCCGGTCCAGCCTCCGCAGGGCCTCGTCCACCCGGCAACCCACCAGCACGAGGTCGGTGGGCGCCCGGGCCTCGGCTTCCACCCGTACGCCTCCGCCCCGAGCCTCCGGGGCCCTCGGGGCCTCTCCCCGAACCTCGAGCTGGGCCGGCGCCACGGTCACCCGCAGCCCCCCCACATCGACCACGGCCTGACCGTCCTTGAGCTCCACGATCCGGCCCTCCCGCCCCAGGGACCGAACCCGGACCCACAGCCCCTCCCGAAGGGGCTCGGCCCCACGGGAGGGTTCGGGGGCCGGCCGGACCAGGGCCCGTTCCAGGGTCTGCGCGACCCGGGCGACCTCGGCCTCGGCCTCCTTTTGGGGGATCTCCCGCCGGGCGAACCGGCGGATCACCCGGGCCAGGGCCCGACGGGCCCGGGCGATCTCGGCCCGGGCCTCGGCCCACGCCTCCTCCCGGGCCCTGCGACGGGCCTCCTCGGCTTCGCGGAGCCGGCGCTCCACCTCGGCCAACCGGCCACGCGCCTCCTCCTCGGCCGCCCGGGCCCGGGCCAGGGCCTCCAGGGCCTCGTCCCGGGCCCGCTCCAGGTCCCGGAGGAAGCCGGCCCCGGGCTCCTCACCGCCGGCGGCGTAGGCCCGGGCCCGGGCCAGCACCTCCGGCGGGAACCCGAGGCGCTCAGCCACGTCCAGGGCGTTGGACCGGCCCGTCCGGCCGTAGATCAACCGGTAGAGGGGCCGGCCGGTCTCCCGGTCGAAGGCCACGGCCGCGTTCTCGGCCTCGGCTCGGGCGTAGGCGAACCCCTTCAGGCCCTCCAGGTGGGTGGTCCCGATCACGGTGGCCCCGGCCTCCATGAGGGCCACGAGCACGGCCAGGGCCAGGGCGGCACCCTCCCGGGGGTCGGTGCCGGCCCCCAGTTCGTCGAGCAGCACCAGGGTGCCCGGGGCCGCCCCCTCCAGGGCCTCCCGGAGCCGGGCCACGTGGCCCGTGAACGTGGACAGGTGGCGGTCCAGGTCCTGCTCGTCTCCGATATCGGCGAACACCGGGTCGAACCAGCCCACCCGGCTGCCCTCGGCAGCGGGCACGAACAGCCCGCTGCGGGCCATCAGGGTCAGCAGCCCGGCGGTCTTGAGGGCCACGGTCTTGCCGCCGGCGTTGGCCCCCGTGATGAGCAGCAGCCGGGGTCCCTCCTCGCCCTCGCCGCCCACCCTGAGGTCCACCGGCACCACCCGGTGGTCCGGGTGGAGCACCAGCAGGGGATGCCGGGCCTCGTCGAGGCGCAGCTCGGGCCGGTCGACGATCTCGGGTCGCACGGCGCCGAGCCGCCGGGCCAGGCCCCACTTGGCCGACACCAGGTCCAGGTGGGCGGCCACGGCCACGTTCGCGGCGACGGCCCCGGCCTCCCGGCCCACCTGGGCCGTGAGGTCGGCCAGGATCCGCCGAATCTCGGCCTCTTCCTCCTCCCGCAGCGACCCCAGGCGGTTGTTGAGCTCCACCACCTCCAGGGGCTCCACGAAGAACGTGTTGCCCGTGCGCGACCGGTCGTGGACGATGCCGTCCAGGTATCCTCGGAAGTCCGTGCGAAGGGGCACCACGTACCGGCCGTCGCGCACCGTGACGAAGTCGTCCTGCACGGCCGGCGCCAGGTCCCGTTCCCTCAGCAGGGCCTCCAGCCGCGACCGGATCCGCTGCCGCAGCCGCCTGAGCTCGGCCCGGATCGCCGCCAGCTGGGGGCTGGCCCCATCCAGGATCTCACCCCGGGGACCGAAGGTCCGGGCGAATCGGTCCACCAGGAGATCCAACGGCCTCATGCGCGCCGCGTACTCCCCCAGGGGGGAGCCCTCGGCCGCGGCGTCCTCCAGGTACTCCAGCACCCGGGCGCAGGTCTCCACCGTGTCCCGGATCTCCAGGAGCGCCTCCACGGCCAGGGTCACGCCGGGGCGACGGGCCTCCTTCAGGTGGGCCGAGATCTCCCGGAGCCCCCCCACGGGGGGCAGCCCCAGGTCCGGCTCCCGGCGGCCCAGCTCCTCCACCTCGGCCAGGGCCCGGCGGGCGGCCTCCGCATCGGGGAGCGGCCGCAACGCGGCGCACAGGGCCTTCCCCTGGGGGGATCGGCCCTCCTCGGCCAAGGCCTCGAGGATCCGGAAGAAGTCGAGAACCTGGAGGGTCCGCGCATCCGCCCCCACCCCGCTGCCGCGCTCGGCGGGGCCGAGGCACCGCGCAAGGGAAGGAACGGTCAATTTCGCTCCCCGGCGAGGAGCTCGCGCACCAGGGCGCTCACCCGGCCGCCGTCCGCCCGGCCCCGCACCCGGGTCATCAGCACCTTCATCACCCGGCCCATGTCCCGGGGGCCGGTCGCGCCCACCTCCTCCACGGCCCGGGCCGCCTCGGCCCGCAGCTCCTCCTCGCTCAGGGGGGCCGGCAGGAACTCCTCGATCACCGCCAGATCCGCCTCCTCCTTGGCGACCAGGTCCTCCCGGCCGCCGGCGCGGAACTGGGCGATGCTCTCTCGGCGCTGTTTCGCCAGGGTGCCCAGGGCCGCCAGCACCTCGTCCTCGCCCAGCGGCGCCCGCTTCTCGATGCGGCGTCGTTCCAGCTCGGCCCGGATGTTCCGGAGGGCGGCCACCCGGGCCGCATCCCGGGCCTTCATCGCCGCTGTCAGAGCCCGATCGATCCGCTGCTCCAGGGTGCTCACCTCAGCCATCGCCGCCTCCACCGGAAACGAATCGCACGGTACACAACATTCAGGCAGCCCAACCGGTTGTCAAGGTCACCGGGTGGTCACGAACCCCTGAATCCCCTTTCCCTTCAGCACCGAGTCCTGAAACTTTCCAGCCGCGGCCCGGCTGCGGAACCGGCCGGCCTGGACCCGGTACCAGGTGCGGCCGGCCACCGAGGCCTCCACGATCTGGGCCTCCACCCCCTGCCGCCGGATCCGGGTCAGGAACCGCTCGGCGTCGGCCCGGCTGCGAAACGACCCCACCTGCACCGTGAACACCGGCGGGGGAGCCTCGGCCGTGGTCGGCCGGGTCTCGGTCGGGGCCGGCGGCGGGGGGGCCGGGGCCTCGGTGCGCGGCGCGACCGGCGCCGGCCGAGCCGGCTGTGCGGGCGGGCTCTTGAGGTCTCGGTAGAACGAGAGCTCCGGCTGGGGCAGCGGCTCCTCCCCGGTCGGGGAGGGCTCCGGTTGGGGAGCCGGCCGTTCCGATACCTCCAGCTCCGGGGGCAGCGGCCGGGGCGCCCAGAGGGAACGACCCACGAACACGCCCAGGAGGAACACCAGCACCAGGACGAGCCCTCCCCCCAGGGCCGCCACGGTGAGGCGACCCGCGTCGAAGCTGATCACATGCCGGTCCTCCACCTGCCGACGGTCGGCCATGCCCTCACATCGAGTCGGGCGCGTCCACGCCCAGGATCCCGAGCCCGTTGGCGATGACCCGCTGCACCGCGGCCGCCAGGCACAACCGGGCCCGGGCCAGGTCGGGGTCGTCCACCAGGAACCGGTGGCGGTTGTAGTAGCCGTGGAACCGGGCCGCCAGGTCCTGGAGGTAGAAGGTCAGCCGGTGGGGCTCGCGCTGGAGTGCGGCCTCCTCCACCACCTCGGGGAACAGGTACAGCAGCTTCAACAGCTCCCGTTCCTCCTCCACGCACAGGCGCGACAAGTCCGCCTCGGCCGCCCGGGGTCGTCCGAACCCCGCCTTGGCCGCCTCCCGGAACACGCTCGAGACCCGGGCGTGGGCGTACTGCACGTAGAACACCGGGTTGTCGGCGGTCTGGGCCTTGGCCACCTCGAGGTCGAAGTCGAGGGGTGCGTCGCACGACCGGGTCAGGAACAGGAACCGGGCCGCGTCCCGGCCCACCTCGTCCACCACCTCCCGCAGGGTCACGAACTCCCCGGCCCGGGTGGACATGCCCACGGGCTTGCCCGCCCGCAGCAGGTTCACGAACTGGACCAGGAGCACCTCCAGCCGGTCCGGGTCCTCCCCCAGGGCGGCGAGGGAGGCCTTCATCCGGGGAACGTACCCGTGGTGGTCGGCCCCCCAGATGTCCACCACCCGATCGAACCCCCGGGCCAGCTTGTCCATGTGGTAGGCGATGTCCGCGGCGAAGTAGGTGAGGCTTCCGTCCCGCTTGACCAGCACCCGGTCCTTCTCGTCGCCGTGGGTCGTGGTGCGCAGCCACAGGGCCCCGTCGGCGCGGTAGGCCTCCCCCCGCTCCTCGAGCAGCCGCAGCGCCTTCTCCACGGCCCCGGCCTCGTGGAGGGACCGCTCCGAGAACCAACGGTCGAACCGCACCCCGAACGCCTCGAGGTCGTCCCGGATCCCCTCGAGGATCTTCGCACCGGCCCAGCGGCCCAGCCGCTCCACGGCCTCCTGCTCGGACCACCCCTTCCATTCGGAACCGAACACCCCCAGGGCCTCGCGGGCCAGGTCCCGGACGTACTCGCCCCGGTAGTGGTCCTCGGGGAGCGTCACCGCCTCGCCCGCGAGCTCGCGGCACCGGAACCACACCGAGCGGCCGAGGATCCTCATCTGGTTGCCGGCGTCGTTGACGTAGTACTCCCGCTCCACCCGGAACCCGGCGAACTCCAGCAGCCGGGCCAGCACGTCGCCCACGGCCGCGCCCCGGCCGTGGCCCACGTGGAGGGGCCCCGTGGGGTTGGCCGACACGAACTCCACCTGCACCCTCCGGCCCTGCCCCACGTCGGAGCGGCCGTAGTCGGCCCCTTCCCGCTCCACCTCGGCCAGCACCCGGGTCCAGGCCAGGGGGTCGAGGCGCACGTTCAGGAACCCCGGCCCAGCCACCTCGGTCGAGGCCACCAGCCCCTCCGGGTCCTCCAGGTGGGCCTTCAGGATCTCGGCGACCCGGCGCGGCGGCATGCGCACGGCCGCCCCCAACACCAGGGCGAGGTTGGTGGCGAAGTCTCCGTGGTCCGGGTTGCGGGGCAACTCCACCTTCCAGTGGACCTGCCGATCCGGTCGGGGCAGGTCCCCGCTGGTCACGGCCCGCTCCAGGGCCTGGGAAAACAGGTCGGTCAAGGTACGACGCACGGTCTCTCCCTGTGTCGGCAAAGGGATAACGGGCTGGGCGCCGGGACCCCCGCGGATCCCCGAACGCGAACGAAGGGGGCCGGGACCTCAGGAGTCGCCGAACACGTCCTCCACCTTCTTGTGGCGTTCCTGGGGTCCGGCGGGCTCGTCCTCAGGCCCGAGGGCCGCGTCCCGGCAGAAGTCCGGGCAGTGGAGCACGGTCTCGCGCATGGTGTGCTTCTTGGTGCAGGTCTCTCGCCACGCGCACACGGCGCACTGGGTGCGTACGTCCAGGGTCACGACGCTTCCTCCTCGGCCGGGTCGGGAAGGGCCCGGGGGCTCTCCGGCCAAACCACCCCGGCCACGGCCGCGTACTGCCGGGGCCGCCGGTCCGCCAGAAACGGCCAGGTACGCCGGGCCCACTCCACCGTGGAGGGGTCGACCTCGGCCAGCAGCACCCCCTCGGCCATACCCAGGGGCTCGGCGGCCAGGTCCCCGTCGGGCCGAACCACGTAGGAGTGGCCGTAGAAGTCCAGGCCGTCCTCGCTGCCCACCCGGTTGACCCGCACCAGGTAGCAGCCGTTGGTCACCGCGTGGCTCACGCCCATGGCCAGCCACCGCTCCTGGCTCGCGTAGGCGGCCGCGGTGGGCACGAACACCACCTGGGCCCCGGCCAGGGCCAGGCACCGGAACCCCTCGGGGAAGAACTGGTCCCACCCCAGCTGAACCCCCACCTTGAGTCCCCCGAGATCGAACACCGGGAACCCGAGGTCGCCCGGTGCGAACAGCCTGCGTTCGGCCCAGCCGGGGATGTCGGGCAGGTGGATCTTCCGGTACAGTCCCCGCACCCGCCCCCCGGCATCGACGACAAGGGCGCTGTTGTGGTACACGCCCTCGGCACGGCGCTCACAGAACGGCAGCACCACGGCGATGCCGATCTTCCTCGCCACCTCCGAGGCCCAGGCGGCCAGCGGCCCCGAGGCGGGCTGGGCGTGGGCGGACGGATCGGCCGAGGCGTCGCGCGGAAACCAGGGATGGAGGGCCAGCTCCGGCAGGCAGGCGATCTCGGCGCCCCGGGCGCGGGCCGCCTGGAGAAACTGCTCCACCCGGGCCCGCACCCGCTCGGGCTCTGGCTGGTGGACAACCTGTACGGCGGCGATCTTCACGGGGTGGTCCTCGGCGGGGCAACGGCGGAATCGGCGTTTTCGAGAAAAGGCGAGATATCGTATGGGCCCTCCGGGGTCCGGGTCAAGGAGTTTCCCATGCGCGTGGACCGGATGACCATGACCGAGTTCGAGCAGGCGGTACGCACGGTCCGGGTGGCCCTGGTGCCGTTCGGGAGCGTGGAGGAGCACGGCCGGCACCTCCCCCTGTGCACCGACACGCTGCAGGTGTGGCAGGTGGCCCTGGAGGCGGCCCGCAGGGTGCCGTTCCTTGTGTGCCCGCCGGTGCACTACGGGTACTGCCGCAGCACCCGGGATCACCCGGGGACCCTGTCGATCCGCCCCTCCACCCTGCGCCGGATCGCCTTCGACCTGGTCGAAAGCCTTCACCGTCAGGGGGTGCGGGGGGTGATCCTGGCCTCGGGCCACGCCGGCGGGATCCACATGGCGGCCCTGGAGGAGGCAGCCGAGGCCCTGGCCGACGCCTTCCCCGACCTGGAGCTGGCCGTGGTGTGCGAGTACCGGTGGGCCCAGGAGGCCGGGCGGGGCGGGGTGGTGTCCACGGCCGACGACGGCCACGCCGGCGAGATCGAGACGAGCCGCGTCCAGGCCCTGGCTCCCGACCTGGTGAAGGGCCTCTCCCCCGAGGAGTACCCTCGGTTCGAGAAGCCCTTCGTGGCCCGGGACAAGAGGGCCCAGTGGCCCGGCGGGGTGTGGGGGAACCCGGCCGCGGCCAGCCCGGAGAAAGGCCGGGCCCTCTTCGAGGCGTCGGTCGAGCGGCTGGTGGGGCTGGTCACCCAGATGCGGGGCCGCGTGGCCTAGCCGCCCGGATCACCCGCCCCGGGCCTCCCCGATCCCGTGGCCGAGCGCCCGGCTCGCCGCCGCCTCCAGGTCGGCCAGGCGAAACGGCTTGTGGAGGAACAGCGTCCCCTCCATCTCCAGGTCGTCCACCTGGTCGCCGGCGTGGCCCGAGACCAGCACGGCCGGCAACCCCGGCCACCGCTCACGCAGGCGCGCCAGGAGCTCCGGTCCGCGCATGCCCGGCATCACCACGTCGGTGACCAGAAGGTCCAACCGGGTCTCCCCGGCCAGCCCCTTCTCGGCCTCCTCCCCCGAGGCGAAGGCCAACACCCGGTACCCCAGGTCCCGCAGGCACTCGGCCGCCAGGTCGCGCACCGCCGGGTCGTCCTCCACCAGGGCCACGGTGCGGCCGGCCCCGGCCGTCACGGTCTCGGGGGCCTCGGCCGGGGACTCGGCGGCCGGGGCATCGGCCGAGGGCCACAGCACCCGGAACAGGCTGCCCTCGCCGGGGCGGGAGACCACGTCGATCCGGCCGCCGGCCTGGCTCACGATGCCGTAGACCGTGGCCAGCCCCAGGCCGGTTCCCTTCTCCTCCCCCTTGGTGGTGAAGAACGGCTCGAAGATGTGCTCCACCACCCCGGGGTCGATGCCGGTGCCCGTGTCCTCCACCTCGATCACGGCCACCGGCCTGCCGCCGTCGACCCCCCGCAGGGTGCGCACCCACAGGTCGCCGCCCCGTGGCATGGCGTCCCGGGCGTTCACCACCAGGTTCAGCACCACCTGCTCCAGCTGGCCCGGGTCGGCCCGGACCGTGCCGACCCCGGATCCCAGCTCCAGGTGGAGCCGCACGTCCTCGCCCAGCAGCCGTTCCAGCATGCCGGTCAGGTCCCGCAGGGCCTCGTTCAGGCGCAGGACCCGGGGCTCCACCTTCTGGCGCCGGCTGAAGGTCAGCAGCTGTCGGGTCAGCTCGGCCGCCCGATCCACCGCCTTGAGGATCTCCCGGGCGGCCCGCTCCCCCTTCCCGTCGCCCCGCACCCGGCGGCCCACCATCTCCGCGTAGCCGGACACCGCCGTAAGCAGGTTGTTGAAGTCGTGGGCCACCCCGCCGGCAAGCCGGCCCAGGGCCTCCATGCGCTGGCTGTAGGTCAGCTGGGCCTCCAGGGCCCTTCGCTCCGTGACGTCGAACAGGATGCCCTCCAGGCGCCGGCCGGCCGACCCTTCCACGGCCCGGCCCACGTCCAGGACCCAACGCAGCCCGCCACTGGCGTCCTGAACCCGGTACTCCACCTCGTAGGGCTCGCCCCTGGCCACCGCGGCCACGATCTCCCGCCACACCCGGGGCCGGTCCTCGGGCACCACGGGTTCGGCCAACCCCCGGCTGGGATCGCCCAGCGCGACGGGGTCGGAGCCGCCGAACACCCGGGTCGCCCCGGGGCTCAGGAACTCCACGGGAGCCCGCGAGGGCACGCACGCGCACCGGTAGGCCGCCCCGGGAAGGTTGTCGATCAGGGTGCTCAGGGCGCGCCGGGTCTCGGCCAGGCGGGTCTCGGTCCGGAGCCGCTCCAGCTCTCCCCCGACCCGGCGGGCGTACAGCGCCAGCAACTCTCGCTCGGCCTCCCCCACCTTCAGGGGACGGTCGTGGAACACGCACACGATGCCGATCACCCGCCCTCCGCTGTCGGTCACCGGGAACCCGGCGTAGGCCTCGAGGCCGTGCTCGCGAAAGAACTCGCTGTCCGGAAACGCCTCCCGGAGCCCTTGCTCGAACACCACCAGATCGTTGCGGGCGGCCACCTCTCCACAGGGGGTGTCGGTCAGGGTGAAGGCCGGCCGGTCCACGGGCGCCCCTCCCACCACTGCGGCCAGGGGCTCGCCCGTCCCCTCGTTGAGGTTCACCCGGCTCAACAGCGCGGCCCGGGCCCCGAACTCGCGGGCCAGGGCCGCGACGACGGCCCGGAACAGCTCCGGACCGGTGACCGCGGCCGTGGCCTCGTGGAGCCGGCGCAACCGCTCCTCGGCCCGGCGCCGCACCCGGGCCTCGGCCCGAAACGCCTCGAGCGCGGCCACCCGCTCCAGGGCCACCCCGGCCATATGCCCCAGGGTCTCCAGCGCCTCCCGATCGTCTCCCGAGAAGGTGCGGCCGGCGGGAAACACCAGGGTCAGAACCCCCAGGGTGCGTCCCTCGGCCCGCAACGGCACCGCAGCGGCCGCGCCGACCCCGAGCAGGTCCGCCGCCTCGGGCACGGCCGCCGGGTGGGCGGGGTAGTCCTCCACCACGAGCACGGTCTCGGCCTCGAGCACCCGACCGGTCACCCCGTGGTCCCTGGGGATCCGGCCGAACCGGTTCCGGAACGCCAGGGGCAGGTTCTTGCCGGCGGCCAGGAACAGCTGGTCCCGGGCCTCGTCGAGGCGGTACAGGGTCGCGGCCGTGGCGCCGAACGCGTCCAACGCCCCCTCGCTCACGGCGTGGAGGACGTCTTCCTCGTTCTGGGCCAGGGTGAGCTGGCTGGCCAGCCGGTACAGCCCGTCCAGCCGTTGCGCCCGGCGGGCCAGCTCGGTCTCCCAGCGCTTGCGCTCGGTGATGTCCCGGAGCACCCCGGCCACCCCCCGGATGACCCCGGACGCGTCCCGGATCGGAATCCGGGACGCCAAAAACACCCGGTCCTCCCCGCCCACGGGGAAGACCTCCTCCCCCTGGAGCGGCCGGCCCGTGCGCAGGACCTCGCGGTCGTGGGCCTCCACCATGGCCGCGGACTCGGGGGGGAGGAAGTCCCGGGGCCTCCGGCCCACCGCGGCCTCGGGCGACACCCCCAGCAGGCGCGCGCCCACGGGGTTCACCATCTCGTACCGGCCCTCGGTGTCCTTCAGGAACACCGCATCCTCCGAGCCCCTGGCCAGGGCCTGGAGCCGCTCCTCCGAGGTGCGGACCTCCTCCAACAGATGCCTGTGACGCCGGCCGGCCCAGGCCCACCACGCCCCGAGCCAGGCCAGCCCCACGCACAGCACCGCCAGACCGGCCACGGCCGCCTCCCACCGGGCGGTCCGCCGCCAGGGCGCCAGGGCTGCGTCGCGATCGCTGGCCACCACGAGGCCCCAGCCGGCCTCGGAGATCCACCGCACCGCCGCGATCACCCGATGGCCGCCCGGCCCCAGGAACGAGCCCTCCATCTCCCGGCTCTCCAGGGCCGCCTCCACCACCGAGCCGGGCCGGGCCTCGGTGTAGCGCACCGGGTCCCCCGGCCCGGGCCGGATCACCTCGGCCCCGGCGCCGCCCTTTGGGCGGCGCCGCACCAGGTACACCTCGACCTCGGTCGAGTCGGGCGCGGTCCTCAGGAGGGGAAACAGGGTGGAGCGGGCTTCCAGATACACCCCCACCACCCCCAGAACGGGGGCGTCGGCAGGCCGATCGGCCGGGTCGGCCCGCCGGAACACCGGGGCCAGGACGCCGATCATGGGCTCGCCGGCCGGGCCGAAATGGAGGTCGTGCACCAGCACCCGATGCTCTCGGGCCACCCGGCGCACCGCCGGCGGCACCGCCGGGTAGGGGGGCGCACTGCCCTCCCCGTCCAGCAGCAGATCCCCCTGCGGCGTGAACAGGTAGGCGCCGAGCACCCCCCCGAACAGGCGCAGGTTGGTGAGGTGGAGGCGCGGATGGGCCAGGGACGCCCCCTTGGGGCAGGTCTCCGCGACGCACAGGTTCACCAGGTCGGGGTCCCAGGCCAGCACCTGGGCGTCGGCCCGGCGCTCGGCCAGCCATGCCAGCAGCGAGGCCTTCCGGGCGTCGGCCACCGAGGCCAGTCGGGCCCGGACCCTGGCCTCGTACCCCTCGAGCTCGGTGGCCCGTTTCCAGAAAAACGTCCCCACCCCGGCCGCCACCGCCAGCACCAGGACGACGCCCCCCCACACCCACCACGACCGAGACCGTCGAAAGATCAAAAACGCTTCCTCACGAGCGGTTGAGGGGGAAGGGGTGGGCGTTATCCCCCACCCTGGGGGAGCACGCGCGTTCTCCCCCTGGCGCCGTGCTCATCAGATCGGCGGACAAACAGGCGCCCTTTTCTCCCTGCTCGGGGGGCATGGGGTCTGCTGGAGAGCCGCGTGCGGCTCCTTGGCTCGCCGCGCAGCGCCTCCAACGTTCGCACCGTGAGTTCGTTCGTGCCCCGCCGAACTGTCATGAAGCCACCGCCGGTGCCCCGTGCCTGCGCGGCGAATCTCAATGCCCGGCTTCGCGCGCGGCCGGAAGCAGGCCCCATGCCCCCGCCTTTCGGGGAAACGGGCCCGTTTCCCCGCCGAGTTGGTGGAATGCAAGCCCCATTCCTCCCCAGGGTCGCTCGTCAGGCCCCGCCCGGGGGGGTACGGTACACGTACGCGTAGGGGTCCGTGGGATAGAGCTCACGGAAGTTGCGGATCTTCTCGAGGTACGACGACCGGATCGGCTCGTCCTTGGGCACCAGGAGGATTCCGCTCTGGGTGCGCAGGTCCCGGGACAGAACCATCCCTTCCCGCAGCTCGTCCAGGGACACCTTGCGCTCCCGGGTGGAGTCGTAGGCGTCGCGGCGTTCCTCGAGCACGTCGAGCAGGGCGTTGAACACGGCCCCGTCGAAATGCCGGCCCACCTGGCGGTCCATGGCCTCCAGCACCAACCGCTCCTCGGCGCCCTTGCGCACCCCCCCGCGGGTCAAACGGTCGTAGGCGTCGACCACCCGGATCACGCGGGCGGCCACCGGGATCTCGTCGCCCGCCAGGCCGTCCGGAAACCCCGAGCCGTCCACGTTCTCGTGGTGGTGACGCACCGCCCGGGCCACCCCCGCCAGCCCGTCGATCACCTGGATCTGTCCCTCGCCGATGACCGGGTGCTTGCGCACCTCCTCCCGCTCGGCCGAGCCCAGATGGGCCGGCTCCTTCAGGAGCACCGCGTCGGGCAGACCGATCTTTCCGATGTCGTGGAGCAGCGCGGCCACGATGGCGTCCTGCACGGTTTCCTTGTCCCTCACCCCGAGCCTGGCGCACACCTTGGGCACCAGCCCGGCCACCCGCCGGCAGTGGGCCCCCAGGGTCTGGTTGCGCAGGTCCAGGAGGCTCGCGAACGCCTTGATGGTGGCGAGGTTCTGTTTGCGCAGGCTCTCGTTGAGCTCCTCCGACATCTTCAGGGCCATCTGGAGCTCGTTGGTGCGCTCGCGCACCCGCCGCTCCAAGGTGGCGTTGAGCTCCCGAAGCTCCTCGTTCTGGCGGCGCACCTGCTCCTGGAGGGCCGCGTGCTCGCGCTTCAGGTCCAGCTCGGCCAGGGCTTCGGCCACCACGTCCAGCAGGGCCTGGTCGTCCCAGGGCTTGGGTAGGAACCGGTACACCCGGCCGTCGTTGATCGCCTCCATGGCCGCGGCCACGTCGGCGTACCCGGTCAGGATGATCCGCACCGCCTCGGGCCGGATCTCCCGGGCCCGGGCCAGGAGCTCGGTGCCGGTCATGCCGGGCATCCGCTGGTCGGACAGGATCAGGGACACGGGCCGATCCGCCAGGATCTCCAGCGCCTCCCGGCCGCTTCGGGCCGTGAGGACCTCGTGGTCGGTCCGGTGGAAGAGCCGGGTGAGGGCCTTGAGGATGTTCTCCTCGTCGTCCACGAACAACAGGGTGTGCTGGGCCATGGATCACGCCTCCCCGATGAGGAACACCGTTCCCTGCCACCCCGGGGCCTCCACCTCGGCGGACGCCGCCACCCGGACCCCGTCGGGGGCCCGCCACGGGGCTCCCAGCCGGGCCCCATCGCCCAAGCGCTCCCGCGCCGCGCGGTTGGCCAGGGCAACGGTGCCGTCGGCCCCCACCGCCACAAGGGCCGCCGGCGCCATCTCCAAGAGGGCGCAGGCCAGCCCGGCGCTGCGGGCCTCGAGCCCCTCGCGGATCGTCAGCTCCAGGCACCGGTTGATGGCCGCGAGCTCGGCGTTCTGGGCCTCGACCCGCGCCCGGAGCACCTCGTTCTGGCGCCGCAGAGCCACCCCTTCGGCCGCCTCGGCCACGGAGGTCCGCAGCACCTCGTCGTCCCAGGGCTTGGTCAGGAACTTGTAGATCGCCCCCTCGTTGACCGCCTCGATCACGGCGTTCACGTCCGTGTGGCCGGAGAGCACGATCCGTACGCACTGGGGCCGCACGGCTCGCAGCCGCCGGAGGAGCTCCACCCCCGTCATCCCCGGCATCCGCTGGTCGGAGACCACCACGTCGTAGGGGCCGTCACGCTCGAACACCTCCAGGGCCTCGGCCCCCGAGCGGGCGAACCCCAAGGTCCACGGCTCCCTGCGGAACAGGCGGCGCAACGCCCGGAGCACGTTCTCCTCGTCGTCCACGAACAGGATACGGGGTCGGTCGGCCTCACACGTCATCGCGTCCCCCTCGCTCCTCGGCCCCGGGCGGCATCAGGGGCAGCACCACCCGGAACGTGCTGCCCTCGCCCGGGGTGCTCTCCACCTGGATCTCCCCGCCGTGGGCGCGGACGATGCCCGCGGCCAGGTGCAGCCCAAGGCCGGTGCCCTTGCCCACCGGCTTGGTGGTGAAGAACGGGTCGAAGATCTTCCTCAGGTGCTCGGGGGGGATGCCCACCCCGGTGTCCGAGACCTCCACCACGACCCGGTCGCCCTCCTGCCGGGTCGCCACCCGGACCCTGCCGCGGCCCTGCCCCTTCTCCTTCACGGCGTGGGCCGCGTTCACCAGGAGGTTCAGGAACACCTGATTGAGCTGCTGGGGCCGGCACAGCACCTGGGGCAGGTCCCCGAACTCCCGCTCCACGTCGCAGTCGTACTTGAGCTCGTTCCAGGCGATGTTGAGGGTGCTCTCCAGGCACCGGTTGAGGTCGGCGTACTCCCAGTCGTCCCCACCAGGATGGCTGAACGTCTTGAGGTCGGTCACGATCTTGCGAATCCGCTCCGCCCCCTCCCGGCAGTCGGTCACGATCTCGGTCACATCCTCCAACAGGAAGTCCAGGTCGGCCTCCTGCCGGGCCCGCAGGTAGGCCTCCCACGCCTCCCGGGGATCCATCCGGCCGTCCAGGGCCGAAGCGGCCAGCTCGGAGGAGCAGCGGCCGAACCGGTCCAGATCGGAGGCGTACTCGGCCAGCCGGTTCAGGTTGGAGAGGATGAAGCCCACCGGGTTGTTGATCTCGTGGGCGATGCCCGCGGCCAGCTGGCCCACGCTCGCCATCTTTTCGCTCTGGGCCAGCCGGTGTTCCAGCTCCCGCTCGGCCGTGATGTCCTGGTACCGGATCACCACCTGCTCCACCCGGCCCCGCTTGAAAATGGGAAACAGCCGGATCTGGAAGATGGCGCCCGCCCGGTCGTGGTACTCGGCCTGGGCCGGCTCGCCCGTTGCGAACACCTCCTCCACCAGGGCCCCCACCCGGTCCGGGGCCCCGGGCGCGCCCACCTCGGCCAGGACGTGGCCCAGCAGGTCCTCGAACGGCCGCTTGACCATGTGGGAGAAGGCCCGGTTGGCGCGGGAGATCCGGCCGCCACGCCCCACCACGGCCGTGGGATCGGTGATCGAGTCGAACACCGCCTCGATCTCCTGCTTGGCCTGGAACACCCGGATCTCCAGGTCCTTCTTCTCGGTGACGTCGATGAACGAGGCCACGCACCCGGACCCTCCATCGTCGATCCGGACCTCCTCGCATGACCACAGGAGCTGACGCCGGAGCCCCCACCGGTCGCGCACCTCGAGCTCCCGGTTCCGGCACCGGGCCCCCCCTCCCTCGGCGATCGCGCAGCCGCTGCCCCGACAGGGCACCCCCACCTCCTCGGCGCGGGCGCCCACCAGTCGGTCCTGCTCCATCCCTAGGATCGTCGCCGCCGTGCGGTTGGCCCGGGTGACGGTCCCCTCGGCGTCCACGGCCAGCACCCCGGCCGGCAGGGCGTCGAGCAGGCTCTCCAGGAACGCGCTGGTGCGCGCGAGCTCACGGGACTGGTCCTGCACCATCCGTTCCAGCTCGTTCCGGAACGCCTCGTTCTCCTGGACCAGCCGCCGGTAGGCCAGGGCCTGGTCCACCGCGTTGCGCAGAACCGGGGCGGGGAACGGTTTGACCAGGAACCGGAACACCTCGGCCCGGGTGGTGGCCTCCTCCGCGATCCGGGGATCCACCACGCCGGTGTAGAGGATCCGCACCACCCCGGGCCAACGGTCCCGGACCTCGGCCAGCAGGTCCACGCCCGTGGTCTCGGGCATGGCGTGGTCGCACACGACCACGTCCACGGGCTCGGCCTCGAGCAGCCGGCGGGCCTCGGCCGCGCTTCCCGCGCCGACCACCCGATAGCCCGCGGGCTCCAGGAACCCCCGGCAGATCGTTACGATGCTCGGCTCGTCGTCGACGACCAGGACCGTGGGGTCCCGGCCGGAGTTCGGAACGTTCTGGGATGCCATGTGCCCCTCCGGTGTGGGATCTCGGTACATCACCGGATCCCCTTTCGGCAGGGGGGGACCTGCGCTTGAGGGGAGACGCGAGGAAGAAAGGGGGAAGCCCCCTTCGACCTTGGGGGGCCCTACGACGGGGAGAGTAACTTTCCCTGAACCGGGTAGCTGCGACGGACCATGAGGTGGAGGCGAAGAGGCATGGGAATGCCTAGAAGATGTGGAAATCCGGGAGGTTCTCAAGCCTCCCAGCGTCCTGACCTCCTAGCGCCCTAGCGGAAATTACACGGTAAAGTGGGCTCGGGGTCAGCGAACCGGCCCGGCCCGGGGAACCCTCAGCACGAACACGCTGCCGCCGCCGGGCCGGGGCCGGTAGGACACGGTGCCGCCGTGGGCGGCCGCGATCGCCCGGGCCAGGGGCAGCCCCACCCCGAGCCCCCCGCCCCCGAACTCGTGGGAGGAGCTGCGGTGGTGGCGCACGTCCCCGGCCTCGTAGAACGGGTCGAAGATCGTCTCGGCATCCTCCGGGGCGATCCCCACGCCCGTGTCGGCCACCTCGAGGATCAGGTCGTCCCGGTCGGGGGTCAGCCCCACCTCCACGCGGCCGCCGTCGGGCGTGAACTTCACCGCGTTCTGGATCAGAGCCCCGGCGGCCCGGGTCCATTTCCGCAGGTCCAGCACCACCGCTCCCCCCGCAGGGTCCGGCACCCGGACCGAGATCTCCAGGGACCGAAGCTCGCGGTACAGGTCGCACAGGTCGACCACCGCCCGCCCGACGGCGGCCAGGGGCTCGGCCACGGGGCGTACCGGGATGCCCTTGCCCTGGGCCGCGGCCAGGTCGCCCAGATCCTCCACCACCTCCTTGAGCCGCCGCAGGGCCCGGTCGGCCCCGCTCACGAACCCCCGGACCTCCTCCGGAAGCTCCCCCGCCCGGGCCGACAGCAGCGACACCAGGCCCGCGGCCACGGTGGTGGGGGTGCGCAGCTCGTGGTTCGCGATGGCGATGAACTTCTCGCGCCGCTCGTTGAGCTTGCGGAGCTCCTCCACCACCCGCCGCAGCTCCCGGTTGTCCCGGGCGAACCGGATGCGCTCGTCGCAGTGGCGGATCACCAGATCGAGCTGGGCCAGGCGGACCGGCTTCAGCAGGAAGTCGTAGGCGCCCTCCCTCAGGGCCTCCACCGCGTCGTCGATGGTGCCGTACCCGGTGATCAGCACCACCTCGGTGGCGGGCCACCGCTCCCGCACCCTTCGCAGCACCTCGAGGCCGGAGATGCCGGGCATCTTGAGGTCGGTGATCACCAGATCGGCCGGGCTCTCCTCCAGAAGGAACAGGCCGGCCTCCCCCCCGCCGACGGTGCGGACCTGATGTCCCTCCTCCTCCAGGTGCTCGCCGAGGGTCTCGCGCACCGACGGCTCGTCGTCGATCAACAGGATCTTCATGGTGGACAGGACACCTCGCGGGGCTCGGGCTCGTTCGGGGCCTCGGGGGGAGGGGGCTCGGCCGCCGGGCAGCGCCCCCCCCGGGGTGCACGCCCCCCTTTTCCCCCGGCACGGTCTCCTTACGGCCGGCAGCCGCCGGAACTTGAGGGCCCCGTCAGGCGTTCGCGCCCCGGTACCGGTGCCGCACCCGGCCCAGCCAACGGTTGACGGGGTGGGACCGGGGCAGGAACCCAACGACCGGGGGCTTTCGCACCCCCATCGCCTCCATCTGTCGCCGCAGCACCGGATGGCCCGGGGCCCGGCGCAGGCCCTCCCGGAGCACCCGGTGGGCCCGGGCCCGGTCCCCCGCGGCCAGGAGCAGGGTCACCAGCACGGCGTACAGATCCGGCCCTGAGGCGCCCTGCCGCAGGGCCTCGAAGCAGGGACGCACCCCGAGCTGGGGCCGTCCGGCCAGCAGGGCCGAGGCGGCCTCCCGAAGCGCCGAGACCCGGGGGCCGGGCTCCGCCCGGGCCAGGGCGTCCAGGCAACGGCGGTAGGCGCCCCGGTAGAACGCCGACAGGGCCCGGTCCAGGGCGTCCGGCTCCCTCCCCCGGACCCTGCCGCCCACCAACCGCTCCAGCCTCTTCTCGAAATCGTCCAGGGGGATGTCGGTCATGGGAGCTCCCCTTGCTGCGGACCCGGCGGCCGGCCGGGCCGGCGCCCCACGCCCGGGATCACAGGGCGTCTTCCCCCCGCTCCCCCGTGCGGATGCGCACCGCCTCGGCCACCGGCAGCACGAAGATCTTGCCGTCCCCGATCTTGCCGCTGCGGGCCGAGCGCTCGATCGCCTCCACCACGGGCCAAGCCAGCTCGTCGGGCACCACGACCTCGATCTTCACCTTGGGCAGGAAGTCCACGATGTACTCCGCCCCCCGGTACACCTCGGTGTGCCCCTTCTGCCGCCCGAACCCCTTGACCTCGGTGACCGTGATCCCCTGGACCCCGATCTCCGAGAGGCTCTCCTTCACCTCGTCGAGCTTGAACGGCTTGATGATGGCCTCGATCTTCTTCACGACCCGCTCCCTCCCGATCCGCAAGGCCCGACCAACTCCCGCTCCAGCCGCGCGATGCGCTCCTCCAGCTCCTCGATCTCCAGCAGTTGGTGGGGTCGGATCGAGTGGGCCGGCAGCCGGCGCCGGCGATCCTCCAACTCGGCCCTCAACCGGGCCAACTCTTCCCGCCGATCCATCCCGGTCACGCCTCCTCCAAAACCTCCTCGATCCACTCCAGGGCCGCCACCATGGCCGGGAAGCCGGCGGTGGGCAGGGCCAGGAGGGCCGCGTGGCGCAGCTCGTCGGCCGTGATCCCCTCGTCCAGGGCCCGGCGCGCATGGGACTTCACCGCACCCCGACTCTGCTGCCCGATGGCGATCCCCAGCCGCACCAGCCGCCGGTCCCGCTCGCCGAGCGGGCCCTGGCGGTTGACGGTGAGCGAGAGGTCCATGTGGGCCTTTTCCACTTCGGGGAACCGTTTCAGGAATCGGCGGAACGGGCGGGGGAGGTCGGCCATGGAAAGGCTCCGGATCGGAACGGGGCGACACACACAGACTCCATCCTAGCCCAACCGCCGGCCGGGGCAAACCCCCCTTTTCACGGGCCCCGTTCCGGGGCTAGACTCGGGATGTTTTCACAAAAAGAACAAAGTCCCCGTCCCCCCTCCGAGGTCGATTCAATGGAGCATGCGGATTCCTGCGGCATCGTGGCCCGCATCCGAAAGGACGGCACCCCGACCCACGGCACCCTGAAGCGCACCCTGGAGGCGCTGGTGGCCCTGGGGCACCGGGGCGGCGAGATCGAGGGCGAGGGAGACGGCGCCGGGGTGCTGGTGGACCTGCCCCGGGAGCTGTGGGCCCGGAGGCTGGTGCGAGCCGGCAAGCGCGAGGAGGCCGTGCGCGCCGGCGGGTTCTTCGTGGCCCACGTGCTGATCCCCCGCCCCCTCCGCCCCTCCTCGGCCGAGGTGAAGAGCGCGGTTCGCAACCTCTGGGCCGGGGCCGGCCTGGAGATCCTGACCGAGGCCCACCATCCGGTGTCCACCGAGGTCCTGGGCCCCCGCGCCCGGGAGGACGAGCCCGAGTTCTGGCAGGTGGCGGGGGTCGATCCCCTCCACGCCGACCCGGCCGAGCGCGACGCGTTCCTGGACGGCCTGGCCCGCCGGACCGAGGATCTGGGGGTGCACGTGGCGAGCATGGCCGGGGACCGATGCGTCTACAAGGTCCACGGCAGCCCGGCCCTCCTGCGGCGGTACTACCCGGACCTGCGCAGCCCCCTTCTGCGCACGGTCTCGGCGGTGGGGCACTCCCGGTACTCCACGAACACCCTGCCCACCGTCCTGCGTGCCCAGCCGTTCCCATGCCTGGCCCACAACGGCGAGATCAACACGATCGAACGCCTGCGCCGGGAGGCCCGGGCCCTGGGAGCCCAGATCCCCGCGGGGGGGTCTGACTCCCAGGACCTGGACCGGATCCTGCGGTTCTTGATCCACCGCTGGGGGCTCACCCTGGCCGAGGCGGTGGAGCTCCTGTTCCCCCCCGTGCACCACGAGATCCTCCACTCCCCCGAGGTGCTCCGAAGCCTGTACGCGGCCATGCGCCGCACCTTCGACGCCTCGGCCCAGGGTCCGGCGGCCCTCATCCTGCGCCACGGCGACGAGTTCGTGTTCAGTGTGGACGCCCTGGGGCTCCGGCCCCTGTGGGTGTGCGAGACCACCCGGGAGATCGTGGCCACGTCGGAACCCGGGGTGGTGCCGGTGGAGGATCTGGAGACCGACCCCAAGCCCATGGCCCCCGGCGAGAAGGTGGCCGTCCGGTTCACCGACGGCCGCGCCTCGGTCGTGCCCCACAGCCGGTTCCAGAAGGAGGTCCTGGCCCGGTTCGCCCGCCGGATCGATCTGGACGCCTGCTGGGCCGGCCTGGGCCTGGTGAGGGGGGAACGGACGCTGGCCGGCGGCACCGGAGAGCCCGGCCCCCCCTCGGGCTCCCTGGACAAAAGGAAGGCCCAGGCCGGCTGGACCTCCCACGACGAGGAGCTGCTCGACCCCATGGTGCGAGACGGGTCCGATCCGGTGGGCAGCATGGGGTGGGACGGCCCCCTGGCCGCGCTGGACCCGGACGCGGTGCTGCTGGCCGACTTCCTCCAGGAGGACGTGGCCGTGGTCACCAACCCCGCCATCGACCCCAAACGGGAGGGGGAGCACTTCTCCACCCGGGTGCGGCTGGGGGCGCGGTTGGAGCCCGGGGCCGAACCGCCCTATCCACCCTGGGTGTCCGTGGAGATCCCCCTGCTGCTCGCCGGGGTGCCCGAGGAGGCGGCCCGCCGGGCGGCCCGGAAGCACGAGACCGCGCTCCTGGCCGACGTGGTGGCCCACCTGGGCCCGGAACGGGTCCGGATCCTCCCCCTCGCCCGGAACCCGGCCCGGCCCCTGGCCGACGACCTCGAGACCCTGGCGGGCGAGGCCCAGCGCGCCGCGGAAGGGGGGGGCCACCTGCTGGTCCTGGCCGACCCCGAGGGCGGCCCGGGCCTAGACCCCCTGTTGGCGGTGGCCGAGGTGGATCGGGCCCTGCGTACCCGGTCGGGCCGGGCCGGAGGATGCCCGCGGCGGCGCATCAGCCTGGTGGTGGCTTCGGACGCCCTGCGCAATCTCCACGACTGCATGTGCTGCCTGGGGCTGGGGGCCGACGCCCTGGCTCCCTGGCTCCTGTTCCGGGCCGCCTGGGACGCCCGGGGGGCCGAGGGGCTCGACCGCCTGCTCGCGGCGCTCACCGCCGGCATGCGCACGGTGATCTCCACCATGGGGATCCACGAGATCTCCGGCTACGGCCGGGTGTTCTCGGCCCTGGGCCTCGGCGACGACCTGGCCCGCAGGCTGGGGGTGAGGAACCGGTTCGGCGGCTCGGCCGGCCTCACCCTGGAGGAGCTCGACCGGCGGTGGGCACGGCTCCGCAAGGCCCCCGCCAAGGGCCGGCCGTTCCGGTCCACCCCCCGGCTCGCCCGGTGGGTGAGGGCCGTGGCCGAGGGAGACGCCCCTTACCGCGAGCTGGCCGAACGGGCGGCCGCTTCGGAGGCGAAGCGGCCCGTGGCCCTTCGTCATCTGTTGGACCTGCGGGTCCCCGACCGGAGCCGGCCGGTGGACCCCGACCGGGTGGACCCGTCGGTGGGCGGCCACCGCTACCCCATCTTCATCTGTCCCATGAGCTTCGGCAGCCAGGGGGAGACCGCATTTCGCATCTACGCCGAGGCGGCCCGCCGCCTCGGCATCCCCTGCATGAACGGGGAGGGCGGCGAGCTGCCGGACCTGCTCGGCCGGTACCGGGCGGTGCGCAGCCAGCAGGTGGCCTCCGGACGGTTCGGGGTCCACGCCGAGATGCTCAACAGCGTGGACCTGATCGAGATCAAGATCGGCCAGGGCGCCAAACCCGGGGAGGGGGGCCACCTTCCGGGCGCCAAGGTCACCGAGAAGGTGGCCCGGGCCCGGAGCGCCGTGCCCGGGATCTCGCTGATCAGCCCCTCGAACCACCACGACGTGTACTCCATCGAGGACCTCGCCCAGCTGATCGAGGAGCTGCGCACCGTGAACCCCCGGGCCCGGATCTCGGTGAAGGTGCCGGTGGTCTCGGGCATCGCGACCATCGGTCTGGGCGTCGTCAAGGCCGGGGCCGACATCCTGACCCTGTCGGGGTTCGACGGGGGCACCGGCGCGGCCCGGCTCCACGCCCTGCGCAGGGTGGGGCTTCCCGTGGAGGTGGGCATCACCGAGGTGCACGACGCCCTGGTGGAGTCCGGGCTGCGCGAGCGGGTCGAGCTGTGGGCCGACGGGGGCCTGCGCACGGCCGCGGACGTGGTGAAATGCCTGTGCCTGGGGGCCGACCGGGCGGGGTTCGGCACCCTGGCCCTCCTGGGCATCGGATGCGTCGCATGCCGCCGGTGCCACCGGGACGTGTGCCCCCGGGGCATCGCCACCCAGGTGGAGACCCAGGAGGCCGCGGCCCGGCGGGGCATCCGGGGGTTCGAGCCGCGGGACCCGGAACAGGGGGTGGAGAACCTCGTCCGGCTCCTTCGCGAGACGGGCGAGGAGGTTCGGCGCCTCACGGCCCGCCTGGGGCTCGGCCGGGTCCGGGACCTGGTGGGCCGGAGGGACCTCCTGGTGCAGGCCCGGGGCACCGACCGGGTGGACCTGTCGGCCCTGCTGGTGCCCCCCGGGCCCCGGGCGACCGAACCGAAGGGCACGATCACGGTGCGGAGGCCCCTGTCGTACCTGACCCGGGTGGTGACCCAGGAGGTCACCTCGGCCGTGGACCGGGGCGCCGGGGCGGTGGTGTACGAGGACGACCGGGTGCTCTCCTCGGACCGGGCCCTGGGCACCCACCTGTCCGGAGAGGCCGTGCGGCGCCGGCCGGGCCCGGCCAGCCGGTGCCCGTGGCAGGCCCGGCTCCATCTGGGCCCGGGCTCGGTGCCGGGCAACGGCATGGGCGCGTTCAACGTGGACGAGGTGGAGATCCGGGTGGAAGGGGGCAGCCAGGACGGGGTGGCCAAGTGCGCCCGGGGCGGCCGGGTGGTGGTGCTCAAGGGGGAGAACCACGACGGTCAGCCGGTGGGGGGGTGCGTGGGCAAGGGGTTCGCCTACGGGGCCCAGGCCGGCCTGTTCCTGGTGCAGGGCGACGCCGACAGCCGGTGCGGGGTCCGGCTGTCGGGCGCGGACGTGGTGATCGGAGGTCGGATGCGCGAACCCAGGGTCGATGCCCTGGGGTTCCTGGCGGATCGGGCCAACCTCAAAGGGTTCGCGTTCGAGTACATGACCGCCGGCCGGGCCGTGGTGCTCGGAGATCCGGGCCCCTGGCTGTGCTCGGGCATGACCGGCGGGGTGGTGTACGTGCGCCTCGACCCCGGCCTGGGGCTCGACCGGGAGGCGGTGCGGCGACGCCTGGCCCTGGGGTCGCCGGTGGAGATCCGCGACCTCGACGGGCGGGGAGAGGCCGACCTGCGGGAACTGCTCGGCGCCTACGCGGCCGAACTCAGGAGCAGCCCGTACACGGGGGGCGAGGCCGAGGCCCGGTGGGTGGAGGGGTTGCTCCGGGATCCGGCCCGGCACTTCGTGGCCCTGCGCCCCCCGGCCGAGGCGGGCCGGCGGCCGTGACTGGGCCCGGGCTGATCGTGATCCCCCCGGTGGCCAAGCCCACCGAGCCCACCCCCGGCGCCCTGGCCGTGGCGGCCCACCTGCGCGCACGGGGCTTCGAGGCGGAGATGCTGGACCTGAACCTCGCGTTCCACCGGCACCTGTGGTCGGTCCCGGCCGGAGCGGGCACGGGGAGGGGGCCGGGGGCCACCCGGGCACGCCGGGCACGGACCCGGTCGCCCCGGGCCGCGGCCGCCTTGGCAGGCCCGGACGGGTACCGGGACGCCGTGGCCTACCGGCAGGCCCTGGCGGACCTGCTCCTCGCCTACCGGACCGTCGGCGAGGCCCTGGGCGCGCGCCTGAGCCCGGCCGACCTGGAGCTGCCCGGATGGTCGCCCCTGGCCTCCGGCCAGCTGGCCCGGGCGGCCCGGGACCCCGGCGCGCTCCCCATCGGGGGCCTGCTCCTCCCCCTGGCCCGGCGGCTCCTGGAACGGGATCCGGCCTGGATCGGGGTGTCCGTGACGTTCCTCAGCCAGGCCCTGCCCGCCTTCGGCCTGGCGGGATGGCTGCGCCGGGAGGGGTTTCGGGGGCGCCTGGTCCTCGGCGGGGCCCTGGTCGGGGCGTGGAGACGCCGGCTCGGGCCGGGCTCGCCGGTGTTCCGGTGCTGGGACGCGCTGGTGGCCGGCCCGGGGGAGGTCGCGGCCGAAGTCCTGGCCCGGGGGGAGTGGGACGCGCCCGGGATCATGGCACCGGCCCGGGGGGTGTGGCGGCCCCCGGGCCCGGTGCCGACCGACTGGGCCCCCCACCCGCCCCCAGCCCGGCCGGAGCCCGGGTACCTGGCGCCGGGCCCCGTGGCGCCCCTGACGCTCAGCCGAGGGTGCTACTGGAGACGATGCGCCTTCTGCCCCGAGGCGGCCCAGGCCGGGCCGCCGTTTCGCGCGGCCGCCCCCGCCCGGGCGGTGGCCGCCTTGGACAGCCCCCGGCACCCGTGGGTGCATCTGACGGACGAGGCCGTTCCGCCCCGGCTCCTGGCGGCGCTGGCCGAGCCGGCCCCTGGCGAGCGCCGCCCCTGGTACGGGTTCGTCCGGCCCGAGCCCTCCCTCCTGGACCCCCGGCTCGCCCGGGGTCTGGCCGCCGGAGGATGCCGGCTCCTCCGGCTGGGGGTCGAGTCGGCGTGCCAGGCCGTGCTCGACCGGGCCGGCAAGGGAACCCGAGCCGAGCACCTGGGCCCGATCCTCCGCAACCTGCGGGCCGCCGGCATCCGAACCCACGTGTACCTCCTGTTCGGCCTCCCCGGCCAGGGCCGGGCCGAGGCTGAGACCACCCTGGACTGGGTGCGGCGCCACGCCGACGCGATCACGTTTCTGAACCTGGCCCTGTTCCACCTGCCCGCGGGCAGCCGGTGGGAGGCCGAGCTGTCCGGCCGGGGAGTCCTGGGGAGCCACCCGCCGGAGGAGGACCTGTCCCTGTACCGGCCGTTCGACGATCCCGGGTGGCCCCGGCGCGACGTGCGGAGGTTCCTGGCCGAGGCCCGGACCGACCCCGTGGTGGGCACGATCCTCCGGTGCACTCCCGCCGGGCTCACCGCCAACCACGCCCCGTTCGTCCCCCTGGATTGAAGCCCGCCAGGCCCCGTGCTAGGGTAGCGCACGCTTCCCGATCTCCGTTTCCCAGGGGGGGACTGGAAAGGACCGTCCACCCCGTGCGCAGACTCCTGTTTCTCGCCGTCGCGGTCCTCCTGCCCGGGGCCGCGGCGTTTTTCGCCTGCACCCGGGCCGACGAGACCCCGGCCGGCCCGGCCGACCTGCCCCCCGAGCCCGAGATCCGGGTGTCGGGCTCGGAGACCCTGTTCCCGCTCCTGGAACGCCTGATCCAGGCCTACACCGACGAGAACCCCCGGGCGCGGGTGCGGATCCTGCCAGGCACCAGCACGGCCGGAGGGGTGGCTGGCGTGCGCTCCGAGGCCCTCGACCTGGGCACCTGTTCGCGGCCGCTGCGCCGCGACGAGGCCGCGGGCCTGGCCTACCACCTGCTGGGCTACGACCCCATCGCGTTCGCCGCCCACCCCTCGGGCGGGGCTCCCAGGCTCGACGCCGAAGCGGTGCGCGGGATCTACCGGGGTGCGATCCGCAACTGGGCCCAGGTGGACGGGGTGGACCACGACATCCTTCCCCTGGACCGGAAACCCGGCCAAAGCGTGCGCCGAACCCTCATGGAGGAGTTCTTCGGGCCCGGGTTCCGGATGACCGAGGCGGCCGTGGTGCTGGCCCGGCCGGCCGACATGACCCGGGCCCTGGCCACCACCCCCTACACCATCGGGTACGCCGGCCGGGCCGAGTTGCGCAGCCTGGGCCTGGACGTGCGGGCGATCCCTCCCGCGGGGCGGTGGCCCCGGCCCGACGAGGCCCGGTCGGGGGCGTTCCGGCTCGTCGTTCCCCTGGGCGTTGTCAGCCGGCCGTCACCCCGGCCCGAGGTGGTGCGGTTTCTCGCCTTCCTCACGGGCCCCCGGGCGGCGTCGGTGCTCGACGCCCTGGGCGCCGTTCCGGCCAACCCCTGACATGGCCCTGACCCTGCGCGCCCAGATCCTCGCGGTGCCGATCCTTCTGACGGCCCTCGCCTTCGCCGTGCTCGGCGCGGCCGCCTACCGCTTCGCCTCCCGGCTCATCCTGGACGGGGAGGACCGGGCCCTCCAGACCCAACTGGCCCAGGCCGAGGCGTTCTTCGAGGCCCAGACCCAAGGCCTGGCGGACCGGGCCCGGGAGCTGGCGGACCGCTCGGACCTGTGGAGCCACATGGGCCGGGGAGGGGCCGATCACCCGGTGGTTCAGGACCTACTTCCCTGGAAGGTGCGGTGGGACCTCGACTGGATCGAGCTGGTGGATCCCCAGGGTTGGGAGAGGGCCCGCATGGACGACGCGGCGAACCCGGTCAGCGGGTTCGAGCCGCCCCCCCGGGCCGAGCCCGAGGTGGAGGCCCTGGTGCGGCTGGGGCTGAGCGGCATCACCCTGGGCTCGGTGCTCCGCACCGGGGGCCGGACCCTGCTGGTGGGGATCGCGCCGGTGCGGCGGCCGTCCGACGCCAGGATCACGGGGGTGGTGCTGGTGGGCCGCCGCGTCGACAACGAGCTGATGGGACGGCTCGCCCGGCTCCTGGGCACCCGGGTGGCCCTGTTCGGACCCGGGGGCGAGCCCGTGGCGCGCTCCGACCCGCGGTTCGCCCCGGACTGCGCCCGGTGCCACGGCCGGCCCGAGGCCGTGCGCACCCAGGGATTCCACTCCACCTTCGTGGCTGTTCCTACCCGGAATCCCCTGCTGCCGGGCGACCGGCGCCTCGGGATGGCCGCCCTCACCGTCGGCGGTGCCCCCCTGGGCATCGTGGTGGCCGAGCACGACCTCGCCCTGGCGTTCGCCAGCCTCCGCCGGGCGGTGGCCACCATGGGCGTCGTGGCCGCCCTCTTTTCCCTGGCCGGGCTCCTGGCCCTGGACCGGGCGGTGAGGTGGATCGTCGGCCCCGTGCGGGCCCTGGCCACGGCCACCCGGCGGCGGGCCGTCGGCGACATGACCGGCGAGGTGGCCGTGCAGGGGGCCCGGGAGATCCGGGTGCTGGCCGAGGCGTTCAACGCCATGACCCGCCGGCTGGAACGGGCCAACCGGGAGCAGCAGGAGCTGCGGCAGGCCCTGGAGGTCCGGGTGCGGGAACGGACCCGTGCCCTGGAGGAGGCCGTGGAGCGGCTCATCACGGTTCGGGAGCTGGGGCGCCACCTTCCCCGGACCGCGGACCCCTTCGGGGTGCTGCGGGCCGCGGTCCGGCTGGCGGCGGAGGCGGTGGGCGCCCGAACGGCGTGCGTGCTGGCTCGATCGGAGGCGGATCCGGACCGCTGGAGCCTGGCGGGCGCCTACGGCAGGATCGAGCCCGCCGGACGGGACGTGCGGTTTCCTCCGGAGCTCCCCTTGGCCGAACGGGCCACCCCGAGCGGCGTGGTGCTGGACCCCGGCCCCGGCACCGGCCTCCTCGACCCGGTGTCCGGGGCCCGGGTGCGGACCCTGGCCGCCGTCCCCGTCCCCCTGCCCGAGCAGGACCGGGCCGAGGCCTTGCTGGTCCTCTACGACCCCGAAGGAAGGCCGGCCTTCGGCCGGCGGGATCTGGACGTGCTCCTGCCGTTCGGCCGGGAGGTGGGCGCCGTGTACCAGACGGCCCGGCTGCACCTGGCCCAGCAAAGGGCGACCCTGGAGATCGTGCAGTCCCTGGTGAACACGATCGAGGCCAAGGATCCCTACACCCGGGGACACTCCCAGAGGGTGACCCGGCTCGCCCTGGCCGCGGCCCAGGAGATGGGCCTCGAAACCCAGGCCATGGAGGTCCTCCGCCAGGCCGCCATGCTCCACGACATCGGCAAGATCGCCTTGCGCCACGAGGTGCTCCACAAGCCCTCGGGCCTCGACCCGGCCGAGATCGACCTGGTCCGGCAGCACCCCCTCACCGGGGCCCGGATCCTGGAGCCGCTGTCGTGGCTCGAGGACGTGGCCCAGGTGGTGCTCCAGCACCACGAGCGGCCGGACGGCAAAGGGTACCCATTGGGGATGGGGGGAGAGGACCTGCGGGTGGAGAGCCGGATCCTGGCCGTGGCGGACGCCTACGACGCGATGACGAGCGACCGCCCCTACCGGCGGGGGCTCGGTCGGGACGAGGCCCTGGCCGAGCTGCACCGGGGAGCCGGCACCCAGTTCGATGCCGCGGCGGTGGAGGCCCTGGAGGCGGCGCTTCGCGACGAGGGCTCATGAATCGTCCGGGCCGGGGGGCCACAGCCGGAGCCCGTCGCGGGCCACCACCACCGGCCCCTCGAACGCCTCGCGGGCGTGGCGCTCCGGAGCGGCGCGGTCGGCCGAAGGGTACAGGTGGTGGAGCACCAGGCGCCCGGCTCCGGCCTCCCGAGCCAGGTCCCCGGCCTGGCGGGCCGTCAGGTGCCGGTCGAAGGCCTCGCCTTCCGGCAGGCTGGCCTCGGCAACGAGGAGGTCCACCCCCCGGGCGAACCCGGCGAGCGCGGGGTGGGGCCCGGTGTCGCCGGTGAACACCGCACTGAACCCCTCGGTTTCCCACCGGAGGGCGAGGCTCGACGGGTGGTGGGCCGCCGGGGCCGTACGCACCCGCCAGGGCCCCACCTCGAACGCGGCGTGGGGCCCCACCTCCCTCCACTCCAGTCGGTACCCTTCGGGCTCGATCCACCCCCCGTAGGCCCGGCCCAGGGCCCCCCGGAACTCCCGGAGCCCCGGCCCCCCCACCAGGGCCAGGGGCCGGACCCGGGGAGCCTCGTCGTATCGGGCCGCGAACAGCAGGGAAACCAGCTCCGCCGTGTGGTCCGGGTGGAGGTGGGTGAACACCACCGCGTCCAGCTGGGTGTGGCGGACCCCGGCCGCCAGGAGCCCGTGGAGGGCCCCCAGGCCCAGGTCCACGGCCGCCCGGAACCCCTCGCACTCCAGCAGGGTGCACGGCCCGCGCCGGTCCAGGCGGGGCACGCAGGTCCCGGTGCCCACGGCCACGATACGGGGCGAAGCCGACTTCCGCGACACGTTCACCACCAGAAACCGGGAGGGCTAGTGTTTCGTTCCGTAAGAACGTATGTCCGTTGCGGCGGTGGGGCTGGGGGCTCCGACGAAGCGCGACAGCCGAGCAGCCCGGGCCGCCCGGCGCCAGGGGAGCGGCCGCGGCGCGTGCTCTCACGCGCCGCAGCGGACCGCGCCGAGGCGGCCCCTGCGAGGCCGTTCAGCGAAGGAGGGGCCCCCAGCCCCACCCCTCGGGGAATGCACGAACTTGCGAACCATGACACTAGGCGGCCTTGAGCCGCCGGGCCACGTCCGCCACCCGGGCGCCCAAGAGCTCGCCGGCCCGCTCGTCGTCCGCGGACGGGGCCCCCAGGCAGGCCACCCCGTAGTGCCCCCCGGTCTCGATGGGGTCGCCCACCACCACCATCTCGTGGATCAGGAAGGCCATCAGCATGCTGAGCAGGGTGGTCTCCTTGCCCCCGGTGTGGTGGCCGCCGGTGGTGAACGCCGCGCCCACCTTGTTTCGCAGCTTGCGCCGGGCCCCCACGCTGCGGTCGATCAGGTCCTTCATCTCGGCGGTGACCGTTCCGAAGTACACGGGGCTGCCCAGGATGATGCCGTCGGCCGCCAGGAGGTCCTCCTTGGTGGTGTCGGAGGCCCGCTTGCACACCACCCGGGCTCCCGCCTGCTCGGCCCCCCGGGCCACGGCCCGGGCCAACTTCTCGGTGTTTCCGGAACGGCTGGAGTACGACACCAGGATCTGCACCATGGAAAGTCCTCCTCGTGGTTCTCGGCCGAAGGGATGCGATGCGCCAAGGGTTGGCGGCATTGTACGGACGGCGCCCGAACCCGGCAACCGCGGGGCGGGCCGATTGACACCCCCGGGGCCATTGGCTAGGCTACCGGCTTCGTTTTCGGGGGGATTGGGAGGTGAACCCGTGAAGAAGCCCCTGACCTACCGGGATGCGGGAGTGGACATCGACGCGGCCGCCGGCCTGGTGGACCGGATCCGCGAGTTCGTGAAGCCCACCCTCCGGCCCGAGGTGATGAGCGACGTGGGTGGGTTCGGCGCGGCCGTCTCCCTGGCCGAGTTCCCGCTGGAGAACCCCGTGCTCGTGAGCTCCACGGACGGGGTGGGCACCAAGCTGAGGATCGCGTTCCAGACCGGGGTCCACGACACCGTGGGCATCGACCTGGTGGCCATGTGCGCCAACGACGTGGTGGTCCAGGGAGCGGAGCCCCTGTTCTTTCTGGACTACTTCGCCACGGGCCGGCTGGAGCCGGGCGTGGCCGAGGCCGTGATCCGGGGCATCGCGGCGGGCTGCCAGGAGGCCCGGTGCAGCCTGGTGGGGGGTGAGACCGCGGAACTGCCGGGCATGTACCCCGAAGGGGAGTACGACCTGGCCGGCTTCTGCGTGGGCGTGGTGGACCGGGACCGGATGATCGACGGGTCGAGCATCACGGTAGGGGACCGGATCGTGGGGCTGGGCTCCACGGGGCTCCACAGCAACGGGTACTCGCTGGCCCGCAAGATCCTCCTCGATGGGGGTCGGTTCGGACTGGACCACGTGTTCCCCGAACTGGGAAAGCCCTTGGGGGAGGTGCTCCTCACCCCCACCCGGATCTATGTGCGCACCGTGCTGAACCTGATCCGGGACTTCACCGTGAAGGGCATGGCCCACATCACGGGAGGGGGCATCCCCGAGAACCTGCCCCGCATTCTCCCCCACGGATGCCGGGCCGTGGTGGACCGGGGCGCCTGGGAGATGCCCGCGCTGTTCCGGCTGCTCCAGGAGCTGGGCCCCGTGCCGGAAGAGGAGATGTACCGCACGTTCAACTGCGGCGTGGGCCTGGTGGTGATCGTGCCCCCCGAGGAGGAGGAGGAGACCCTGGCCCGTCTCGAGGCCCTGGGCGAGACCGCGTGGGTCATCGGCACCATCGAGGAGCGGGCCGAGGATCAGTCCCCCCTGGAGTGGGCCGCATGAGCCTGCGGCTCGGGGTGCTGGTTTCGGGCAGCGGCTCGAACCTCCAGGCCATCCTGGACGCGAGCCGCGAAGGCCGGCTGGACGCCGAGGTCCGGGTGGTGGTGAGCGACACCCCCGACGCCTACGGCCTGGAGCGGGCCCGCCGGGCCGGCGTGCCGGCCCGGGTGGTGCCGTGGGATCCCGGCCGGCCCCGTCAGGAGCACGATCGGGCGGTGGTCGAGGTGCTGCGCGCCCACGGGGTGGACACCGTGGCCCTGGCCGGGTACATGCGCCTCGTCACCGGCGAACTGCTGGCCGCGTTCCCCGGCCGGGTCGTGAACATCCATCCGGCCCTGCTGCCGGCGTTCCCGGGGTTGCACGTGCACGAGAAGGTGCTGGCCCACGGGGCCAAGTTCTCGGGGTGCACGGTCCACTTCGTGGACGAGGGCACCGACACCGGTCCCATCATCTGCCAGGCCGTGGTGCCCGTACGCGACGACGACACCCCGGAGACGCTCGCCGCCCGGATCCTCCGGGAGGAGCACCGGATCTACCCCCAGGCCCTCCAGTACCTGGCCGAGGGGCGCCTGCGGGTGGAAGGCCGGCGGGTGTTCCTGGACCCGCCAAGCCCGGGCTCGGGCACCCTCCACAACCCCAGCGTCCGGTTTTGAGCGCTAACTTCGGTCGACGGTCTTCGGTCTTCGGTCTGGGGCCTTTGGCCCGCGGGACGGCTGGGCAGCGAAAGTTACCCTTCCCCGTTGCCCGGCCCTGGAGAGCCTGGGAGGGACCGTCAGGGGTCAAGAGCCCCGGCCTTGGGCCGCCACCACCTCCTCCACCACGGCCACGATCTCGTCGGGGGCGAGGGGCTTGAGCACCACCCGGTCGGCCGTCTCGGGCCGTTCGGTGCCGGCGGCGCCGCCCGTGCACAGGATCGTGCGCAGGTCGGGGCGCAGCCTGCGAGCCGCGGCCAGGAGCGCATCCCCGCTCATCCCGGGCATGGCCCGGTCGGCCATCACCAAGTCGTACCGGTGGGGCTCCCGCCGGATCCGCTCCAGGGCCTCCCGCGGGTCGGCACACGCGTCCACCCGGTGGCCGGCCCGCTCCAGCACGGCGCTGCCATAGCGCAGAAGGGCCACCTCGTCGTCCACCAACAGGATGGAGAGGGCCCCGACCCGGCGGCCGGGCCGGGCCGGCTCAGGCGCCGCCCCGTCCGGGCACGGCGGCAGGAACACCCGGAACGTGGACCCTTCGCCCGGGGTGCTCTCCACCTCCACCCGCCCCCCCATCCCCTTCACCACACCGTGGACCACGCTGAGTCCCAGGCCCGTGCCCTGCCCCACCGGCTTGGTGGTGAAGAAGGGCTCGAAGGCCCGTTCGCGCACCTCCGGGGGCATGCCGCAACCCGTGTCGGCCACCTCGATGCACACCTCCTCGCCCCCGCCGGGGGCCGGCCGGCGGCCGGCTCGGATCCGCACCTCCCCTCCCTTCTCTCCGAGGGCATGGACCGCGTTCTGGCACAGGTTCAGGAGCACCTGGTGCAGGCCGGCCGGGTCCCCCTCCACCCGCAGGTCCTCCCCCTCCACCTCCTCCACCCACCGCACCCCGGGCGGCAACGAACCGGCCAGGACCGCCCCCACCTCGGAGACCACCTGGCGCAGGCTCACCGGTCCCCGGGGGCCCTCGGCTCCCCTGGAGAACGCCAGGATCCGGCGCACCAAGTCCCGGGCCCGCCGGGCGGTGGAGGCCACGAGCTCGAGCCCCTCCCGGGCCGGGCTCTCCGGCGGGAGCTGGGCCAGGGCCAGATCGGTGAACCCGATGATCGGAACCAGCAGGTTGTTGAAATCGTGGGCGATCCCCCCGGCCAGCGTGCCCAGGGCCTCCAGTTTCTCGGCCTGGCGGAGCCGACGCTCCAGCTCGGCCTCTCGCGTGATGTCCTGCACCGTGCCCCTGACGCCCCCTCCCGGCCGGCCCACGGCCCGATGCCGGACCCACAACCGGGTGCCGTCGGGCCGGACGAGGGCGTGGTCCACGGGGTCGGCCTCCCCACCGCTGCCAGCGGTGTCCCACAACGCCAGGACCCGCGGCCGATCCTCGTCGGGCACCGCCTCCAGGAACGACCGCGCGGTCTCCCCGGACCGGCCCACCATCCGCCGAAGCTCCTCCGACCAGGCCATCCGACCCGTGTCGGGCGCGAGCACCCAGCTCCCCAGCCGGGCCACCCGTTGGGCGTCGGCCAGATCCCGGGCGATTCGGCTCGCCCGGAGCATGTAGCGCAGGCGCTGGGCCAAAACGATCCAGTTGGCCGGCTTGGTGGCGAAATCGGTGGCGCCCAGGCCGTAGGCCCTGGCGATGGAGTCCAGGTCGTCCAGGCTGGTCAACACCAGCACCGGAACGTCGCGCCCCCAGGGCTCCTCCCGCAGGCGCCGGAGCACCTCGAACCCGTCCATTCGGGGCATCAGCAGGTCGAGCACCACCAGGTCCGGCACCCGCCGAACGCACCGCTCCCACGCCTCGGCTCCGTCGGCGGCCGCCTCCACCCCGAACCCCTCGCCCGCGAGCACCTCCTCGGCCAGCAGCCGGTCCACCGGATCGTCGTCCGCCACCAACACCCGGGCCTTCGGTTCGCTCCCCGTCATGCCACCCTCCCGTATGCGTGTTCCAGGGCCCGGAGCGCCGCCCCCATCCCGGCTGCCAGGCCGCCCGCGGCGGCCGCCGCCCCCTCCAGATCCCCTCTCTTTGCCAGCTCGCAGACCTCGCCGCACATCCGGGCCACCCCCCGGGCCCCGGCGTTCAAGCTGACCGACTTGAGCGCGTGGGCCGTGTCGTGGACGCCCCCGGCGTCCCCCGCGGACAACGCCCGTTCCAGCTCGTCAAGCAGCCGCTCGGCCTCGACCCGGTAGGTCTCCAGCACCCGGCGGGCCAGCCCCGTTCCCCGACCGGCATCCAGGGACAGGATGCGTTCCACCACCTGCGGATCCACGTCGGCCGGGCGACGCGCCGGGCCGAGGGCCCGGACCAGGTCCTCGGCTCCGAACGGCTTGAGCACCACCCCGTCCATGCCGGCCCGGCGGCACCGGTCCCGGTCCTCGGGACTGCCGTACGCGGTGCAGGCCACGATCCACGTTCGGTCCCGCCCCAGGGCCGTTTCCCTCTCCCGAATTCGACGGGCCACCTCGAACCCGTCCATCCCGGGCATTTGGCAGTCGAGCAGCACGGCGTCGAAGCCCCCGCCCTCCCAGGCCCGAAGGGCGGTCTCGCCGTCCGGCGCCTCCTCCACCCGACACCCCAGGCTCTCCAGAAAGGCCCGGGCCAGGTCCCGGTTCATGGGGTTGTCCTCCACCACGAGCACCCTCATCCCCCGCACGTCCCCCGGCTGCCCCCCCGCCTCGGCCGCCAGGGGAAGCTCGACCCGGAACCGGGCGCCACCGCCGGCCCCCTCCTCCAGCCGAACGGTTCCCCCCATCAAGGCCACCAGGTCCCGGCAGATGGTGAGCCCGAGGCCGGTTCCCCCGTGGCGCCTGCGGTCGGGCGGCTCGAGCTGCTCGAACGGCCGGAACACCCGGTCCCGGGCCTCCGGCGGGATCCCCGGGCCGGTGTCCTCCACCTCGAAGCACACCCCCCGGCCCCCGGGCCCGGCCGAGCACCGCACCTCCACCCCGCCCCGCTGCGTGAACTTCACCGCGTTGTCCAGCAGGTTCCACAGGATCTGGCGGACCCGCAGGGGGTCCCCCCGCACGGCCTCGGGCACCCCGGGCCCGGCGGCGAAGCGCACGGACAGCCCCTTGGCCGCCGCCCGGGGCCGGAACGCCTCCACCACCTCCCGGGCCGTAGCCAGAGGGGAGAACGGCCGGGCGTCCAGCCGCAGATCCCCCGCCTCGATCCGACCCACGTCCAGCAGATCCTCCACCAGGGCCCTCAGGGTCTGGGCGGCCGAGGCGATCTGCTCCAACCGCCCGTGCTCGTCCGGGGGGTTCTCCCGGGACCACAACTCCAGATGCCCCAGGAGACCGTTGAGGGGGGTGCGCAGCTCGTGGCTCACCAGGGCGAGGAACCGGCTCTTGGCCCGGCTGGCATGCTCGGCCTCCTCCTTGGCCCGCTGCAGATCCCGGGTCCGCTCGGCCACCAACTCCTCGAGCCGATCCCGGTGCTGCCGCAGCTCCGCCTCCCGGGCCTCGACCGCCTCCAGCAGGTGGTTCACGCCCGCCTCGAGCACCCCCACCTCGTCCCGGCCGGCGGGCCGAACCCGTCCCCCGTAGTCCCTTCGGCTCGCCGCCCGTTCCACCACGCCGGCCACGGTCCGGATTCGGTCCGAAACCAACCGGTGGAGCACCCAGGCCACGCCCAGCGCGGCCGCCACGGCCGCGGCCAGGGCCACGCCCGCCACGGCCGCGTACCTGGCCAGCCTCGTGCGCAGGCTCGCCAGGTCGCTTCGTATCCACAGCCACCCCACCGGATCGGCGTCGAGCACCACCGGCCGGGTCACCTCCAGCCCCCCGTCGCGGAACCGCCCCCCCGCATCGGTCGGAGGCCCGGGCGCCTGAAACGCCCCGGGCCGGCACGACAGCCGGGCGAACTCGCGGCCGGTCCTCGTCCACAGCACCGCACCCTCCACGTCCGGGATCTCCCGAAGGGGGAGGAGCACCTGCCGGGCCGCCGCCGGGTCGTCGAAGGCAACGGCAGGGGCCGCGTTGAAGGCGAGGACCGTGGCCATCCCCTCCAGGGCCTCGACGGCCTGCCTGCGGGCGGTACGGATCTCCCAGGCCACGAACACGGCCGAGGTCGCCCCCACCACCAGCAGGCTCCCTCCGAGGATCAGCCCGGCCACCTTCCGGTGGATCGGAGCATCCCACAGCCACCGCCTCACGGGAGCACCTCCTCGGCTAGGGCCAGCAGCCGCGCGTCGAACCTCAGGCCGGCCCGGGCGGCCCGGCCCCGGTGGATGCGGAACCGAAGCCTCCCCTGCCGTTTCACCAGCTCGATCATGCCCCCCCGGTCGGCGAACCCCGGGATGTCGCTCACGGTGAGCACGCCAGGGCCCAGGGCGGCCAGGTCGGCTTGCAGTCGGCCGGCCTCGCTTCGTCCCACGTACACCACCTCGCACCCGCACCGTCGGCCGGGCGCACACGTTCCGGTGCGCACCCCCCGGCCCCCCACCGCCTTGCCCTGCAGGGCCGCGAGCGCCTCGGCCACCGGATCGTCACCCAGCAGACAGACGTCCAACGGCCCGTCGGGCAGGCCCTCGGCCCAGGTGGTGAGCTGGACGAAGTGGTACACGAAGGCCGCCTTCACGCGGCTCTCCAGGTCCGAGGCGTGGGCCGCCCCACATCCGACGAGCAGCAGAAGGACCGCCCACCCCCTTCGCAGCCCCATCGCCCCTCCTAAAACCTCGCCCGGACCACCGCGTAGACCGACCGTTCCGGCTCGGAGGTCTCGAGGCGGAGGAAATCCTCCCGCGGAAACTCGGGGTGGGAGGGCTCCAGCAGGTCCCGGCCCACCACGGCGAGCTCGACCCCTTCGGTGGGCTCCCAAGCCAATCGGACGTCCATCCCCCAATAGGGGGGGATGTCCCGGCGGTCCAGGCTGCCCACGTACCGGAGCCCCAGGTCCAGCCTCCATCCGAAAGGCAGGTCCGCGAAGGACCGTAGATCCAGCTGGTGGCGGGGGGTCTTCCCCTCCTCGAACTCGGCCGAGAAGTCCGTGGAGCGCCCCGGGTCGATGTCGAGGAGGAACCAGGTGTAGGCGAGCCGAAGCTCCCAGTGGCGGACCACCCGCCACCGAGCCTCGGCCTCGAACCCCTTGGACACGGCGTCCGCCCGGTTCTCCGGCGCCCCCGTACCCGTGAGCCAACCCGGGTGCAGCGGGTCCGGGGCGAACTCCTGGGGTTCAATGGTCCGGAGATGCCGGTACCGGCTCACGAACCCGGCCAGATCGGTGGAGAACGTCCCGGTCCACCGGGCCCGGTACCCCACCTGCCAGGACACCACGGTCTCGCTCTCGAATCCGTCGTCCCCGCGGAACTCGGGCCGCAGCACCACCGGCAGGGGGTTGGCGGGGTTGTCGGGGCCGAGCACGTACCCGGCCATCACCGCGTCGGCCTCGGCCCGGCTCGGGGTGCGCACAGCCCGGGACACGGCGGCCCACAGGGTGTGCCCGGAGGTCACCCGCCAAAGCGCCCGGGCATCGGGCTGCCACTCGACCCCGGTGTAGTCGTTGTGCTCGGCCCGCAGGCCCAGGAGGAGGTGGAACCGGTCGGGCACCAGGGCGATCTCGTCCTGCACAAAAGCGCTCCACAACCGGTCCGTGCGGCGGGGTGGGTCGAACCGGATGACCCGGGTGCCGTCGATCCGGTCCTGGGTGAGCCGCACCCCGCCCCCCCACACCACGTCGTGCCGGGTACCCAGGGAGAACCGGTGCTGGAGGTCCAGGTCCCACACCTCCCGCTCGTCCCGGCCGATGGGCTCGTCCCGGGACGAGCGGTCGTAGTACGCCTGGACTTGGAACCGGCCGGCCGCCCCCAGGTCCCGTTCCCAGCGCCCCAGGAGGTTTCCGCCCCAAAGCACGGAATCCTCGGCCCAGGTCTCCACCCGGTCAGGGTCCTCGGTAGGCACCGTGTACACCGCGTCCGAACGGCCCCGGTAGAGCTCGCCCTGGAGGGTCCAGGCGGCCCCGCCCCGGTTCGCGTCCAGCCGGAACCCGCCCCGCACCTGGCTCCAGTCGTCGGGCGCCTCGCCCCCTTCCGGGTCGCGCCCTCCGTCCCGGTCGAACCCCTTGGCCCACCACCGGCCGAACACTCCCGGCGCCAGCTCGGCGCCGTAGCGCACCGCCCCGAATCCCCGCTCCTCGGCACCGCCCCCCACCTCCACGTAGCCCCCCAGGGTGTCGGCCGCCCGCTTCGTGATCACGTGGATCACCCCGTTCACCGCGTTGGCCCCCCACATCGCGGCGCCCGGACCCCGGATCACCTCGATCCGTTCCACGTCCTCCAGAAGCACGTCCTGGGCGTCCCAGAACACCCCTGAGAAGAGCGGTGAGTACACGGTGCGGCCGTCGATCATCACCAGCAGCTTGTTGGCCCACCGGCCGTCGAACCCCCGCACCGAGAGCGCCCAGGTGTTGGCGTTGATCCGCCCCACGTGGACGCCGGGCACCATGCGCAGGGCCTCGGCCAGGGTGGTGGCCCCGGTGCGCACCAGCTCCTCCCCCCGGATCACCGTGACCGGCCCCGCGGTCTCGGCCAGGCTCTGGGGCTTTCGGGCCGCCGTGGTGACCCGGATCTCCATCAGCCGCTCCAAGGGAAGCTCGGTCAGGTCCTCGGGCAGGGTCTCGGAGCCCCTCGCCGGCCGGGGTGGGCAAAGCAGGCAGAGCGCCACCGCCCAGAGCAGCAGCCGGCTCCGGGCCCAGGGACGGTACGGGTCGGCCATGATCCCTCCTCCGGGACGGGGCCGGAGGCAGGGCCGGCCCCCGTCACGGTTTCGTGTTCGCGTTTCGGTGGCGTTCCGGCGGGTTTTACCCCAGGGCGCCCCGGCGACACAACCGCCGGCCTTGGCCTCGGGGCGACGCACCCCTACAATGTCCGCCCCCACCCCCGCCCGAGGAGGCTCCATGGATCCCCAATGGACCCGGATCGAACTGGAAGACCGGGAGGTGTTCCTCCTGGGAACCGCCCACGTGTCCCGCCGCTCGGTGGAGGCCGTGCGCCGGGCCGTGGCCAAGCTCGAGCCGGACCGGGTGTGTGTGGAACTCGATCCGGACCGCCTCCGGGCCCTGAGGGATCCGGACCGGTGGCGCCGGCTGGACCTGGTCAAGGCCCTTTGGAAGGGCCAGGGGCCCGTCCTTCTGGCAAACCTCGCCCTGGCCGCGTTCCAGAAGCGGATCGGGCTCGCCACCGACGTGAGGCCTGGGGAGGAGCTTCTGGCCGCCGTGGAGGAGGCCGAGGCCCGGGGGACCGCGGTCGCCCTGGTGGATCGGCCGATCCGGCTCACCCTGCTCCGATCCTGGCGCCGGACCCGATTCTGGCGGAAGCTCGGGCTGTTCGGGGCCTTGGTGGCGAGCGCCTTCGAGGACGCGGAACTGGACGAGGAGGATCTGGCGCGGCTTCGGTCCACCGACACGCTCTCGGGGCTGCTCGAGGAGATGGCCCGGGCCGCGCCCGAGGCCAAGGAGGTGTTGGTGGACGAGCGGGACCGCTACATGGCGGCCCGCATCCTCGGCGTGGGGGGGCGGCGAGTGTTGGCCGTGGTGGGCGCGGCCCACGTGCCGGGCATCGCCCGGATCCTGCGGGAGGGCTCCGACCCGGGGGACCCCTCCCGCCTCGAAGAGCTGCCCCCCCGGGGGATCGTATCCCGAGCGCTTCCCTGGGTGCTCCCCGCGATCGTGCTGGCCCTGTTCGCGGCCGGGTTCGCGGCCGGCGACACGGCCGCCCTCCGGCAGGCGGCTTGGGCCTGGGTGCTCGCGAACGGGACCCTCGCCGCGGCCGGAGCGGCCGCGGCCCTGGGCCACCCGCTGACCGTGGCCTCGGCGTTCGTGGCCGCCCCCCTGACCTCGCTCAACCCCACCGTGGGGGCGGGCATGGTCACCGGCCTGGTGCAGGCCTGGGCCCAGCGCCCCCGGGTCCGGGACCTGGAGGGGCTGCTGGACGACCTGGCCCACTGGAAGGGCTGGTGGACCAACCGGGTGGCCCGGGTGCTCCTGGTGTTCCTCTTCTCCAACCTAGGCAGTGCGCTGGGAACCTTCGTGGCCTTCGGGTGGCTCAAGGACCTGGTGGGGTGAAGGCTTCCACGCGAGACGCTTCGGCTCGCCAGAGCGTCCGTTTCCGGTGTCCGAGAAGAGCGTTTGTCCAGAGAGCACATGGGCGGGAAAGAAGCAGACAGAGCAACCCGACCAGTGGGCCTCCCATGGCGTCGGGCACTGGTACGGACCTTGAGAGCCTCCCGGCCGCCAGCCCCAGGAGCAAGAGCCCCACGGCGGTTCGCCCCGGCCGATGCCGCGCGTGGGCCCGAAGGACCGTTCCGGCCGATCGGGCCACGTAGCGCCACATGCTCGGGCACAACCGCGATTCCCGGGTTTTCGGGTTCGTCCGCACCGGCACCGTGGAGACTTTGATCCCCTGCGCCCCCGCCTGGATGAGTGTCTCCAAGGTGTAGGTGAACCGGTCCCGCACTTCGAGGACCTGCGCCACCTCGCGCGAAAAGGCCCGAAACCCGCTCGCGGCATCCCCAACGTCCAGCCCGGAAACTTTCGACACGACCCAGGACCCTAGCTTCTGAAGCCCCTTCTTCACGGGCGAAAACTCCTCCACCCCCTCTCCCCACCGCTCCCCCACCACCATGTCGGCCCGCCCTTCCAGAATCGGTCGGACGAGGGGCTCGACCGCTCCGCCGTCGTACTGGTTGTCGCCATCCGTATTGACGATCACGTCGGCCCCGAGTCCGAGAGCCTCGTCGATGCCTGCGGCAAACGCCCGGGCCAGCCCCTGACGAGCCGAAAGCCGCACGAGGTGCCCCACGCCGTGCTGCCGGGCGATCTCGGCCGTGCGGTCGTTGGACCCGTCGTCGATGACCAAGATCTCGACCTCGTCGAACCCCTCGACCTCCCGGGGTAGGTCCTCCAAGGTCGCCGGCAGGGTTGCCTCCTCGTTGTGGCACGGGATCTGGATCACGAGCTTCATGGGGTCTCACGCGGTGCGGCCGAGAGGATCGGCACGTCCCCGACGGCCGACGGACATCAGCCGGCGCCCGAGGGGGACCAGGAACGCCCCCGCATAGGGCAGGAGGAGCGGCATCAACACCCTCATGTACCGCGGGCTGCATACCGTCATCAGGTGGACGGGAACCAGGGTGACCACCGGGACGAGCCATACCCACCGGGCGGTCCGATTGGACCAGAGCGCCAGGAATCCCAGGAACGAGAGTGTCCATAAGCCCCGGGAGACCCAGCGCAGGACCGGGCCCGGAAACCGCTCACCCGTGGGGTCCTCAAGCGGATATGTCCACACGGTGGACGAGCTGAAGAGCCCCACCAGCCGCGCCGGCGTGGCCCTCACGAGGTCGGCCCCATGTTCGGCGAGAAACCCCTCCAGCCACGCCCGGTTCTCCCGCTCCAGCGCCAGGAGGTCCTCCGGCCCGTACCGTTCCCTCCAGTGTCGGAAGTAGCGCACGTTCGCAGGGGGCGGCCCAAACGGCTCCTCCCCCAGGATGGCCTCGCGGTAGCGCACGATGTCATACACCCGGCTCGCCGAGAGCCCCACCGGCTCCGGGGAGAACCGAAGGCCCACCGAGGCGTTTCGCGCCGACCACAGGACCACGGGCCCGACCAGGGCCAGGGCGAACGCGACCGTCGTAGCCCAGGCGATCGGGCGCCTCGGCACCGCCCGGAACGCCGTGCCGACGAAACACAGCGCGCCGACCGCCACCGCCGGCGCCAGGTTCACGCGGTTGAGCACGACACTTGCCAGCAGAAGGCCGATCAGCGCCCCCCGAAGCGCCGCACTCTTCCGGCGTGCCTGCTCCCGCCACCGGAGCAGCAGCCACGCGGCCAGGGTCACCTGGAGCATGGCCACCGGCTCCGTGGCGATCGTGGCTGCCGAGCCTCCGATGAAAGGCGTCAGCACGGCCACCGCCCCTCCCGAGGCCGCCACGGCCGGGTCCCGGGACAACCGCAGCATCACGAGATATCCCACCGCCACCGCCCCGGCCACCCACAACGCGTTCAACCACACGACCGCGGCCGGCCGGCGGCCCGCCACGGAGTACACCCCTGCAACCAGGTACGGCACTACCGGCGCGCGGGTGATCTCGGGCCGGTAGGGCGGGCGAAGGTCTGCAGAGAACCCGTTCCCCGCTGCCAGATTCGCCCCGATCGCCTCGTACATCGGGGAGTCCGGAAACCACACGGGGGTGGGGGACACGATCCAGTACGCACAGACCAGAAACTCCGCGACGAACAGCCCGAATGCCACGGCAAAGGGGCGCGGAGCCCTCCGCAGATTACCCATTAGACTCCATAGAGCTGCCAGCCGCACTCAATGCAAATCCATTCTTTTTTCGCGCCCATCAAAGTAGACGGCGAATCTATAAAAACGCCAGCCATCTTTCATCTTTTTTGCACTTACATAGGCAACAGCTCTGCCTTTCGGCCCCACCAGAGGCACAGAAAATATTACTGAGCTCTCGCTCTTCCGCCAACTCCACACCACCCCAAATTTCAAAGGTTGACCCAACCGTGAAACCACTTCGTCGTTTTTGGATAACCTTTCAACAGCCTCAGTGTATGCCCACGTTGATTTTAGACTTTGATAATCAAGAACCCAGACAACTGAAACCAGTGCCATCGCCATAAACACCAACACAATCAACCATTTGACGTTGAAGGCGCCTCTCATGCTTTGGGCCGTCATGGCCCTATCGAACGACGGAGCCGTCCTTGTTCCGGCGGGAGGTGGTTCGGAGGTACATGTCTATGGTGGTAGCATGTACGTGGCAGTATCACGAGACGAAAGGCATCGCGCGTGTATCTATGACTTTTGGCGATTCTCCGAAACCGCCTCCAATGAAATCACGGGGTTACGCTCCGAGGACCCCCAATATGTGCCCAAATATCCGAAACGTAGAAACAAGTGGCACCATGATATATACAAACAAAAACCATTCCATGACATTGTCGATCATACTGACACACTAATTACATACCGTATTTTGCACGGCGCAAGAGCAGTACAGAAACGCAATAAAAAGAGAAGCGGTCGGGGACACTCCTATGTTGATATTGTTTCCAGCAGCATCTGCAATTATACTGACAACAGTCCACCATCTCGACATAAAGTGCTCTATATCCAAATAGCGCGGGCACCTAGAGATAGTTCGACCACCTCCAGAAGCAACTCAAAAATCTATGAGCCCTGCAGGCTCCCTTCTTGTTGCTGCAACTGGACACTCACCCGCTCGATAAAATCTCTAGGATCCAAAACACCCTTTGGCGGCCTCAACGCGAACAAATTCGGACGGCTCCTGAACTCGACAACAACGCTACCCTCATCGATACGCTTAAATCTAATCTCTATAGTGTTCGACCAACAGCGCCAGAAGATCATATTCATTACTTTGTGTGGATATCTTACAGTGAGCACTCTCCGAGCAGAATCTTGCTGCAGGATCGGCGCAGGCAGGCCTTGGATAAATTCAGCCGCCACACTATATGCTGCATCCACGTCCACTTTCAATGTCTTCTTATCTAACAAATGCGTCAGCATCACAAACAGCACCTTCAATCTAATTACACGAAACAATATTTTTACTACAAGTCAGCTGCAACCACCCGCCCCCAAGACCAAAACCAACCCCATAACTCACACTAGCATTCTTTGCGTGCTGGATTCCATGTCGACTATGCAAAGGATACGTACCCCCAACGCCTGCTATCCCGACACCACCAAAAATAATTCCTGTGCTTGATCGTCCACTAAACCCTTTCGTGTCATAGACGCCGGATATCCAAATACTGTCGATCGAAAAACCACCACCAAGCCCATAACCAACGCCGTAGCAACTAAGTAGCAATAGGCATGAATTTTTCTGCCCCCAACACGCCACGTTATACATACCACTAAAAGCCCCACCAAAAAACAGAGCACCACCGACTGTCACACCAACACCTGACCAATTTCCACTCGAACAACAGTCAAGCCCTAATATATCGTAATTAACCAACGCATTGTTGGAGACAAATACATAATATCCAAGCCCGTTCATTCTAAACACCAAATATTCTCCATAATTTGACAGGGAATGCACTTGGAGCAGACTGAATGCGTGTTCATGAATCGGATCCCTTGTCATCCACCTCCCCAGCTCCGGCGAGTAGTACCGGTAGCCGTAGTAGTAGATCGGCGACTCCAGCTCGTCATCTGCATATTTGGAGGAAAACCGAAACGCATTTTCCACCGCCCCACTCGCGTACGCCTGTCGCCCGAACGGGTCGTACTCGTAGTGGGCAACTACCGCTCCGGTGCCGGCGTCCACCAACTGCCCCACGTTGCCGTTGGCATCGTACAGGTAAGTGAGATAGACACGACCATTTCTCGTTGACGCTGTCCTGCTGGCCCCAAGGGGTAGAGCCTACCCCTTGGGCCGGTCGGGGCTGCACAGCCAAATCTCGAGTTTCCGGACGGACACTAGCGCAATGGCATCTCCCAAAACAAATACACAACCATCAACGCGACAAGCACCAAACACAAGATGACAACAGATCTGGCAGATTTGAATATTCCAAACAATCTCGCCTCAGGTGCTAAATAAACAAACCCACATTTTGGGCATTCAACCTCGTTGAAGCGCTCAAACTGCCTCACCGCATCGAAAAACCAAAAAGGAGCATACTTGCGGGTGATACGATGTCGCCGGTTGCCATCAATGCCAAAACTAAACCCGCACTGGCTGCATGTCGTCGTACCTGCATCTCTTCTCACCACGTGTTCCCCGTTTCCGTCTAGTCAGAAATCCAAGAGTAGCTTCCTCCCGCAGAGACTTCGAAGCCATACCCGGGGGAAGTAGCGGCACTTGAAATAGGCATGTGTGAACCTCCATATACTGGATTGGTCCCGACGTTGCCTCCGAGCCCAAAGGCTGGCCCAGAGACTGGCAATGCTGGCGGAAACACATTCGCAAACACGCTCCACCCGGATATGTTCTGCATGACTTCCTGCTTGTTGCGACCCGCAACCATACCGGTAGGCATGGCAATACCACCGCCCAAACCACCGCCGAAGTTGAAGCTTCGAATTGTGAGATTGAACGTGTGCGAGCCACCAACGCACTTGAAGTTCAAATGCATCGTCGTAGTGCCAGCGACCAACAAGAAGCCACCATACTGAATCCCAGTGAACGAATAGGACCCTGAGGGGCATGGATAGCTTTTGAGAGGTGGGCAACCTTTGCTGGAATGGCCAAGTGCGTCGTAGAAGCGAAGGGGGTTGTTCCGGACTAAGGCATACAGGTTGAGACCTCCACGCTCTCCAATCGGATCCCTCGTCATCCACCTCCCCAGCTCCGGCGAGTAGTACCGGTAGCCGTAGTAGACGAGCCCCGTCTCGTCGTCGTGGTACTTGGTCGAGAACCGAAACGGGTTGTCCGTCGGGCCGGTGGCGTAGGCGACATTGCCGTAGGGGTCGTACTCGTAGTGGGCAATGACCGCACCTGTGGCCGTGTCCACGAGCTGGCCCACGTTGCCGTTGGCATCGTACAGGTAGCGGTAGCTTGTGAGCCCGTCGGTGGAGAAGAGGAGCCCTCCGATGCCGCCGGCGCCCTGCAGGCTGTCGCTGAGGTCCAATCCCCATACGTAGGATCGTTTGACTTGCCCGTCCGCGTAGCGCTCCTGGATCAGGTTCCAACCGTCGTAGACGAAGAGGGTCTCGTCGGTTTGGGTCCACGCGCCGGAGACGTACTGGTAGACGACCTTCTGGATTCGGCGGCCCAGGTAGTCGTAGAGGAACGTGACCTTGGTGGCGCCGCTTGCGGGCGCGGCGGGCTCGACCGTGATGAGCCGGTTCTCGGCGTCGTAGGTGTAGCGTTTAGCTGCTGTACCATCGTCCCACGTGGTGAGGTTGCCGTCGGCGTCGTAGCCCAGCACCACGCTCGTCCCCAGCTGGGCGGTGATCTGCTCGTACTGGTTCAGGGCGTTGGTCGTGTAGATGAGGCTCCGGGTCGCTTCGGCCTCTGGATCCCAGTCTTCGGCGTCCAGCCGGTTGCCGATGGGATCGTAAGTGTAGGTGCGGTGGTCGGGCAGGAGCTCGATGCCCGATCCGGTGTTCTGGGCAGCCTCGAACCACGCCTTCCCCAGGAGCTTGGCGTTGAGGGCCTCGGCGAAGGACCGGCCGGAGAGCTGCACCGAGGTTCGCTGGGCGAGTTCGTTGTAGGTGTAGTCGTACCGGGCCACCACCGCTCCGCCGGAGGTGTGCTCGACCCGGGTGACCAGATCCCGCTGGGGCTCGTAGGTGTAGGTGGTCTTCGGGCCGTCGGTGATGGCCTTTTGCTCGATGAGGTCCGAGTCCGGCACGTAGGTGTAGCTCACGGCTCCGTTCTCGGCCCCCACGCTCCAGGACACCGCGCTCATCCGACCGGTGTCGGGCTCGTACCCGTACGTCACGGCATACCCGGTGTCGAGGGCAAAGCCCCTTGTGCGGCCGGCAACGCCCGCGATGTCTTCGTAAGTTCGTGTGAGGGTGGCGCTGTACAGGCCGGTGATCGTCTCGGCCTGGAGCTGCAGGGTGGCCGGGTCATAGAGAAAGGTGCGGGTGCCCACCGCGTCGGTGATGGTCTCTTGCCGGCCCATCCGGTCATAGGTGAGGGTCACGTCCGGCGTGTCGTCGGAGTAGTCGATGGACGTGATCTCTCCCGTTGCCGGATCATAGCCGTAGGTGGTGACGACGGGGTTGCCGGCATCGAGTCGGGCCCAGGTTCGGGTGGCGAGCTTGCCGCCAGGGCTGTAGGTGTACGTGACGCGGTGGCCTGCGGCGTCCTCCTTGGCCACGAGAAATCCCGTGGCCTCGTCGTAGTGCCACCTCGTGATGTCGGCCGGGCCCGCATCGGCCGGAAACACGGCCGTGTTCCAGTCCGCTTCGGCGTTCCGGAAGGTGTGCATCTCGACCCGCTGGCCGAACGCGTCGTAGACGTAGCGCACGGGGTAGGGCACGTCGCCCCACACGTGGGTCACATTACCGAGATCGTCGTAGGCGTAGCGGACGACGCGGCCCAGGGCGTTCGTTTCCTCGACGAGCCGACCGGTGGCGGGATCGTAGCCGTAGGTGACGGTGCTCCCCGCCGGGTCGGTGACCGAGGCCACCCGGCCCTGGGCGTCGTAGGTGGTGAGGGTGGCACCGGTCCGGGGGTCGGTCTCCTGGATGCGCCGGCCGAGGCCGTCGTAGGCGTAGGTCCTCTCCACCCCGGTCTTGCTGCGCGACGAGACGAGCAAGCCGTTCACAAAGGTCTCCACGGCCTCGTTCGCGGCGTCCGGAAACGAGGTGATCCGGGTGCGCGTTCCCGTGGCGCGGTCCACGAACACCCGGGTCACGGTTTCGTTGCCGTGGACGTCCACGGAGACCGTCTCGCTCACCAACCCGCCCCCGAGCCCGGTGAGCCGGGTGCGCTGTGCGCTTACGGTGACCGGTGTGCCGGCCCCATCGACCGGGTAGACCCGCTTTTCCGCTTGCCGCCACCAGGCGCTGTCGAGGTAGGTGTAGAAGGTGTCGCGCTCTTCGACCCGGTCCATGGAGGCCGGGTCCAACGTACCGCTTCCGTCCACGTCCAGGCCGGTGCGCACCAGGTGGCCCACCTCGTCGTACTCGTACAGGGTATCCGCCCGGCCTGGCTCGGTGGTGCGCACCAGCCGGCTGGCGGCGTCGTAGAATCGCTCGCTTACCGCGGTGCCGCCGCCAAAGGCCGGCTTTTCCACCCGGACCGTGCGGCCCAGGGCATCGGTGGTGGTCTCCTCCCACCGAGGGGAGTCCGGGGCTCCGGTGTAGACCCGGGTCCACCGCGTGCCGTCGGGGTTCACTCCGTAAGTGTAGTACCGGGCCACTGTGCCGGTGCCGGTGATGCTCTTCACCCGGCCGTCGAGGTAGCGCTCAGTGATCTCGGTTGCCCCGCCGGGACGGGTGACCACGGTGATCCGACCCCCCTCGTCGTAGTCGTACGTGGTCGTGAGCCCCGCAGGGTCCGTGACGGACCACACCCGGCCGGCCGGGTCGTACTGGGTGATCGTCGCTTGGCTCAGGATGCCGTCAGTGCGCGTTTCCGAGACGACCCGGCCTTCGGCGTCGTAGCCATAGGTGGTGGTGAGCGTGCCGTTGGCCGCGTAGCGGGTGGCCTCAAGCACCCGGCCCAGGTCGTCTTGCGTGTACTCGGTGCGGGTCCCGTCCGCGTCGGTGTCGGAGGCCTTGCCGCAGCAGGCCCACGTGCTCTCGACCGCCGTGCCGTCGGACCTTCGGGTGGAGAGCAGGCGGCCGAAGGCGTCACGGGTGTACACGACCCACCCGATCCGCTCCTCGCCGGCGTCGGTGTGGGCCCAGGTCTCCTCCTGCAGGAGGTTCCCGAGCCGGTCGGTGATGCGCACCTCGGTGGTGGTCCGGTAGGCAATGCCCCCGGGGCTCGTGGCCGTGCCGTGGACGATGGTCTCGCGCAGGTCGGTGCCTTCGCCCGGCGAGAACGTCCCGGGGCCGTCCGCGCCGGGGGGCCCGTAGGTGCCGAACTCGTACGAGTGGGTCTCCAGCCGGCCGTCCGGACGGAGCGCGCTGCGGATCCGGCCCTGCCCTGCCTCGCCGGTGCCGAGGGGATGGTACCTCGTCTCGGTGCGCTCGTTGGCCGGGTCCCCAAAGGGTGCCCCCGGCAGGCCGGCCCGCTCCACGATCTCGGTACGCCCCTCCGGGCCCGAGGCGTAGACCCGGTAGGTCCGGGCCACGACCACTCCGGCGATCTCCTCGGTGATCGTGCGGGGCAGCCGGACGTTCTCCGGGTCCTCCGTGTCCGAGGGGTCCACGGGCGTGTACCCGTACCGGATGGTCCGGGCCAGGGAGGCGTCGGTGCCGGCCGGCGTGTCCATCCAGGGGCGCGTCTCCAGGGTCTTGCGGCCCTGGTCGTCGTACTCGTACCGGGCCCAGGAGCCGTCCGGACGGACCTCGGATGCCAGGAGCCCGCAGCTGCCGGCCGGGCCCGAGGCGCCGTAGTAGCTGTAGGCCGTGGTCAGGGCCAGCCCGTCGGGGTCCTCCACCCGCTCCACGACCACCTCGCGGGTCTCGGCGCCGCAGGGGATCCGGCGGTACGTGGTCTGGACGTCCGACGCCACTTCCCCCGAGGCGTCCGTCACGATCACCCGCTCGACCCGATCGGTGCCGCTCTCGGTCTCCCATTGGGTGGTGACCTTCTGCCCGTTGCCCTGGCTCAACGTCCAGGTACTGCTCGCCTCGTCCCACGCGTACTCGTTCACCCGAACCACTCCGCCCCGGTCCTCGGTGATGCGAAGCCGGTGGTACGTGCTCTCCGAGCGGTCCGGGTTCTCGACGCGCCAGATGACAAAGGGGACGGCCCCCGGTGCCACCCCGTAGATCCCGCCTGCCGCCTCGCTCCGGTCCTCCGGACGGTAGAACCGAAGCTCGTAGGTGAACGAGTCGACCCCCACGATGTCCACAAAGGTTTCCGGGGCCACCACCTGGCGCACCCCGGCGGCGTCGCGTACGATTTCCACCTGGCCAAGGGTCGAGACGCTCAGGACGGAGGGGGTCGCGTTGGCAGGGTCTGGCGCCGGGGCCCGCAGGAAAATGTCGCCCGCCTTTTGCCCCCCGGGTGCCTTTCCGAGACCGAAGCGCGCCTCGATGCTCGAGATCTGGAACCATCCGGTTCCCGGCGCCGCGCAGGTGCCCGACCCGCACGCGCCGCAGCCCACCTCCACATCGCCCTCCAGCAGGAAGCTCGGATCCGTGGGGCTCGTCACCCGGATGGTGAGCCACCCCGCGCCCGTGACGTCCGAGATGACGGCCGTGCCCCCTGCGCCCGGCGTCAGCACGGCCCCGGGGTTGCCCGCCGCTCCCGGCTTGGGGCCGATGGACCAGGTGAGCTGGAGCCCCGAAGGCGGGGGCTCGATGCGCACCCGCACGTCTTGGCCCGGGGTGATGGGGTTCGCGTCCACGTACAGGGCGTAGCTCGGGGCGGGGGCGGCGAGGTTCTCAAGGAAGATCTCCCGGCAGTCTCCGGTCCAGTAGTAGTAGTGCCCCGGCGTGCACGTGTCGCTCTCCTCGCTCCACGCGACCCATCCGCGCCGGTACGCCTCCGGCATCCAAACGGCATCGGCCGTCGTTTGGACGGAGATCCCGTCCCAGAGATGGATCCCCTGGGCGTCCCGCCACACGACCACACCCGTGTGGCTGTCGACCCGGATCCCCCCAACGTATCCGCTCACCGCCCCCACCGCTTCGACGTCGCCCCCGGCCCAGGAGTACAGGGTGCCCCCGGAGACCCACGCCAAACGGCCGTTGTCGAGGCCCACCGGCGTGCCGGGATCCGGGGGCAGCCCGCTGCCGACGCCGGCCGCGTAGGTGGACGTGGCCTCTCCCGGCCTCCGGTAGGTGATCGTCCAACCGCCCGTCTCATAGCGGACCGCCCCCGCCCCGAGGTCGTCGAGGGCGTGCAAGACGTCCTGGGTGAACTCCCCGGTCTCGCTCCATACCTGGTAGGAACCCGCCGTGGTGTCCCAGGCCACCATCCCGTCGTGGTTCAGAATGACCGACGGCGGGGAAGAGCGCCTCGTTCCGACGAGCCGGGTCGTGACCCCGTCCCAGTAGTAGATGCCATAATCCGAGTCGAGCGCGCTGTCGATCCGCCGGCTGTACGCGATGGTTCCATCGTAGAGGGCGGGTTTGTGGGCCTCCCGGGGCACGTACCCGGGGTCGGCCACCCGCACCGCGTCGTTGCCTGTGATCTGCTGCCGCACCCCCCCTGCCAGGTAGCACACGTCGTCCTCGAAGCACGGCAGCCGCCCCGAGATCCACGAGCCGTTGCACAGGTCCGGGAGCTGGCACACCCAGGCCACGTTTCCGTCGTACACCGAGGGTTCCACGTCCCGAAGCTCGTCGTGGGTCACCTGGATCGCCCCAGAGGCCCCGGAAGCGACCCCGTAAATCGACCACGTCACGAGCACCGCCCACACGGCTCTCGTCCACCCCATGTCCCCCTCCTTTCACTCCCCCTGCCCCCACCCGCCGAAGCGGTGCCCGGCCCTTCTCAGCCACAGGGCTCCCTCAGGGGCCTCGCCCCACGAACGCCTCCGCCTCAACCATCTGCCCCCGCCCGTCGTACCCGTACCTCACCCGCACCACCGGAACATCGGAGGGGTCCAAGGGATCCGTGCCCACGCGGTGCTCCACGTGGTTCGATACGCCGTCCCCGTCGCTGTCGGTCCCCTGGGTGCTCGCGCAGCCTATGGGGTCCACCCCGGCGCCGGGAGGCGTCCCCGGGCAAAGATCCGCAGCGTCCGCCACGCCGTCGCCGTCTTCGTCCCATCGCACGGTGATCACGGTCGAGGCGGTGAGGCCGGAGTTGAAAGCCGTGATCGTGGCGGTTCCTTCCCCCACCGCCGTGACCATGCCCTCGGAACTCACCTCGGCCACCGTCGGCACGTCGGACCGGTACGTCGTGCCTTCCGCCGAAGCGGTGAGGTCCCGATCCTCCCCACCCACGTAGTGGCCCGTGACCGCAAGCCGCAAGGTCTCTCCCAGGACCCCGAGAACCGCCGTAGGTGGGGCCACGGAAAGCCCCACCAAGCACCCCTCGTCCACGAGCCCGTCGCAGTCGTCGTCGATGCCGTTGCCGCACACCTCCTCGGCCTTGGGGTGGGCCTTGTGGCAGCCCCTTGCGCACGAGGGCCTCCCCCGTCGCCCGGGCTTGCGCCGGCATCGAGATGGCGCTCGCCTCCTGCACCTCGGTCGTAAAAAGCGATCCGGTAGGAAACCGTTTACCCACCACCTCTGCATCGGTGCCAACCAAGCTCTTCCGGTTCCTGGCACCCTGCGCGGGGCGCTCCCTCCTCGCCACCCTCCCTGCCGGCATGGTTCATCCCCATCGGGGAACGGAACGGTGCGGGGGTACCCCCACCCCTCGTGCTCCGTTCCGAAGGCCGGACCGAGCGCCTCCGAACCCCCACGCTTTGGGCCCTGGCGCAAGACGGTCGGCCCCCTGGTTTCCGGGAACCCAAGCAACCCGTACCCGTCCGTCGCACCGGCAGCGCTCAGCACCGAGACAGGGAGGAAGGCCGTGATCAGGAGGGGCAGGAGGACGGGGAAGACGCAACGTGGGGAGGGGGATGGGCGCATCTCGGTCCTCCGAACCCAAGGGAGATGAGCAAGGGGGGCCTTCCTGGGCACAAGGCTGTACCCAAGTCTGCGCCAATCTTTAACACAGCATAGATGGAAGTGAATCACCCGAAAGGATGAAAAAGCGCTCGTGAGCCTGCAGCTTTTCCGACCTGGGAGGCGCAGGCAGGGCCTTCGTGGCCTTCGGGTGGCTCAAGGACCTGGTGGGGTGAGCGGCAGGGGTCAGGCCGGCCGCTGGATCACGATGCGGTCCGCCAGGGTGTCGAAGAAGTGGTATCCGGAGCCGCCCGCGGCCAGAACGTCGAGGAGCTCGTCGGTCCTGCGGACCCAGACGCCGCCCACCACGCGCACCCCCCGCTCGAAGAGGGGGTCGGGCACCATGCTGGCCGTGGGCCCCATGACCGCGATCTCGACCCCGGGCCGGGCAACCGCCAGGATCTCCTCCAGGGTGTGGTTCACCAGGGTCACCCCGGTCACCACCAGCACGTCCGCCCGGGCGAGCACGTCGCGGGCGTCGGCGGCCGGCACATAGTGGGGTAGCTCGTCGGGCTTCAGGGTGCGGGGATCCTGCTCCACGACCCACCAGGTCCCGCCCCGCTGTTTGAGGCGCCGCAGCACCGGCACGAACGCGCCCACCAGGGCCACCGAGGCCCCGGCAGGCATGCGGATCACCTCCTGGGCGTCCCTGCCGGTCTCGATGGTGTAGGGGAGGCTGGAGGCCCGGGCCCACCAGCTCGCGCTCAAGGCGTTCAGGGTGGCGACGGCCACGGCCGTCTTGATCGGCTCCCGGGAGTCCAGGGCCTCGAGCACCTCCCAGACCCCCGTGCCCCGGACGCCCACCGGATCGAAGGTGCGTCCCGCCGACGTGGGGCAGCACACGGCCTGGGGGATCTCCTTCACGGGGGTGTAGCACACCCCGCCCGACCCGTCCGAGAGTTTCACCCCGGTGAAGAAAAGCCCCACCACCACGCGCTCCACCCGCAGGCCCCGGCCGGCCGGACCCAACCGATCCTCCACCAGAGATGCGGCCTCGGCGAGAATTCCCATGGTCTCTCCTCCCTTCTCGACGCAACGAGTACGCCGTTGACACCCGGCCCCTCCGCAAACCCATCGGTTCTCGTCAGCGAAGCCCCTCTCCGCCGACGCAAGGACGATCCGGGTACGCCCCTCAACGACTCGCCGTCCTCGGCAGGGGCCATCCCAGCAGCGACTCGGTAGGGACGCGAGAACCACATCGGTATTTCATGTATCCACGGGGGGCCACCGCTGTCAACGGCGGACCCCACGGTCCTTCGCCGGCAGCTCGGCGCTCGCCCCCCAACGGATCAAGATTTCCCTCCGACGGGCCGATGGATCGAATCGGGGGTATGAAACCACGACGGCGGTGGAGACAGGCCATGGATCCCGCAGCATCCCCCACACGGATCCGCGACCGGCTCGGGTTGCTGGCGGCCGTGTTCGTCCTGCTATGGAACGCGCCCCTGCTCAGGGCGGCGTTTCGCTGGGGTCCCGTGGCGGCGGTGGCGTACCTGTTCGGGGTCTGGGCCGCGTTCGTCCTGCTGGCGGCTTGGGCCGCGGCCGGCCGGGGAAGCCGGAGCCGGGGCGGAGGAGCCGATGTTTAGCCCCGGCTCGATCCTTCTCGTGTTCGTGGCCTACATGGCCGGGTTGTTCCTCCTGGCCGTCCTGGTGGAGCGGGGAGGCCCCTGGGGCCGGCGGTTCGCCCACAGCCCGCACGTCTACGCCCTGTCGCTGGCCGTCTATTGCACCAGCTGGACCTTCTACGGAAGCGTGGGCAAGGCGGCCACCTCGGGGCTCCTGTTCCTACCCATCTACCTCGGGCCGACCCTCGCCTTCGGTGCCGGGTGGCTCCTGCTGCACCGGATGGTCCGGCTCAAGCAACGGCACCGCATCACCACGGTGGCGGACTTCCTGGCCGTTCGGTACGGAAAGTCCCCGGCGGTGGCGGCTACGGTGACCGTGGCCGCTCTGCTCGGGATCGCGCCCTACATCGCCCTCCAGCTCAAGGCCGTGCTCACCACGTTCCGTCTGCTCACGGCCGAGGCGGCAGCCGGCGTGGAGCACCACGTGGCCCCATTGACGGTGATCGTCCTGTGCCTGTTCTCGATCCTGTTCGGAGCCCGGCACCTGGACGCGACGGAGCGCCACCCGGGGCTTGTGGCGGCCGTGTCCGTGGAGTGCCTGGTGAAGCTCGTGGCGTTCCTGACCGCTGGCGTCTTCGTGACCTTCGGTCTGTTCGACGGCTTGTCGGACCTGCTCCTCCAGGCCCGAAGGAGCGGCGCGTTGGAGGTACTGGCCGAACCGTCCTACCCCTCGTGGGCCGCCTACATCCTGCTGGCCGCGGCTGCGGGTTGGTTCCTTCCTCGCCAGTTCCAGGTGGCCGTGGTGGAGGCGGCCGAGCCGGGCCACGTACGCAGGGCCGCCTGGATCTTTCCCCTGTACATGCTCCTCATCAACCTGTTCGTGATCCCCATCGCGTTGGCGGGCCGTGCCTTGGGTTACCCGGCCGGCCAGGCGGACACCTTCGTGCTCACCCTTCCCCTGGCCCACGCGGGCCCGGCATTGTCCCTGGTCGTGGCCGTCGGAGGATTCTCGGCGGCAGCCGGCATGATCATGGTGAGCTCCGTGGCCCTGGCCACCATGGCCACGAACCACCTCCTGGTACCCGCCGCCGGGTTCGTGCCGGGGTTGGGGTTTCTGAGGGAGCACCTGCTCACCTGCCGGCGGGTCGCCATCGTGGGGGTGGTGTTGTTCGGGTACTGGGTCCAGGCCCACCTGGCCGGGTCGTACATGCTGGTCAACATCGGCATGATCTCGTTCGTGGCGGTCCTGCAGTTCGCCGTGCCGGGGGTGGTGGGGCTCCTGTGGCGGGGGGCGTCGCGGACCGGCGCCCTGGCCGGGCTCGCCGCGGGGTACGGGGTGTGGGCATACACCCTCCTCCTCCCGGCCCTGGCCCGGAGCGGGTGGGCACCGGCAGAGGCCTGGATGGCCGCGACAGCCGGGGGGGTCTGGGCCCCCGAAGCCCTGGCCGGCATCGCGTTTCCCGACGTATACACCCATGCCGCGTTCTGGACCCTGGTGACCAACCTGGGGGGGTTGGTGCTCGGGTCCCTGCTCGCTCCGCCGAGCCCGTCGACGCTCTCCGTGGTGGAGGACTTCGTATCCGACGAGGAACCCGGCACCCCGTGGGAGGACGGGCTGGAGGAGGGCCCGGTGGTGTCCGTGGAGGCCAAGCGCGAGCGGATCGAAATCCTGTTCCGCAAGTACTTCGGGGAAACCCAGGCGCGGGACCTGGCAGCCCGGTGTCTGGTGCGGGCCGGGCTCGTGGGCCGCGAGAGCGCTCCCCTCGCCCGGCTCGCGGGGCTCGTGGCCGAGGCGGAGAACGTGCTGGCCGGAGGCGTGGGGGCGGCCACGGCCCACCAGGTGGTCAAGGCGGCCAGGATTTTGAGTGGGACTGAGCGCCAGGAACTGACCCGGGTGTACTCCAGGGTCTTGGCCGACCTGGGCCTCGCGCCGGCCCAGCTCCAGCGGCGGATTAACCATTACCGGGCCCGGGCCGCCGAGCTCCGGCGCCACGCCGAGGAGCTGATCCAGGCCCTGGCCCAGCGCGACGCCGAGATCGAGGCCCGCACCCGCGCCGAACGCGAGCGCGTGCGAGCCCACCAGGCCCAGCAGACCATCAACCGGCTGCTTCGGATCTCGTTCGAGGGAGGGCCGCTCGAGGGGCAACTCGCCCGGGCCTTGGGGATCGTTCTGGAGAGCCCATGGATGGAACTGCGGCCGGCCGGAGCCGTGTTCCTCCGGGAGGGAGACATCCTCCGGCGGGTGACCGCGCAAGGCCTCGCCCCCGAGATCGAGGAGCGGTGCGCCACGGTACGGGTCGGGGACTGCCTGTGCGGGTTGGCCGCCCAGAACGGCCGGGTCGTGTGCGCGAGCTCGGCCGAACCGGATCATCTGCCGTCGCCGCACCTCCACGGGCACTTCATCGTGCCGATCCGCGACGGCGACGACACCATCGGCGTGATGTGCCTGTACGCCCGTGAGGGAACCCCACGGGCCGAGGCCGAGGAGACCGCGTTCCTGGAGGGGTTGGGGAGCGCCCTGGCGGCCCTGATCCGCCGCGCCCGGGCCGACGAGGCCCTCCGCCGAGCCCGCGACGAGCTGGAGATTCGGGTGGAAGAGCGCACCCGGGAGCTGCGCGAGACCCTGGCCGCCCTCGAGCACGCCCACGCCGAGCTCCAGCAGACCCAGGCCAAGCTGGTCCAGCAGGCCAAGCTCGCCTCCATCGGCCAGCTGGCCGCCGGCGTGGCCCACGAGATCAACAACCCCCTCGGATTCGTCACCAGCAACTTCAACACCTTGCGGGGCTACGCCCGGGACCTGGAGGCGTTCCTGGAAGCGGTACGGGCCGAGGCGGGGAGCGGAGGCTGGGCCGAGCGCCTGGAGGCCCTGGAGCAGGAGCACGAAGTGGGGTACCTACTGTCCGACATGGCCGACATCTTCACCGAGTGTGCCGACGGGTTCGAGCGGATCCGCTCCATCGTGCAGAACCTGCGCAGCTTCTCCCGGATCGACGCCCTGGAGCACGCCCCCTACGATCTCAACGAGGGGGTCCGCAGCACGCTGGTGGTGGCCCGCAATGCGTACAAGTACGTGGCCGAGGCGGAGACCGCGCTGGGCCCCGTGCCGGAGATCGACGCCATCGGCAACGAGATCAACCAGGTCCTCCTGAACCTCGTGGTGAACGCGGCCCAGGCCATCGCCTCCCAGGACCGGGCCGCCCCCGGCCGGATCACGGTGCGAACCTATGCGGACGACGAGAACGTGTACTGCGAAGTGACCGACGACGGCCCCGGCATTCCACCCGAGGTCGTGGACCGGCTGTTCGATCCGTTCTTCACCACCAAGCCGCCGGGGGAGGGCACGGGGCTCGGCCTGAACCTCTCCTACGACATCGTCGTGAACCACCACGGCGGAGAGATCCGGGTGGAGTCTCCTCCCCAGGGAGGAGCCCGGTTCGTGGTGGTGCTCCCCCGCGACCGTTCCGCAGCCATCCGCCGCGCGGGAGGGCAGGGGTGCTGAGGCGGAGGCTCAGTGGCGGTACCACCGGAGCCGTTGGTGGAACGGGCTCGTGGGGGGGATGTGACCCAGGAGGAACTCCATCTGGTCGGCCAGCACCCGCCGGCCCTGCAGGTAGATGTACTCGGCGTGGCTGGGGGTGAACGGCACGGCCAGGAGCTGCATGCCCGCCTCCTCGGGTGTGCGGCCCGACTTGCGGTGGTTGCAGCGTTTGCAGGCGGTGACCACGTTGTTCCAGGTGTCGGTGCCGCCCCGGCTCAGGGGGGTCACGTGGTCCCGGGAGAGATCCCTCCGGCGGAAGCGCCTGCCGCAGTACAGGCACAGGTACGCGTCCCGGCGGAACAGGGTGGCGTTCGACAGCGGGGGGGTGCACCGGGCCAGGGCCTTCTTGATGGCACGGCGGTCCGAGGCGGTGGCCACGATCGCCTGCACGGCGATGACCGTACGCCTTCCGGTTCGGGCGTTCACCCCGCCCCGCACCCGGTACACGGTGCGGCCCAGCGAGTACACCACCCGCCCCAGGTAGTACAGCCGCACCGCCTCCTGGTAGTCCACCCACTCCAGGGGGACCCCCGCGGCGTCCACCCGCAGCACCTGCTGCTCCAGGGCCTGCACGCTCCACCTCCCCACCCGCGCCGGGTCGACGGGTGTCGCCCCCTTCTACCAGGAGCGCAGACCCGGAGTCAAAAAGGCTCTGCGGCTACCGGGGATTCCCCCCGCCCAGGGTCTGGTCCAGCAGGGTCTCGGCAGCGGTGTAGGGGTCGAGCCGTCGGGCCGTGAGGTCCTCGAGCATGCGGGCGTAGTCGGCCGAACCCTCCGCAGCCCCGAAGATCCGCTCGGCCGCCATCTCCTTGACCAGCTCCCGGAAGAAGTGCATCTGGCGCTTGGCCTTGCGCTCCGCCAGAACCCCTGTGCGTTCCTGGTGGTCCCGGTGGGCGTAGAAGGCGTCCACCACCTCGGCGATGCCCTCGTTCCGGACCGCCACGGTCTTGAGCACCGGGGGACGCCAGGCGTCTTGGTCGTGGGCCGTGCGCATCTCGAGCATGACCTGGAGCTGCTTGACCACCTCGTCGGCGCCCGGCCGGTCGGCCTTGTTCACGATGAACAGGTCCCCGATCTCCAGGATGCCGGCCTTCATGGCCTGGATGTCGTCGCCCATGCCCGGCAGGCACACCACGGCGGTGGTGTGGGCCATGTCCACGATCTCCACCTCGTCCTGGCCCACGCCCACGGTCTCGATCAGGATCACGTCGTAGCCCATGGCGTCCAGCACCAGCACGGCCTCGCCCGTGGCCCGGCTCAAGCCCCCCAGGTGCCCCCGGGTGGCCATGGACCGCACGAACACCCCGGGGTCGGTGGCGTGGCGCTGCATGCGCACCCGGTCCCCCAGGATCGCGCCCCCGCTGAACGGGCTCGACGGGTCCACGGCCACCACCCCCACCTTGAGGTCCCGGCGCCGAAACTCGGTGATGATCCGGTCTACCAGGGTGGACTTGCCCGCCCCCGGGGGGCCCGTCATGCCCAGGATGAACGCCCGACCGGTGTGGGGGTACAGGGCCTTCAGGTACTCGATCCCCTGGGGGTCCCCCTCCTCCAGGAGCCGGATGAGCCGGGCCCCGGCCAGCTGGTTGCCCCGAAGGGCCTCTTCGACGTAGTTCATCGCGACGGCCTCCGCGGGCGGGTCACCCCACGTTCTCCTTCATGAACTCGAGCACCTCCTCCAACGGGGTGCCGGGCCGGAACAGGGCCTTCACGCCGGTGGCCAGGAGCGGCGGGATGTCCTCCTCGGGGATGGTGCCCCCGCCGAACACCACCACGTCGTCCATGCCCCGCTCCTTCAGGAGCTTCATCACCTCGGGGAACACGTAGTTGTGGGACCCCGACAGCACCGAGATGCCGATGGCATCCACCGCCTCCTGGAGGGCCGCGTTCACGATCTGCTCGGGGCTCTGGTGCAGCCCCGTGTAGATCACCTCGTAGCCGTTCTCCTGAAGGAACCGGGCCACCACCTTGGCCCCCCGGTCGTGGCCGTCGAGGCCCGGCTTGGCAATGAGCACCCGCACCTTTTTCTGTTTCATCGCTGTGTCCTCCTGAAACGGGCCTGCCGGGGCCCGGAATGTTCCGGCCGCGGTCAGAAGACCGCCGGGTCCTCGTAGGCGCCGAACACGTCCACCAGGGCGTCGCAGATCTCGCCCAGCAGGGCATACTCGCGCACGGCCTCGAGGATGGGGTAGAGCAGGTTGTCCCCGGCCCGGGCGGTGTCGCGGATCTCCTGGAGGCACCGCTCCACCTTGGCGTTGTCGCGGTTGCGCTTGGTGTCCTCGATGCGGGCGATCTGGGCCCGCTCCACCGCGTCGTCGATCTTGAGGATCGGGATCGGCTTCTCCTCGCCCATCTGGTACTTGTTGACCCCCACGATCACCTTCCGGCCCTCCTCCACGGCCTTCTGGAACTCCATGGAGGCCCGCATGATCTCGTCCTGGGGGTAGCCCTGCTCCACCGCCGTGATCATGCCGCCCAGGTCGTCGATCTTGCGGATGTACTCCTCGGCCTGGCGCTCCATCTCGTTGGTGAGGGCCTCCACGAAGTACGACCCGGCCAACGGGTCCACCGTGTTCGCGGCCCCGGTCTCGTGGGCGATGATCTGCTGGGTCCTGAGGGCCACGGTCACCGCCTCCTCGGTGGGCAGGGCCTCGGCCTCGTCGAACGAGTTGGTGTGCAGGCTCTGGGTGCCACCCAGCACGGCGGACAGGGCCTCGAACGCGGTGCGCACGATGTTGTTCAGGGGCTGCTGGGCCGTGAGGCTGACGCCCGCGGTCTGGGTGTGGAACCGCAGCCACAGGGCCTTGGGGTTCGTGGCGCCGAACCGCTCCTTCATGATCCGGGCCCACATGCGCCGGGCCGCCCGGAACTTGGCGATCTCCTCGAAGAAGTCCATGTGGGCGTCGAAGAAGAAGCTGAGCATCGGCCCGAACGCGTTCACATCGAGCCCACGCTCCACCGCGGCCTGCACGTAGGCGATGCCGTCGGCGAGGGTGAACGCCAGCTCCTGCTGGGCCGTGCTGCCGGCCTCGCGGATGTGGTAGCCCGAGATGGACACCGGGTGCCACTTGGGCACGTGCTTCATGCAGAACTCCATGGTGTCCACCAGGAGCCGCACGCTCTCCCGGGGCGGCCAGATGAACGACTTCTGGGCGAAAAACTCCTTCAGGGGGTCGTTCTGCACCGTGCCGCCCACCTTGTCCCAGCCCACCCCCTGCTTCTCGGCCACCACCAGGTACATGGCCAGGAGCACGGGGGCCGGGTGGTTGATGGTCATGGAGGTGGTCACCTGGTCCAGGGGGATGCCGTCGAAGAGGATCTCCATGTCCCGGAGGCTGTCGATGGCCACCCCGCACTTGCCCACCTCGCCCCGGGCCAGGGGATGGTCGGAGTTGACCCCCTTGAGGGTGGGGTAGTGGAACGCCACCGACAGCCCCGTCTGGCCGTTCTCCAGCAGGAACTTGTAGCGCTGGTTCGTCTCCTCGGCCGTGCCGAAGCCGGAGAACTGGCGCATGGTCCACAGCCGGCCCCGGTACATGGTGGTCTGGACCCCCCGGGTGAACGGGTACTCGCCCGGGTAGCCCAGATCCTTCAGGTACTCCAGCTCCGGAACGTCGGCCGGGGTGTACAGCCGCTGGATCGGGATCTCGGAGAGGCTGCGGAACTCCTCCTGCCGCTCGGGCCAGCGGGCCGTGGCCTCGGCCACCTTCCGGGCCCACCGCTCGTTCTCTTTTCGGATCGCCTCCAGGTTCTGGTTGTCTGCCATCGCCGAAACCTCCTTGGGAAGGCTGGAAAGCTGGAAGGCTCGAAAGCTACGCCAGGAGCTGCCTCGAGATCACGAGGCGTTGGATCTCGCTGGTGCCCTCGTACAGGGTCAGGGCCATGGCGTCCCGCAGGTAGCGCTCCACCGGGTACTCCCGCACGTACCCGTACCCGCCGTGGATCTGAATGGCCTCGCGGGCCGCCCGCTGGGCCATCTCGGTGGCGTACACCTTGGCCATGCTGGCCTCCTGGGTGTAGGGCCGGCCCTGCTCCTTCAGCTGGGCCGCCCGCAGCGTGAGCAGGCGGGCCGCGTCGAGCTGGGTGGCCATGTCGGCCAGCTTGAACCCGATCGCCTGGAAGTCGGCGATGGGCCGGCCGAACTGGCGCCGGTCCTTGGCATAGGCCGCGGCCGACTCCAGGGCCGCCTGGGCCAGGCCGCAGGAGTTCGAGGCGATGCCGATGCGGCCGCCGTCGAGGCTGGCGAGCATGATCTTGAACCCATCGCCCTCGTTTCCGAGCAGGTTCTCGACCGGCACCCGGCAATCCTCGAACACCAGCTGCACCGTGTCCGAGGCCCGCTGGCCCATCTTCTCCTCCTTGCGGGCCACCTTCATGCCCGGGGTGCCCTGCTCCACCAGCAGCACGCTGATGCCCCGCTTGCCCGCCTCGCGGTCGGTCTTGGCCGCCACCATCACCACCCCGGCGTAGGAGCCCGAGGTGATGAACACCTTGGTGCCGTTCAGCACGTAGTGGTCGCCGTCCCGCACCGCCGTGGCCCGCAGGCTCCCGGCGTCGGAGCCGGCGTTGGGCTCGGTCAGGGCGAACGCCCCGGCCGGGTACTCGCCCGAGGCGATCTTGGGGATGTACCGGGCGTGCTGCTCCGGCGTGCCGAACCGGTAGATGGCCTCGCACACCATGTTGGTCACCGAGGTGGTCACCGCGTGGCTCATGCATCCCCGGGCGATCTCCATGAGCGCCAGGGAGTAGGCCACCGCGCCCATGCCGGTGCCCCCGGCTTCGGCCGGGACCAGCATGCTCATGAGCCCCAGCTCGGCCATCTTCTTCAGGGTTTCGGTCGGAAACCGCTCGGTCCGGTCCAGCTCGTCCGCGATGGGCTTGAGCTCGTTCTCCGCAAACCGCCGGACCATGTCCTGGACCATCTTCTGCTCTTCGGTCAGCGCGAACTCCATGGTCTCTCCCCGTGCCCGGTCGGGCAAAACGCACTTTACGTCAACTGTCAAACCAACCCCAAAAGAAACGTGGCGCCGTAGGCCCGTTTTGGGGGGCTCAAAGGCTAGAAAGCTGGAAAGCTAGAAGCCAAAAAGCGAGGAACCTCTTTCCCCACGGTGGTTGCCGGCACCCCCAGAGGGGCAAGGGGCCTATTTCATCGCCGGGTCAACAGCGTCGGCGCCCCTACAGGACCTGGGCCCCCGGCTCCGTCAGCTGCTGGTAGTGGCACCGGCGGCAGTTGTCCTTGTTGCGGTCCTTGCGGTGGCAGTCGCCGGTGAAGCAGCCGTACATCCGCGGCCGCCAGGTGGGCACCTCGGCCTTGTCGTGGGCGATGGACCGGTGGCAGTCCAGGCAGCCCAGGTCCAGGGGCCGGCCCTGGGGGTCGGCGTCGGCCAGGTGCACCTTGTGGTTGATGCGGATCAGCTTGCGGTTCTCCTTCTCCCGGGTGCGGATGTCGGAGTGGCAGCCCTCGCACCGGGCCTCGACCCGGTCCTCGAAGGCGGCGTACTTCTCGGGGATCAGGCGATCGCGCACGTACCCGAACACATTCAGGGACTCCGGAAGCTCGGCGTGCTGGGCGTGGCACTGGTAGCAGGTGACCCGGTCGGCCGGGTGCCCCTGGCTCTGCTTCCACAGCCCGGTCAGCACCGGGTGACAGGTGGCACACCGGTTCGGGGAGGTGTTGACCCACCGGGCCCCGGCGACGAACAGCCCCGCCCCGGCCAGGACCACCACGGCTAGGAAACCGGCCCAGCCCCCGCGGCTCATGCCCTTGGCTCGCTCGATCCACCAACCCATGATTCGTTCTCCCTGTTCGGAACCGCTCTCGAAATGAGAGATCGTTGCTGACTACGCGGGGGCCACCGTGATCCGCAGGGCCTTCCACGCCTGGGCCCCCTCGCTGTCCGTGGCGAACGGAGACAGCTCGGCCACCGACACCCCGGGCCCGTGGACCGCCCACCACGGCCGGTCGTCCTGCCGGGGCGGATGGCCGTACCCCCACGCCAGCGCAGCGGCCCGGGGATGGATCCCCCGCACCAGCTGCACCCGGACCCTCGCCTCGCCCACCTCGGTGCGCACCACGGCTTCGGCCCCGTCGTGCAGTCCCAGGGCGGCGGCCGCCTCCGGGTGAAGGAGCAGCGGATTTTCCGGGTGGAGCTCGCCGGCCCGGGCCGACCGCGGAAACGCCGGGTCCGTCTCGGGGTGCCGCACCACCACCAGAGCGAAGTGCTCGCCCTCCAGCCGCTTCAGATCCCTGGGCACCCGGTGCTTCAGCCGGTGGGTCACCTCCAGGGTGCGGGAAGGGGTGGGGAACCCGTGGGTCGCGGCCCACGGGTACCCGACCCGGCGGGCCCGCCACACGCCCCGGGCGGCCAGGGCCCGGAACCCGCCGTCCGCGGCCAGGGGGGGAAGAGTGTCGCACAGGTAACGCACGTAGGTCCCCGCGTCCGGGTAGGGGAACGCCTCGGCGAGCCCGCCTCCGATCCGGCGGCCCACCGCCAGCAGCAGGTCGCCCAGCTGCCGGGCCTCGCCCACCGGACCGTTCCTCGGCCCGTCGAACAGGCCGTCGGGGGCCGTGTCGGGCCGCCGCAGCCACTCGGGCTCGGCCCTGCCCCGGGGCGCCGGTTGCTGCAGGGCCACCCAGGCCTTGCCGTCGCCGTCGTACCCGCCCACCAGGTTCCACAGCTCCAGGTCGCTCGCCGCCGGCAGCACCAGGTCGGCCACCTGGGCGGTCTCGGTGAGGTGGGTGTCGAACGCCACCACCAGCCCGATCCGGTCCTCCTCGGCGAACGCCCGGTGCACCGAACGGCTCCGAGGGCTCTCGTACACCGGGTTCGCCCGGTAGGCCAGGTAGAGGCCGGCCCCCTCGTTGCCGGCCAGCAGGTCTTTCACGGCCCGGGTCCGCGGCAGGGTCGGCTCGAACGCCGGCACCCACCCCAGGGGGTGGGCCAGCCTCAGGCCGGCCGCCTCGGGGTCCCCCTGGGAGGCGTTCAGCACCGCCGCCGTGGCCTCCAGGGCCTCGGCCTGGGGGGTGCCGGCCGAGTCCACCCAGCACAGCGACGGCGCCCCGGCCCGGAACGCCTGGGCCAGTCGCACCAGGGTCAGGGCCGACAGGCCCGACGCGGCCTCCACCAGGTCCACGGAGTAGGGCACCAGGGACTCGAGGATCTTCTCCGGCTCGACCCCCACCCTCTGGACGAACCCCTCGGCCTCGTACCCGCCCTGGGTCAGGAGCACCCGAAGGATCCCCAGGAGCACGAGGCACTCCGAGCCCGGCCGGATCGGGATCCACTCGTCGGCCACGCTGCCGGTGGCCCCCTCGAAGGAGCCCAGGCTGATGATCCGCCCGCCCCGGGCCCTGAGCTCGGCCAGCCCCTGGGCCCACCGGCCGAAGGCCGGCCCCTGGTCCCAGGGCCGGGCCCCCACCAGCACCAGGGTGCGCACCCGCGACAGGTCCGGCGAGGCCAAGGGAAGCCCGTACACCCGGCGCTGGGCCTCCCGGGCGCTCCAGACCGTGCTCTCGGGCCCCGCGATCCGGCGGGTCACCCCCAGCCGCTCCAGCATCGCACCGGCCAGGGGGTCGGGCCGGCCCACGTCCACATAGGCCCGGTCGGGCGCCTCGGCCAGGGTCTGGGCCACGGCCTCCACGGCCTCGTCCCACGAGATCTCCTCGAACTCCCCCGCCCCCCGGCGCCCCTTGCGCCGCAGGGGTCGGGTCAAGCGGTTCGGGTCCCAGAAGGACTCCAGGGCCCCGAACGCCCGGGGGCAGATGCCGGACAGGGTCCCGGCCTCGGGGTTGGGCAGCACCTGCACCGGGAGCCCCCCGTTCCGGAACACCCGAACGGCGCAGGTGCCGCCGCAGGCGGTGCACGCCGTGGCCACCGGGTCCCGGAACTTGCGCAGGCTCCGATGGGCCGGGGCGGGCAGGGCCCCGGCAGCCGGCCCGGCCAGGGCCAGGCCGGCCGCGCCGGCGCCGCCCCACTCCAGAAACTGCCTTCGGGTCAGACCTGCCATGGCGTCCTCCCCATCACAACAACGGGATGAACTCGCCGCCGAGCACCACGTTGCAGCGCATGGCGAAGATCCCCACCATCACGAGCACGGCGGCGAACCCGTACACCATCACGTTGCGGGTGCGGGTGTTGGCCACGAGCACCAGGGGCACCACCTTGCCCAGCAGGGTCTCCACCCCGATGAAGGTGGGCGCGAACGCCCCGGTCAGGAGCAACCGGGCCGCCTCCATGGACTCGGCCTCGCCGAAGTAGTGGACGCTCAGGTCGGAGAAGCTCAGGAACAGGTCGAACACCAGCAGCCACAGCAGCATCTTGCCCAGGCCGAACACCACCTCGGTGTTCACCTTGCGATCCTTCCCGAAGAACCGGTCCTTGATGATGGTGACCAGGATCATCATGGCCACCCCGCTCACCATGGCCGAGGTGAGGAACAGGATCGGCATCATGCTGGTGCGCCACAGGGCGTGGGCCTTTGCGAAGCTCAGGATGAACCCGGTGTACCCGTGCACCATGATGGCCAGGGGAATCCCGATCAGGCCGAAGATCTTGGTGAGCTTGGCGTTGCCCCGGAACATGAAGAACCCGTAGATGATGCAGTTGATCGGGTACAGGGTCAGCAGGAACGACCCCCAGGAGATGGGGCTGGTGCCGTTGAGGTACACGAACAGGTGCCAGGCCCGGAGCGGCCGGCCCGAGTGCAGCAGCAGGAACATCGGCGCCGCGATCAGGAGCAGGGTCGCCAGCACCACGCCCACCTTGCCCAGGGGCTTGTACTTCTCCATGCCGAACCCGTAGGCCAGGGTGGAGATGATGAACGACCCCGCGGAAAGCCCGGTCAGGTAGAAATAGATGGCGATGGCCAGGCCGAACGCCTCCCGCGGGGGGACGGCGTGGGGAATGGTGTACAGCAGGCTCATGTCCATGGATCACTCCTCCCCGCCGGCTTCCACCAGCCGGGCCGCCTCGTCGTCCAGGCCGATGTAGAACACCATGGGCCCGTTTCCGGTCTCGGGTTTCAGCACCGCCGTGGGCACCCGAGCCAAGATCCGGGAGATCTCGCTCTCCGGATCGGTCAGGTCGCCGAACACCATGGCCCGGGTGGGGCACGATGCCACGCAGGCCGGGGGCCCGAACCCGTCGCGCACCCGCGGCCAACACCAGTCGCACTTCTGGGCCACCTTGCGCTCGGGGTGGATGAACCGCACCGAGTAGGGGCACGCCGCCATGCAGTACCGGCACCCGATGCACCGGTGCGGATCGATGTACACGATGCCGTTGGGCAGGCTGTAGGTGGCCCGCACGGGGCACACCCGGGTGCACGCCGGCTTCTCGCACTGGTTGCACAGGATCGGCACGAAGTGGCGCCGCACCTTCGGGTACACGCCCTTCTCCACTTCCTTCACCCAGGTGCGGTACACGCCCAGGGGCACGTCGTTCTCGGCCTTGCAGGCCACCTGGCAGGTGCGGCACCCGATGCACCGCCGAAGGTCGATCAGAAAACCGTATCGGGTCTTCGCCATGGGACCGTTTCCTCCCGCAAGGCCTCAGCCGTCGTCCCGGCGAAAGAGGCTGGTGAAACCCCAGAACACCGCGATGAGCACGCCGCCCGCCACCGCCGCCCAGAACCCGGCCTCATAGAGCCAGGAGAGGGCCCAAGCCAGGGGCTGGTCGCCGGAGCCGGGCCGGATGTGAAGGGTGGCCCACTCTCGGCCCTTCTCCTCGGCCACCCGGTGGCAGGTGGGGCAGGCCTGGCCCGTGACCGATCTCTCGCCGTGGGCCGCCTCGCCCTGGTGGCACGAGGCGCACTCGGTCACGTCGTAGCGGTTGGCCAGATCGCCCTTGCCGTGGGCCCCGATCCGGAACCGGGCGAGCCAGACCCCCGCCCGGCCCGCCTCCAGGCGGTCGGCGTGGCACCGGCCGCAGGTGGCCGCCAGGTTGGCCCGGTTCACGGTCGAGGCCGGGTCGTCGGCCTTGCGGATCCGGTGGGCCGTGTGGCAGTCGGTGCAGAACGGGGCCTTCTCGTCCCCCCGGGCAAAGGCCTGGCCGTGCTTCGTCTTGAGCCACCCCTCGGCCTTTCGGGCCTCCTCGGGCGGCGGCTTGATGCCCTTGGCCTCGAGCCGGGCCAGGGCGTCCGGCGGGTAGGCGTCGGCCGGGGGGGTCTTGGCGTGGCACGCCCGGCAGTCCACCTTGGGGTAGCCCGTGCGGGGGTGGAAGTTGGGGTCCGCGTCCCGGTGGCAGTCGATGCACTCCACCCCCTTCTGGCCGTGGGTGGAGAGCACGAACTCCTCGGCATCCACGTACAGGTCGCGCAGGGCCCCGTCGGGCCCGCCGGCCGAGAACCCGGGCACCCCGTGGCAGTTCTTCAGGCACTTGTCGTTCGTGTAGGGCTTCTCGATCTTCTTCTCCGGGGGCTGGAACCCCGGGGCCATCTCCCCGGCCCGGGCCGCGGGGCCGAGGGCCAGAAGCACGGCAACGATCACGGCTCGCTTCATGGCTTCTCCTCCCCGGCCTTCTAGGCAGTCACCCGTTCGAGGATCTCGGCGATGTCGAGCACCTGGACCTCCTCTTCCTTCTTCTGGGCCTTGACCCCGTCGGTGAGCATGGTCAGGCAGAACGGGCAGGCCGCGCCGATCAGGTCCGCGCCGGTGGCCAAGGCCTCCTCGGCCCGCACGTTGTTGATCCGGGTGCCCTCCTCCTCCATCCACATCCGGCCGCCGCCGGCGCCGCAGCAGAAGTTCTCGGTGCCCGAGCGGGGCATCTCGGCAAGCTCCAGCCCCTGTACCGAACCGAGCAGGCGCCGGGGCTCGGCCACGATGTCGGCGTAGCGCGACAGGTAGCACGAGTCGTGGAACGTGAGGCGCCCCGGCAGGTCCCGCACGGTGCGGAGCCGGCCCTGGGTCATCAGCTCCAGCAGGAACTGGCTGTGGTGGACCACCTCGTAGTTCCCGCCGAACTGGGGGTACTCCTTGGACAGGGTCTTCAGGCAGTGGGGGCAGGTGGCCAGGATCTTCTTCACGCCCAAGGCGTCCATGGCCGCGATGTTCTCGGCCACCAGGGTCTGGTACAGGTACTCGTTGCCCGAGGCCCGGGCCGGGTCGCCGCAGCACTTCTCCTGGGTGCCGAGCACGCCGTAGGACACCCCGGCCCGGTCGAGCAGCCGGCACACCGACGCCACCACCCGCTGGTACCGGTCGTCGTAGGCGCCGGCGCAGCCCACCCACAGCAGCACCTCGAACTCGGGGTTCTCCTCCTCGGTGAGGATCCGGGGGCTCACCTTGCGACGGGTCATCCAGTCGTTCCGGGCCGACCACCCCACGCCCCAGGGGTTGAAGTTGTTCTCCAGGTTCTTGTTGAGGGTCACCAGCTCCTGGGGCATCTGGCCTTCCATCAGCACCAGGTACCGGCGCATGTCCACGATCTTGTCCACGTGCTCGATCATCATCGGGCACGTCTCCATGCAGTGCCGGCAGGTGGTGCAGGCCCAGATGTCGTCGTAGCTCACACCGCCGCCCTCGATCATGGGCTGCTCGAACGCGTCACCCTGCCCCTTGCGCAGGTAGGGAGCCTTGGCGATCCAGTGGGCCCGGAGGTCCTGGATGACCTTCTTGGGGCTCAGGCTCTTGCCCGTGTTGTAGGCCGGGCACCGGGCCTGGCACCGGCCGCACCGAACGCAGGCCTCCAGGTCCAGCAACTGCTTCCGGGTGAACTGCTCCACCTGGCCCACGCCGTACACCTCGGCGGTCTCGATGTCGATCGGCCGAAACGCGCCCTTGGGCCCCAGGTTGCGCAGGAAGATGTTGGCCACCCCGAACGGGATGTGGCCCAGCTTTCCGTAGGGCAGGCTGGCCAGGGTGAACAGCACCAGGTAGAGGTGGAGCCGCCAGAAGAGCTCGACGAGCACCAACCGCCAGGGCTCGGGCAGCAGGTGCAGGGGGATGGCCAGGACGAATCCGATCGGGTTCCACAGGTACTCGAACCCGGACAGAAGGCTCAGCCGGCTCGCCTCGGTGAGGAACCCGGTGACGAAGATCGTCATGAGCAGGATCAGGGCCCACCGGTCCTCGGGCCGGTTGTCCAGACGGTCGGGCTGCTCGCCGTACCGGCGCTGGTACAGCCGCACGGTTCCGAACAGGCCGAACCCCGCCACCAGGTCCAGGGCGAGGCCCAGGGGCCGCGCCAGCACCGGCGGCAGGGTGAACGCCACCTGGACCACCACGATCACGGTCAGGGGGATAACGAAGGCGTAGAACAGGTACAGGTGGTGGCGGCCCTCGGGTTGGTCCCGTAGGATCCGATCGTGGCGGAGCACCGCCCGACACACCCCGCCGATCCGGGCCCGCAGGTCACCGGAGCGGGCCTCGGGTTGCCCCAAGGCGATCCGACGCGCCTTGGCCACGATCCCGCCCGCGGCCACGGCAACCGCCAACAGGATCAACGCGAAATCGAGCCCATTGACCATGGTCTTTCCTTCCATATAACTTCGGTCGTTGGTCGTCAGTCGTTGGTCGTCGGTCGAAAGTCGCCTCGACATCGGAGCCGGGGGGCATGGGGTCTGCCGGAGAGGCGGGCGCGGCCCCTATGCTCGCCGCGCAGAGCCTCCGGCGCCCGGACCGCGAAAGGGGACCCCTTGCACGCACCCGTGATGAAACCAACTCCCGTGTCCTGTGCCTGCGCGGCGAATCTCAACGCTCGGCTTCGCGCCCGGCCGGAAGTAGCCCCCGTGCCCCGCCGCCGGCTGTGGTCCCGGGATCAGGGAACGTTACCTTCCCCGTTGTAGGGCCCCGCAGGGGCCTGATGGAGCTTCCCAGTGACTTCCCCTAGAGGGCTCGAAAACCTCCAAGATCTCCAAGCATTCCAAACGTAACCGCGCCCCTTTGACGTCACCTCACGGTCTCGGGGGCATGGGGTCTGCTGGAGAGCCCGTCCGCCTAGCCCGCAGGTCCCCAAAACTTTAGCGAGGCTCCGCCTCAGACCGTCGAGGCGTGGGGAGCCGGCTCTGGGGAACTGCGCCCCCGCGCAAAAACTTGACGCCTTTGCAACGAATCCCGCCCCCCAAGATCTCTAGTCTCTAGTCTCTAGTCTCTAGTTTCTAAGCGTATGGAAGGGTGCAAGTCACTTTGTCCGGGGGCGGCAGGAACACACGGCGGGCACCGCAGGGCCCTGGGGGCCCTGCGGTGCCCGCTTCATTCCGCTGGGTCAGGAGGCCCGGGCGGCCTGGACCTTCTCGATGAGCTTGGGCACGGCCTTGAACAGGTCATCCACCAGCCCGTAGTCGGCCACCTCGAAGATCGGGGCCTCCTCGTCCTTGTTGATCGCCACGATCACCTTGGCGTCCTTCATGCCGGCCACGTGCTGGATGGCGCCGCTGATGCCGCAGGCGATGTACAGGTCGGGGGCCACGATCTTTCCGGTCTGGCCCACCTGCAGGTCGTTGGGCAGGAGCCCCTCGTCCACCACGGCCCGGCTGGCGCCCAGGGCCGCGCCCAGGGCGTCGGCCAGCTGCTCGATCAGCTTCACGCCCTCGGCGTCCTTCACGCCCCGGCCGGCCGACACCACCACCTTGGCCTCGGTGAGCTCGGGCCGCTCGGACTTGGTGAGCTGGTACTCCACGAACTTGGCCTTCAGGCCGCCGGCGTCCACGTTGACCGGGGCCTCGGCCACGGCCGCGGAACCCGCGCCAGGGGTGGCCGCGTCAAAGGCCGTCTCCCGGACCGTCATGCAGTGGATCGGCGTGTCGATCACCACCCGGGCGATGGCGTTGCCCGCGTACATGGGCCGCAGGTACACGATGCCCTCGTCGCCCTTCTCGAACCCGATCGCGTCGCTCACCATGCCGGCGTCCAGCAGGCCCGCCAGCCGGGGCATCAGGTCCTTGCCGGTGGTGGTGGCCGCCGCGAGCACCGCGGTGTAGCCCTTCTCGTTCACCAGGTCTGCGGCGGCCTGAGCGTGGGCCTCGGCCGTGTACTCGGCCACCGCGTCGGCCTCGCTCCACAGCACGTTGGCCGCGCCGAGGTCCTTGAGCTGCTCGGCGCAGGCCTGGGCGCCCTTGCCCAACAGCACGATGTCGAACTCGGTCCCCAGGAGCTCGGCCAGATGCTTGGCCGCCGTCACCGCCGGAAAGGTGGCGTGCCGGACCTCCCCTTCGCGCATCTCCGCAATCAACAGAATCGCCATCGGTTCTCCTCCCTGGCCCTACAGGACCTTGGCCTCGTTGACCAGCTTGTCCACCAGTTCGTCCACGCTCGCGACCTTCTGCCCGGCCTTGCGCGGCGGCGGCTCGCTGAGCCCCAGCACGCGGGCCCGGTTCTTGGGCTCGGCGCCCAGGTCGGCGGGGGTGACCTTCTTCACCTCTTTCTTCTTGGCCTTCATGATGGCCGGGAGGCTCGCGTACCGGGGCTGGTTCAACCGCAGGTCCGCCGTGATCACGGCCGGCAGTTCCACCTCCTTCACCTCGAGGCCGCCGTCGATCTCCCGCTGGACCACGGCCTTGCCGTCCTGGAGCTCCACCTTGTAGGCGAAGCAGGCCTGGGGCAGGCCCAGCTTGGCCGCCAGCATCTGGGCCGCCTGGTTGTTGTCGGTGTCCACCGACTGCTTACCCAGGATCACCAGGTCGGGGTTCTCCTGCTTGAACACGGCGGCCAGGATGTCGGCGATGCCCGAGCTCTCGTAGCACTCGCCGCCCAGGTCCACCAGGTAGGCCCGGTGGGCGCCCAGGGCCAGGCCGGCCCGCAGGGTCTCCTCGTTCTCGGGGCCGCCGATCGACACCAGGAACACCTCGCCCCCGGACTTCTCGGTGATCCGGACCGCCTCCTCGATGGCGTACTCGTCGAAGGGGTTCACCAGAAAGTTCACGCCCTCGGTCTCGATCCCCGTGCCGTCCTTCTTGAGCCGGACCTTCACGTCGGGGTTCGGGACCCGCCGAACCGGCACCATGATCTTCATCGTCGTACCTCCTTTGGTCGGGTGGATGCCGTCAGTCCCTCAGCAGGGCCCGGGAGATGACCATGCGCTGGACCTCGCTCGTGCCCTCGTAGATCTCGGTGATCTTGGCGTCCCGGTAGTACCGCTCCACCGGGTACTCGTCGATGTAGCCGTAGCCGCCGAACACCTGCACCGCCTCCCGGGTGGCCTTCATGGCCACGTCCGAGGCGAACAGCTTGGCCATGGCCGCCTCGCGGCTGTAGTTCTTGAAGCCCTGGTCCTTCATCCACGCCGCCCGCCAGGTCAGGAGCCGGGCGGCGTCGATCTCGGTGGCCATGTCGGCCAGCTTCCACTGGATGGCCTGGAAGTTGGCGATGGGCTGTCCGAACTGCTGGCGCTCCTTGGCGTAGGCGATGGCCTGCTCCATGGCGCCCCGGGCGATGCCCACGGCCTGCGAGGCGATGCCGATCCGGCCGCCGTCCAGGGTCTGCATGGCGATCTTGAACCCCTCGCCGGGCCGGCCCAGCAGGTTCTCCTTGGGGATGCGGCAGTCCTCGAACACCAGCTCGGCCGTGGACGAGGCCCGGATGCCGAGCTTGTGCTCCTCCTTGGCCACCTTGTACCCCGGGGCGTCGGCCGGCACGATGAACGCCGACAGGCCCCGGTGCTTGGCCGAGCGGTCCGTGGAGGCGATCACCACGGCCACCCCGGCCTGGCCACCGTTGGTGATGAAGATCTTCGTGCCGTTCAGGACCCACTCGTCCCCGTCGAGCACGGCCGTGGTGCGCACGGCGCCCGCGTCGGTGCCGGCCTGGGGCTCGGTCAGCCCCAGGCACCCGAGCATCTGGCCCGAGGCCAGGGGCACCAGGTACTTCTTCTTCTGCTCCTCGGTCCCGAACCGGTAGATGGGGTCGCAGCACAGGCTGGAGTGGGCGCTCACCACCACGCCGGTCGAGGCGCACACCGCCGAGAGCTCCTCCACCACGATGGAGTAGCACCGGTAGTCCATGCCGCCGCCGCCGTACTGCTCGGGGATCGCCACGCCCATGAACCCGAGCTCGCCCATCTGCTTCACCAGCTCCATGCGAAACGTGGCGGTCTTGTCCATCTCGGCGGCGAGCGGGGCCACCTCTTCCTGGGCGAACCGGCGGGCCGTGTCCCGGACCAGGGTCTGTACGTCGTCCAGCTCGAAGTTCATCGGGGAAACTCCTCCGGAATCGGAAATGGGGGAACCAACCTCACCGGCCCTGGAACGCGGCCTTGCGCTTCTCCAGGAACGCCGCCATGCCCTCCTTCTGGTCCTCGGTGGCGAAGCACAGGCCGAACACGTCGCTCTCGAGCACGCAGGCGTTGTCCAGGTCCAGGTCCTGACCCCGCTGCACGGCCTCCTTGGCCAGCCGCACCGCCACCGGCCCCTTGGACGCCACGGTCCGGGCCTGGGCCAGGGCCTCGTCCATCAGGGACTCGGCCGGCACCACGTGGTTCACCAGCCCGATCTCTTTGGCCTCGGCCGCCTTCACCTGCCGGCCGGTGGTCACCAGCTCCATGGCCCGGGCCTTGCCCACGATCCGGGTGAGCCGCTGGGTCCCTCCGAACCCCGGGGTCACGCCCAGGTTCACCTCGGGCTGGCCGAACACGGCCTTCTCGCTCGCCACGATCCAGTCGCACGCCATGGCCAGCTCGCACCCCCCGCCCAGGCAGTACCCGTTGACCACCGCGATCACCGGCACCGGCAGGTCCTCCAGCCGGCGGAACACCTTCTGGCCCTTGAGGGCGAACGCTTTGGCCTCGGCCGCCGTGAGCGAGCGCATCTGGCTGATGTCGGCCCCGGCCACGAACGCCTTGTCGCCGGCGCCGGTGACCAGCAGGGCCCGGGCGCCGGGGTCGGCCTCCACCTCCCGCAGGGCCGCCTCGATCTCGTCGAGGGTCTCGGCGTTCAGGGCGTTCAGGGCCTTGGGACGGTTGATGGTCAGGCGGTAGATGCCGGGCTCCACCTGCTCCAGGATCACGTTCTCGTACGCCATGGCCGCCCTCCTCTACCCGGAGTAGTCGTAGAAACCCTTGCCGGTCTTCCGGCCCAGGGTGCCCGCATCCACCATCTTCTTCAGCAGCGGGCAGGGCCGGTACTTGGAGTCGCCGAACCCCTCGTAGAGCACCTCCATGATCGACAGGCACACGTCCAGGCCGATCAGGTCGGCCAGCTCCAGGGGCCCCATGGGGTGGTTCATGCCCAGCTTCATCACGGTGTCGATGGCCTCGGGCGAGGCAACCCCCTCGTACAGGGTGAAGATGGCCTCGTTGATCATGGGCAGCAGGATCCGGTTCGACACGAACCCGGGGCTGTCGTTCACGCACACCGGCACCTTGCCCAGGTTTTTGGACAGCTCCTCCACCACCTGGTAGGTCTCGTCCGAGGTCTGCAGGCCCCGGATGATCTCGATCAGCTTCATGACCGGCACGGGGTTCATGAAGTGCATGCCGATCACCTTGCCCGGCCGGCCGGTGACCTTGCCGATCTTGGTGATGGAGATGGACGAGGTGTTGGAGGCGAGGATCGCCTCGGGCTTGGTGATGCGATCGAGGTCCTCGAAGATCTTGAGCTTGATGTCCAGGTTCTCGGTGGCCGCCTCCACGGCCACGTCCACGTCGGCCAGGGCCTCGAGGGACGTGGTGCCCTGGATTCGGCCCAGGATCTCGTCCTTCCGGGCCGCCTCCAGCTTGCCCTTGGACACCATGCGGTCCAGGTTCTTGGTGATGGCGGCGATGCCGCGCTGCACGAACTCGTCCGAGATGTCGCGCAGCACCACCGGGTATCCCGCGGCCGCGAACACCTGCGCGATGCCGTGGCCCATGGTGCCGGCCCCCAGGACCCCCACCTTCTTCACGTCGCTCACCTGCATGGCTCTCTCCTCCCTTCTCGATGCGCTCCGTCGGGTTGCGCGTCCCCTCGCTGCTTGGCTAGCCCCGCTCCACCACCATGGCCACCGCCCCGCCGCCGCCCAGGCACAGGGTGGCGAGCCCCAGCCGGCCGCCCCGGGCCTGGAGGGCGTAGAGCAGGGTGGTCAGGATCCGGGCGCCGCTCGCGCCGATGGGGTGGCCCAGGGCGATGGCGCCGCCGTTCACGTTGACCCGGTCCCAGTCCCAGCCCAGCTCCTTGCCGTCGGCCAGGCACTGGGACGCGAACGCCTCGTTGGCCTCGATCAGGTCGAAGTCGTCGATGGCGTACCCGCCCTTGTCCATGACCCTGCGCACCGCGTCGATGGGCGCGAAGAACACGTCCTTGGGGTCCCGGTGGGCCGCCGCATAGTGACGGATCGTGGCGAGCACCGGCAACCCCTCGCGCTCGGCCAGCTCCCGGCTCGTCACCACCACGGCGCTAGCGCCGTCGGTCAGCCCCGGGGCGTTGCCGGCCGTGACCATGCCCCCCTTCTCGAAGGCCGGCCGCAGCTTGGCCAGGATCTCCACCGTGGTGCCCGGCTTGACCGGCTCGTCCGTGTCGAACCGCTTGGGGTCCCCCTTGCGCTGGGGAACCTCCACCGCCACGATCTCGTCGCGGAACGCGCCCGTTTCGATGGCCCGGGCCGCCTTCTGCTGGCTCTGGGCCGCGAACGCGTCCAGCTCCTCCCGAGTGAGCCCCGCCTCCCGGGCCGTGTACTCGGCCAGGTTGCCCATGTGCACGTCGTTGAACGCGCACCACAGGCCGTCGTGGACCATGGCGTCCTCGGTGGGGAAGTTGCCCAACCGCACCCCCCCCCGCAGGTTGCGCTGGAGGTGGGGGGCGTTGGACATGCTCTCCATGCCGCCGGCCACCACCACGTCGGCGTCCCCCAAGGCCACGGCCTGGGCGGCCAGCATCACGGCCTTCAGGCCCGACCCGCACACCTTGTTGATGGTGAACGCATTCACGGCCGAAGCCAGCCCACCCTTGAGGGCGGCCTGGCGCGCCGGGTTCTGGCCCACCCCGGCCTGGAGCACGTTCCCCATGATGCACTCGTCCACCCGGTCGGGGGAGAGACCGGCCCGCCGCACGGCCTCCCTCACCACCACCCCGCCCAGATCGGTCACCTTCAGGGGCTGGAGCGACCCGAGGTACCCCCCGATGGGGGTACGGCACGCGGAAACGATCACAACGTCACGAACGGACATGGTGGGCAACCTCCCAATCGCAGATTCCAGGCCTCACCTCTCAGTTCCGGTTGGCCTCATACAACACCGCCAAGAACCGCGCCCGGTCCCCCACCCGGATGCGGTGGGGGAGCTGGGCGTTGTAGTACAGGCTGTCCCCGGGGCCCAGGTCGAACCGCTGCCCCCCGTACTCCACCTGGATCCGCCCCTCCAACACGTGCACGAACTCCTCGCCCTCGTACGGGAGCTCCTTGAGAGAGAATTCACAGGGCTCGTCGCACGAGAGGAGGATCGGGCTCATGCTGCGCCCCTCGTAGCCGTACGCCAGGTCCCGGTACGGCAGGGTGTGGGGCAGCTCGTTTCGGTACACCAGGGCCTCTTTTCCGGCCCGGGTCAACACGTAATCGGTTCGCTCCTCAGCCTCCTGGTGGAAGAAGTACCCGATCTTCACCCCCAGGGCCTCGGCGAAGTTCCACAGGGTGGAGATGGACGGCGACACCAAGTTGTTCTCCACCTGGCTCAACAGGGCCGGACTGAACCCCGTTTTCGCCGCCAGGTCCTTCAGGGTCATCCCCCGCTGCAGGCGAAGCTCCTTGATCTTCCCCCCCAGGTTGAGCTTCTCCAGGACCTCCTTCTTCATACGCCGTGTCCACCCCGCCCCGCTTAAGAGTTGCTGAACCGGATTCAGTCCTGCTAAAGGCGGCCGTCAACCTAGAGCAAACGAACCCCATGGGTCAAGAGGTTTTGTGGCCCTCCTGCGGACGGACGGCCCGCGGGCCGCCGGCCTGCCGATCCGCCAAACGAACCGCGGGAAAATCAAACGAAGCCGGACCCCACCTCCAAACCTTTCTCTTTTTATTCCAAAGCGTTATCCGCACCCCACGCGACACCGCGAACCGGGATTCAAGCCCAAAAGCCTCCACCGGCGAGAAAAAAACTTCGTTTGCCTCCCCGCCGTGTGGCCGGAGTCCCTTGCCCATGCGCGGGGGGTGGACAAAAATGAATATGGGCCCCTTGCCCCTGTGCTCAGGGGGCCAATGGATTTGAACGCGGGTCGGCATGAGACCGGGTCACGATCCGGTCCGGTCCGGCCGATCCGTAACCCAGGGCGAAAGCGCCCGATGCAAGACCGGAGGGGAGGCAAAGGAGTGGAAGGCCATGAAGGTATCGGTGAACACGGTGCTTCGTTACAGCGAAGCCCTCGACCGGTTCGTGAGGGTGCGCTCCTTCACCGAGACGGAGACCCAACGGCTGCTGGGCGGGGCCCGGTTCCGGAACCGGGACGAGTACGTGCGGTTCCTGTTGGGGCTGTGCATCCCGGAGTTCCCGGCCGAGATCCTTCCCCACCTCCTGGACCGCGGACCCGAGGGGGAGGAGCGGCGCCGAATCGAAGACGCCCTGTATCAGCTGTGCGTGGACGTGAACCCCCACCTCGACATCACGCGGGTCTCGGTGCCCGTGACCGAGGGCGAGGCGGAGACCCACCTCTACCTGGTGGAGCCCCGGCAGGAAGAGACGCCGGACGAAGCGGACCGGGTGCTCCGGCTGGAGGAGCTCTTGGAACGCCAGGTGGTAGGGCAGCGCGAGGCCGTGGAGAAGCTGGCCCGGGTGCTGCGCCGCGCCGCGGCAGGTCTGAAGGATCCGGACCGGCCCGTGGGCAGCTTCTTCTTCCTGGGACAGACCGGGGTGGGCAAGACCGAGCTCGCCAAGGCCCTGGTTCGGGTGCTTTACCCGGGCGAGGACCGGCTCGTGCGGGTGGACTGCAGCGAGTACGCCCAGTCCCATGAGTACGCGAAGCTCATTGGGGCGCCTCCGGGGTACATCGGCCACGGCGAGGGGGGCTACCTCACCGACGCGGTGATGGCCCGGGGGCCGTGCGTGGTGCTGTTCGACGAGATCGAGAAGGCCCACCCCAAGCTCCATCAGCTCCTCCTCCAGGTACTCGACGAGGGCATCCTGACCGACAGCAAGGGCCGGAAGGTCTCGTTTCGGGACGCCGTGATCATCATGACCAGCAACGTGGGCACCCGCGAGGTGGAGGAGCTCGACCGACGGGCGGGGTTCGGCGTGTGCACCGGCTGCGAGGAGGTGGAGAGCGAGAGCCTCAAGGCGCTCAAGGCGGAGTTCCCGCCGGAGTTCGTGAACCGCATCGACGAGGTCGTCGTGTTCCGGCCCCTGAGCCGGGAGGCCAGCCTGAAGATCTGCGAGCTCATCCTCAAGGAGGTGGAGGGGTACCTGGAGCCCCGGCGGCTTGCGATCGACTTCGACCCGGAGGTGAAGGAGTTCCTCGTGGAGGAGGGCACCGACCCGCGGTACGGGGCCCGGCCGCTCCGGCGCACCATCCGGCGCCACGTGCTCGACCCCCTGGCCACGGAGCTGCTCTCGGGCAAGTTCCGCCCCCCGGCCCGCATCCGCACCCACCTGCGGCGACGGAAGGTCTGGTTCGAAGCGGCGTAAAAAGGTTCGAGAACCCCCTGAAAAAGTTTTTTGGGGCCCCTTGACACATTGGGGCCGGGGGAGCATAGTTCCTCCGTCCACCAACACGGAAAATCGGTTGGGGAAGTCGGGATCGCGATTGCTCTTTGCCCCCCCGGAGAGCTGCCCCCGGCTTCCCCTTTTTGTTTTCCCCGCCCAACGTTACGACATTTTTGTATCGAAGCCACCCACACCGTCACACGATTGTTGCAACCCCACCCGTTCCCTCCCCCTCCCCGAGCCCGGAACCCGGCCAGGGTGGCCGGCTTTCACCCCGGGCACGCGCCTTGCTTTCGGCCCTCCCCCTGCCAACCCCTGTCGCGCCGAAGCAAGGAGGAACCGATGCGTCTCATCCGCCCCTTCCGGGCCGCTGCCCTGCCCCTCGTCTTGCCCCTCGTCGCCGGCCCGGCATGGGCCGGGTCCGGCCCCAACCCCGGCGACACCGCCTGGCTCCTGGTGAGCTCCGCCCTGGTGCTGCTGATGGTTCCCGGGCTCGCCCTGTTCTACGGGGGCATGGTCCGGGCCAAGAACATCCTCTCCACCCTGATGCTCAGCTTCATCGCCATGGGCGTGCTGGCGGTCCAGTGGGTCGTGGCCGGGTACTCCCTGTCGTTCGGCGGAGCCCCCGGCCCCTGGATCGGGGGCCTGGACCGGTTGTTCCTCGCGGGCCTCACCCCGGACACCCTGTCCGGCACGGTGCCCACCCTGGCCTTTGCCGTGTTCCAGGGGATGTTCGCCATCATCACGCCGGCCCTCATCAGCGGGGCCCTGGTCGAACGGGTCAAGTTCGGGGCCTACACCCTGTTCATCGTCCTGTGGGCGTTCCTGGTGTACGACCCCCTGGCCCACTGGGTGTGGGGGGACGGCGGGTGGCTGCTCGAGCTGGGAGCCCTGGACTTCGCCGGCGGAACCGTGGTGCACATCTCGTCGGGCGTGTCGGCCCTGGCCGCGATCCTCGTGCTCGGCAAGCGCCGGGGGTACCCCACCGAGCGGTTCATCCCCCACAACCTGACCATGACCCTGCTGGGGGCCGGGCTCCTGTGGTTCGGCTGGTTCGGGTTCAACGCCGGCAGCGCCCTGGCGGCCAACGGAACCGCGGTGCTGGCCTTCGTGTCCACCAACACGGCCGCCGCCGCGGGCATGCTCGGGTGGCTCGCAGCCGAGAAGGTCCGGTTCGGCAAGCCCAGCGCCCTGGGCGCCGCGTCGGGGCTGGTGGCCGGGCTGGTCGCCATCACCCCCGGGGCGGGGTTCATCACCCCGGGTTGGGCCATCGTGGTCGGAGGGCTGGCCGGGTTCATCTGCTTCCGAGCCGTGTGCCTCAAGGAGCGGTTCGGCTACGACGACGCCCTGGACGTGCTCGGGGTCCACGGCGTGGGCGGCGCCTGGGGAGCCCTGGCCACCGGCATCTTCGCCACCGTGGGCGCGGGCAGCCTGATCACCGGCGACGTGAGGCAGTTCGGGGTCCAAGTGGTGGGGGTCGTCGCGGCCGCGGTGTACGCGTTCGCCGTGACCTGGGTGCTGTGCCGGGTGCTGGACGCCACCATCGGCCTGAGGGTCAGCCCCGAGGACGAGCTCGTCGGCCTGGACCAAACGGCCCACGGCGAGGTGGGCTACTCCCTGTGACGGCTCCCCTGTCCGCCTGGAAGGACCGCCTGGCCGAGGCCAGGCACCGGCTGGCCTCGGGCCGGGCGTCCCCCGCAGAGTTCGCCCGGCTCGTGGACGAGCTGGTGGGGGACCTGGCCCGGGCCGCCGGCTGGGACGGCCCGGGGCGGGCCGTGGTGGCCCTGGGCGGGTACGGCCGCAGGGAGATGGCCCCGCGCAGCGACGTGGACCTGCTGTTCCTCGCGGGCCGCTCCGGCACCGCGCCCGAGGTCGAACCCGTGCTGTACCCCCTGTGGGACCTCGGGCTCGACGTGGGCCACGCCCTGCGTACCCCGGCCGATTGTCGGGACGTGGCCCGCCAGGACCTGACCGCGGCCACGGCGCTGCTGGATGCCCGCCTGCTCCTGGGGGACCCCGACCTGTTCGAGCGGACCCTCAGGCGAGCCGGGGCGAAACCCCGTCCGTCCCGGCGAACCCGGGCCTGGGCGAGGGCCGTCATCGAGGACGTGGAGGCCCGGCGCAAGCGCTTCGGGGAGATCTCGCACCTGCTCGAACCCCACGTGAAGGAGGGGTGGGGCGGGCTGCGGGACCTGCAGGCCGCCCGTTGGGTCCTGGCGTGCCTGGGGCTCGACCCGCACCGGGAGATCGCCCGGCTTCCCCGGGGCCCCCAGGCGTTGGAAGGGGCGCGCCTCCTCGATCGGGTCCGGGCGGCCATCCACGGCGTTGCCGGCCGCAAGACCGACCATCTCACCTTCGAGCACCACGAGGCCGTGGCGCGGATCGTGGTGCCGGGCGAACGTCCCGAGGAGCTCTTTGCCCGGCTCCACCGGGCGGCCCGCGACATCGCGGCGCTGTGGCAGGCCGTGGCCGACGGGTTCCCCCACCCCCCCCGCGTCGCCACGGCTACCGAGGGGTTCGACGACCCGGCCCGGGCGGCCTCGGCCCTCCAGGGCCCCCAGGGTCCCGACGGAAAGCCCCGCCCCTCCGTGATGGCGCGCCTGGCCGCATCGCCCGCCCCCGTGCGGCGCGCCGCCCTGCGGGAGGCCCTGGGCAGACTGTTCCGCAGGAGGGCGGCCTCGCACCCCCTGCTCGACGCCCTGCTCGACCACGGCCTCCTGGGGGACGTCGACCCCTTGCTGGGCGAGGCGGCCCACGCCGTGCCCTACGACGCCCGCCACGCCTTCACCGTGGGCGCCCACGGGGTGGAGTGCCTGGCCGCGTTCGAGCGGCTGTGGCTGGGGGCGCTGGAGGATCGGGAGCCGTGGCTCACCCGGGTCGCCGGCGGGCTCCCGGCCCCCTGGGTGCTGCGGGTGGCAGCGCTCACCCACGACCTGGGCAAGTGCGTGTCGGCCGGAGACCACGCCCGGTCCGGGGCTTCCCACGCCGAGCGGATCGCCCGGGCCCTGGGGCTCTCGGACGAGGAGGCGAGGGAGGCGGCCCGGTTGGTCGAGCATCACCACGCCGTGCCGCTCCTGGCCTTCCGGCGGGACCCCGACGACCCCCGCACGGCCCGGGAGGCCTGGAAGATCGCCGGGACCCCCGAGCGCCTGGACGCGCTCGTGGTGCTGGCCTACGCGGACTTGGCCTCGACCCATCCGGGGCCCCACCACCCCACCTGGACCGCCTGGACCCGCAACCTGCTGCTCGCCCTCCACAGCCGGGCCCGCACGGCCCGGGCAGACCCCGCCGTGCCGGCCGACGCCCTGCGTGAGCAGCTCGCGCGGGCCTGCGGCGGCGCGGCCGAGCGTGCTCTGGTGGACGAGGTGCCCACGGCCGAGCTGCTCCAGGTGCCCCCCGACCTCCTCGGCCGGCTGGTCCGGATGACAGCTCGGCTGGGCGACGCCCCGTGCCGGTGGGAGACGGTGGCCACCCCCTTCGGGCCTGTGGAGGTGCTGGGGGTGATCTCCGCGCCGCCGCCGTGGGCCCTGTCGGCGACCTCCGCCGCCCTGACCCGCCTGGGCTTCGACATCCGCATGTTCCAGGTCCACGCCTGGCCCCGGGGCCTGCTGCACCTATGGTTCCGCTGCCACCCGCCGGATCATCCCCCCGGCCGGGATCGTCTGAGGCAGGCCCTCGACGAGGCGTTGACGGCCGGCCGGCCCAGGCCCCGCCGGCCGGGGCTGGTGGACCGCCGGATGGCGGCCATGCCCGTTCCCACCCGCGTGGACCTGACCCACGGCTCGCCGGTGCACTCCGTGATCGAGGTCACCTGCCGGGACCGGCCGGGGCTCTTGGCCGCCCTGACGGCGGCCCTGGACGAGCTGGGGCTCACCGTGGTTCATGCGATGGTCACGACCCAGGGGCCCCAGGCCCGCGACGTGTTCCACGTGCGAGACCTCCTGGGCGGCCGGATCGAGGGGGAGGACAAGAAGAAGCGCATTCTGGCCCGGCTCCGGGCCGCGGTGGAAACCGAGCCCTAGAAGGAGGAAGCCGTGAAGAAAATCGAGGCCATCATCAAGCCGTTCCGGCTCGACGACGTGAAGGACGCCCTCAAGGAGGCCGGGATCCAGGGCATGACCGCCATTGAGGTCAAGGGGTTCGGCCGACAGAAGGGCCACACCGAGCACTACCGGGGCGCCGAGTACACGGTGGACTTCATCCCCAAGGTGAAGATCGAGGTGGTGGTGCCCGACGAGCTGGCCCCGGCCGCGGTCGAGGCCATCGAGCGCGGCGCGCGCACCGGCAAGATCGGGGACGGGAAGATCTTCGTTTTGGCCGTGGAGGAAGCGGTGCGGATCCGCACCGGCGAGCGGGGGGAAGAGGCGCTGTGACACACAGCTGGATCCGCCCGCCCCTCACCGGCCCCCCAGTCCCACGGCCCTGCGGTAGTAGCTCGTGCCCGAGGTGTCGGACAAGAGACCCGGGACCTCCCGCTCGGCCGGGGTCTGCTCCAGGTAGAGCCGGTGCAGGTAGCCGGCGGCGGCCATGTCGCCCACCAGCATGTACCCGTTGATCCGGCCGTCCTTCAGGTACACCCGCCGGAACCGGTCGGCGTCCTGCCAGGTGAGGGGCTCCCCCTCGAACCGGCCGGCCGAGACCACCGGGAAGTCCACGTGCTTGCGGAGCACGTTGGCGTCGACCGAGCCGGCGTACGCGCCGCGGCCGTGCACCAGGTGCCGGGCCGCCACCCGGGCCTGCTCCACGGCGTTGGGGAACAGGGCGTACAGGCCGGGCCGGCCGTCCACGGCGTGGGGCGTGACCGCCACGTCCCCGGCCGCGTAGACCCGGGGGTCGAACCGCAGGGCCTCGTCCACCGCGACCCCCTGGTCGGCCCCGGTGAGGGGCCCCGACTCGGGGGCCACCCCGGTGGCGACGATCAGGAGCGGCGTCTCGATCCGGGTGCCGTCGGTCAGGTCCACCGACGCGAGCGCCCCGTCCCGGGCGTTGACGGCGGTGACCCGGGTCTCGAGGCGCACCTCGATGCCGGTGCGCTCGGCCAGGAGCCGGGTGGCGAACTTGCCCCCGTCCTCGTCGGTCATCCGGGACAGGAGCCGGTTGTTCCGGTGCACCACGGTGACCTGGAGGCCCCGGTGCCACAGGGCCAGGGCCGCGTCCACGCCGATGAACCCGCCGCCGAAGATCACCGCCCGGCGGGCGCCCGTCTCCCGGATGTGCCGGTCGATGGCCGTGAGGTCGCTCAGGGTCTTGAAGCCGAACACGCCGCGCACCCGGAGCCACGAGGGCTCGGGGTACCGGTCCCGGGCCCCGGGGGCGTACAGGAGCCGGTCGAAGGTTTCCACCGCTCCGGAGGCGGTGCGCACCTTGCCGTCCTCCACCTCCGTCACCGGGTCCCCCAGGCGGGGCGTCACCCCGAGCCGGTCGTAGAAGTCCGCGCCCTTCCAGTAGGCCGTCTCGAGGGGGTCGCCGGCCAGGAAGAACGGCATGACGCACGGGGAGTAGGGCGGGAAGCCCTCCGCCGAGATCATCACGATCTCGCCCCGGAACCCCTCGGCCCGGAGGGTCTCGACGAACTCGGCGGCGGCGACTCCCGCCCCCACGGTCACGACCTTCACGGCGCCGGCTCCCCGCGCCGGGCGAACTCCTTGCGCCGGAGCTCGCGGTACAGGGCGAAGGTGTCGGGCAGGGCGCGCTGGCCGAGCAGGTACTCCCGCAGGTTGCGGGTCGCCCGGTCCCGGCGCACCTCCTCGTGCTCGCGGAACGCCAGGGCGCCCGAGTGGCACGCCTCCACGCAGGCCGGAAGCCGCCCCTCCCGGACCCGGTGGGAGCACAGGTCGCACTTGAACGCGGTCTCCCGGCCGTCGGGGGACGCGTGGGTGACCTTGAACGCGATGGCGTCGAACGGGCACACCATGGCGCACATGCCGCACGCCTTGCACCTGGCCTGGTCCAGGATCACCGCGGCGGTGACCGGGTCGCGGGAGATGGCCCCGGCCGGGCACGCGTCCATGCACCAGGCCGGGTCGCAGTGCCGGCACGACACCGGGAACGCCTCGTGCTCCACGGCGAGCACCCGCACGTTGACCTGGGTCCGGGCGTCCCCCACCAGGCCGAGCAGGCTCCGGCTGGGATGGTGCTCCACCGCGCACGCGATCTCGCACCCCTTGCACGCCACGCAACGCATGTAGTCCACGAAGATCTTTTTCATGGCTCCCTCCCCGCTCACAGGCCGAGCCCGGCGCGCTTCTCGGCGATGATGGCCTCCATCCGGTCCGCGGCGGCCTTGGGATCTTCTTCCACGAAGAAGTAGCCGCCGAGCACCCCCTTGGCGTCCTCGGTGAGGATCTTGGTGACCGCGGGGCTGCCGAGGACCGGGGGCACGGGCCACAGGTGCACCGGCACCCCGGAGCCCACGAAGTAGGTGCCGATGGCCACGGCCTTCTCGGTGGTCCACTCGGGGGCCGAGCCCACCAGGGGCAGGGCGTCCACGTCCACGCCCAGGTGGTCGGCCAGGGCCCCGGCGAGCACGAGCATGCGCGAGCAGTCCACGCACGAGCCCATGTGGATCACCGGCGGGATGCCGAGCTGCTCGCACACCGCCTTGAGGCCCGGGCCGGCCTGCTCCCGAGTGGAGAGCTGCATCAGGCCGGCCTTGGCCGCCGCGATGGCCCAGCACCCGGTGCCGATCACCAGGATGTCCCGGGCGATCAGCTCGGCCGTGAGCTCCCGGTGGAACGAGTCCTGGCGCACCTTGACGTTGTTGCACCCCACGACGCCCACCACCCCCTTGATCGCGCCGTCGGCGATCACCTTGACCAGGGGCGCCACCGTGCCGCCCAGGGCCTTGAGGATCTCCTCCACGCTGAACCCCACCACGGCCTCCTCGGAGTGGGGCGGGATGTAGACGCGGCCCCGGTTGCGGGCCTCGAACGCGTCGATGGCGGTCTCCACGATCCGGCGGGCCACCGCGTCGGCCCGGTGCTCCTCGAACTGGATGTGGAGGGCGCCCGGGATCTTGGTCTGCTCGCTGGTGGTGATGAGCTTGGTGTGGTAGCAGGCCGCGAGGTCGGCCAGGGCCGGGTAGATGCACTGGACGTCCACCACCATGGCCTCCACCGCACCGGTCATGATCACGAGCTCGCTGTGGAGCTCGTTGCCGGCCACGTTCACCCCCTGGCGCATGAGCACCTCGTTGCCGGTGCAGCACAGGCCGGCCACGTTGATCCCCTGGGCCCCCTTGTCCCGGGCCCGCTGCTGCATCTCGTCCGACAGGGCGTGCTCCACCACCTTCTCCGAGAGGATGGGCTCGTGGCCGTGGACGATGAGGTTGACCATATCCTCCTCGAGCACCCCCAGGTTGGCCCGCACGGTCTTGACCCGGGGGGTGCCGAACAGCACGTCCTGGAGCTCGGTGGCGATCAGGGACCCGCCCCACCCGTCGGCCAGGGAGCACCGCACCGACTGGAGCACCAGGGACAGGGGGTCGGCGTCGCACCCGAAGTGGGTGCGGTGGAGGATGTCCACCGACTCGCGGTCGATGCCCCGGGGCAGGAGCCCGTACCTGGCGCCGGTGGACGCCAGCAGGTCGTCCTCGAGCTTCTTGAGTCGCTCGAACCGCTTGGCCGGCATGTAGGCCTCGAGGAACGAGATGGGCTGGTCGTCCTGCTTTCCGAAGCAGTGGAGCGCCGCGTCGGCCACGTCCCTGGCGACGTCCGGGAACGACCGGCCCTCGACCGCGATCCCGAGCTTCGCGGCCACCGCGGTGAGCTTCTCGGTGTCGGTGATCCGGTAGTCGGTCACCGTGCCCTCGGCCACCTCCTTGAGGGTGAGGGCCACCTTGCGGCCGTGGTCCGAGTGGGCCGACGCGCCCACCGCGGCCATGCGGGCCAGGTTCCGGGCCACGATGGTGTCGGCCGTGGCCCCGCACACCCCCCGGATGGGCCCCTCGCCCAGGGGGTCGATCCGGCACGGGCCCATGACGCAGATCCGGCAGCAGGTGCCGAGCTGGCCGTAGCCGCACTGGGGCTGCTGTCGCTCCAGGCGCTCCCACACGGAGTCCAGGCGGTCGCGCTCCGCGATCTCGAGCATCTCCACGCCGGCGGGGTCCGCGCTTCGCTTCGGTGCCTTGTGCTCCATGGTGTCACCTCCGGTTGGCGGTTGCGTCGGGCAGGCCGGGGAAGATCAAACCCCGTTCTGGGGACCGCTTCAAGGCCGCACTGGCCACCTGCGCCCACGGCTGGTGAGGGGCCGCCAGGGACTGGTGAGCTGCGGCGGCCGGTCTCAGCGAAGGCCCAGGCGGGAGAACAGCTCGGGCGCCCGGGCCCGGCTCACGGGCAGGGGCAGGTCGCTGCCCCGCATGAGCAGGGTGTAGCCGCTGGAGCCGCGCACCACCTTGCGGACCCGGGCCAGGTTGGCGATGTAGCTGCGGTGGATCCGGTAGAACCGGTCGGGGGGGAGGCGCTCCTCCACGAAGCCCAGGGAGAAATCGCAGAAGTACTCGCCCTCGGGGGTGTGCACCCGGGAGTAGATGTTGTCGGCCCGCAGGAACAGCACCTCGTCGGGGTCCAGCAGGTGGATCTCGCGGCCCGCGCTCACCGGGATCTTGATGAAGGTGCGCTCCCGGTCGGCCACGAACGGGGTGATGTCGTACACCAGCATGCAGTTGAGGGCGTCGGCCATGTCCCGGTCCAGCAGGGGGATCAGCTTCAGGAACAGGTAGCGGTCGTCGCGGCCGTCGCCGATGCGCTTGAACGAGAACGGCACCTGGCGGCTCGAGTCCTTCATCAGCCGGAACATCTGCCGGATCCGCTCCCGGCCCGCTTCGTCGTGGAACCGCATGATGTCGCCCGAGAACACGTCGTCGCTCGTGATCCCGGCGAAGATCATCAGGAACGCCCGGTTGATGTAGCGCACCGTGAACCGGTCGTCGAACAGCACGATCCCGGGGTCCGTGTTCTCGATCAGGGTCAGAAGGCTATGTCGCTCCATGGGTCCACCCGGGGCGCGGGAAGGGGCCGGGCCCCGCGAGCAGGGAGCCTCGCGGAGGGAAGCCGAGCGGGAATCATACCGCGGCAGGGGCATGCCACAAAGCGGGAAAAGGGCTCCCACCCTCAGGCCGCCGGGGGGGAGGCACCCCCAGGAGCAGGACGGCGGCCAGGGCGATCACGGTGCGCGGGAGCCGGCTCGGTCGCGTCATGGGGGCGGGCCGGGGCAAGGGAGGGAGCGCAAGCAGGCAGCATACCCTCAGAGAGGGGAGAGAAACAGCCCCCCGCGCCGAGATCACCGTAGGGCAAGGGACGATCGGAGAGACCCGGCGGGGCCGCGCCCGGCCGGGGGGGAGGTCAACCAGCATGGCCCCGTCCGTCACACCTTGTCGGGAGAAAGCAGCCCCCGAAACCAAAACGTTGCCGAGATGCCACATATTAACATTAATGTATACTATTGCAGTATATGATTCATTTTTGTCGCAACAGACCTATCCCACCCTTCCCCCACCGTCCCACCACTAGGACCAATACTGTTCACTTAGTGTGCCTTCGTGCTATTCTTCTCTCGTCTTCCTTACTCATGGAAAGCGAGGTGAAGGATGGCTCGAACTCCAGCAGGGCTTCCCGAAGGCACGCGGATCACGGATTACATCACGCTGGGGGTCATCGCAAAAACGTTCCCCCTGCCCAAGGTGCACGAGGTGCTGCAAGCCACAGGCAAGGCGAGCCAGCGACAGCGCGCCTTACCTGCCCATGTCGTGGTCTACTATGTGATCGCACTGGCGTTGTACATGAGCGTGTCCACACGAGAGGTGCTCCGCTGTTTGCTCGAAGGTCTCCAGTGGCTCATGGGGCCCCGTGAACGCGTTCGCGTTGCCGGAAAATCGGCCATCTCCCAAGCGCGGTCCCGTCTGGGGGCGGAACCGATCGAACGGCTGCACAACGAACTCGTCCGGCCGATCGCCGAAACGGCCACCCGAGGGGCGTGGTACCGGCGCTGGCGGCTGGTCAGCCTGGACGGCAGCACCTTGGATGTGGCCGATACTCAGGAGAACGAACAAGCCTTCGGACGCCCCAAGGCCGCCCGGGGACGGAGCGCCTATCCGCAGATCCGGTTCGTCTCCTTGGTGGAGAACGGAACCCACGTGCTGTTCGGCTCCCGCATGGGTGGATACCACACGAGCGAGGTCGCGTTGGCTCGGCACGTGGTGGAGTCCTTGCGGCCCGGGATGCTGTGTCTGGCCGATCGGTGTTTCTTCTCCTGGCCCTTGTGGACCCAGGCCTGCGCAACCGGAGCCGATCTGCTGTGGCGAGTGAAGGCAAGCGCACGCCTGCCGTGCATCCGCCGTCTGTCCGATGGTTCCTATCTGAGCAAGATCTATCCCAACGCCTATGCTCGCCAAAAGGATCGGGGCGGTGTCATGGTCCGGGTGATCGAGTACACACTGGACGGAGTCCCAGGCGCAGAGGACGTGTACCGGTTGGTGACCACGATCCTCGACCCTGAAGATGCCCCGGCAGAGGAGTTGGCCGCCCTGTACCAGGAACGCTGGGAGATCGAGACTGCACTCGACGAGTTGAAAACGCACCTCCGAGGGGCTCGGATTGTGCTCCGGAGCAAGACCCCGGAGCTCGTCCGACAGGAGTTCTTTGGGTTCCTGATGGCGCATTTTGCGATACGAGGACTCATGCATGAAGCCGCCCGCAAGGGCGATGTGGATCCTGACGAACTTTCCTTCGTTCACACGGTGCGGGTGGTGCGTCGGAGACTGCCCGCTTTCGTCGCCACTCCCCCCTGAGCACAGGGCGGCGTTCCATGCGCAGGTGCTGGAGGAGATTTTGGAAGAGCGAGTGGTGTCCAGTCGTGGTCGACGCAACCCGCGAGCGGTGAAGCGGAAGATGACCCCGTATCCGACTCGGCATCGCCAAACGGTCTCGCCCATGCGACTGCAGCCCATTTGCGAACACGTTCGTATCTTAAAGTGAACAGTATTGCCACTAGGACGAAATTCAAGATACATTTCAAACCGTTACACGAAAGAACCCCTCTCTCCCACCCCCCTGGCACACCTCTTGAGTATGCCCCGCCCGAGTTCGCCAGACCCCGCGCCCCCCTGGAACCCGCTCCGTACGACGCCGGGGATGAGCCTGCGGCAGGAGTTCGTGCCCGGGGACCCGGAGGGGAACAGCGGTCAATAGATGCCCCGGTGTGGGGCCCGGCCACCCGCTGCCGGCCTCGAGGCGTGTGCCTTCTGGGCCAACAGCGATAGAGGAGAAGGAGGAAACAGATGCGGCAAGGGAGAAGACGGGTAAGGACCATGGTCGCCGCAGCGGCGCTCGGCGCACTTCTGACTACGCCCTCTTATGGCGCCGCAGAGGACGGGGTCATCAAGGTCGGCATCCTGCATTCCCTGTCTGGGACCATGGCCATCAGCGAAACCTCCCTGAAGGACGTTGCGCTGATGGCCATAGAGGAGATCAATGAGTCGGGGGGGCTGCTGGGAAAGAAGATCGAGCCCATTGTGGTGGACCCAGCCTCCAACTGGCCCCTGTTCGCAGAGAAGGCCCGCGAACTGATCGAAAAGCACAAGGTTGCGGTCGTGTTCGGCTGCTGGACCTCGGTGTCCAGAAAGTCTGTACTCCCCGTATTTGAAGAGCTCAACGCCCTCCTGTTCTACCCCGTGCAGTATGAAGGGGAAGAGTGCTCCTACAACGTCTTCTACACCGGGGCTGCCCCCAACCAGCAAGCGATCCCGGCTGTCGAGTACCTCATGAGCGAGGAAGGCGGCGGCGCAAAACGGTTCGTGCTGCTGGGCACCGACTATGTGTATCCGCGCACCACCAACAAGATCCTTCGCGCTTTCCTGCACCAAAAAGGCGTCAGTGACGACGACATCATGGAGATCTACACCCCTTTCGGGCACAGCGACTATCAAACCATTGTCGCAAACATCAAAAGGTTCGCAGCAGCAAAACCGACAGCCGTCATCTCCACCATCAACGGTGACTCGAATGTGCCCTTTTACAGGGAGCTGGCCAACCAGGGGGTCCGGGCCGAGGACATCCCCGTCATCGCCTTCTCCGTGGGTGAAGAAGAGCTGCGGGGCATCGACACGGCGCCCCTCGTCGGCCACCTGGCGGCCTGGAACTACTTCATGTCCATAGACTCCCCCGAGAACCGGGCGTTCGTAAAGAAGTGGAAGGCATACGTCAAGAAGCACAACCTCCCCGGCGGCGACAAACGGGTGACGAACGATCCGATGGAGGCCACCTACATCGGGATCAAGATGTGGGCACAGGCCGTGCTCCAAGCAGGCACCACGGATGTGGACGCGGTCAGGCAGGCCATGGGCTATCAGACGTTCAAGGCACCTTCGGGGTATGAGATTCGGATGGACCCGAAGAACCACCATCTCCACAAGCCGGTCTTCATCGGCGAGATCCGAGAGGACGGCCAGTTCGACATCGTGTGGCAGACCGACGGCCCCGTCCGTGCGGAACCCTGGAGCCCGTACCTACCCGACAGCGCCAAAAAGGTAGCCGACTGGACCTATCCATGGGTGTGCGGCAACTGCACCGAACCGAGATACAAATAAACCGACCCCGGCGCCCCCGGCTTTCCTGGCGGGGGCGCCGGAAACAGACCCGGTAGAGAGGACCATGTCCCTCAACAGAATCGCATCCCTGGGCCTCCTCGCCCTGTTCATCTCTCTCGCATGCCTCGGCAGCAGCACGGCAACCGCTGCGGGCCTCAAGGAAGCTCTGCAAGGGTTGGGGGCAAAGAGCCGGAGGACCATTCTGCGTTCGATCAAGGTGCTCGGGGCCCTGGGGGACCCCGCCGCCCTCCCGGCCCTCGAGGCCCTCCGCGACAGGAAGCTTCGTGTCGACGAGCAGGGGCGCGTGTTGATACTCGACGGGGGCGGGGCCTTCGCCCGAGACGTTGTGACCGGCGAGCGGGTGGCGGTTGGGACCGGACGCCTACGTTCCCCCGTGATCAACAACCGGGTCCGCCGGGTACTGCTGCCGGTCATCGCGAGGCTCCAGCTCTCCTCCTCCAGCCTCGGGGTCCGGTTGGCTGCTGCGAGGGAGCTGGCCAAACGCCCGCGTCCGGACGCTGCAGGGGCCATCCGGGCCGCGCTGGAGGCCGAGCGGGATGCCGACGTGCGACAGGCCTTGCTGCTGGCCTTGGCACAGATCGAGATCGACAGCCGGGACCCTCGCCGTCGGCTCTCTGCCGTCCGGACGCTCGGGGCTTCTGCCGATGCGAACGTCAGGGAGAGGCTTCGGCGGATGCTCCAGACGAACGAGGCCGGCGAGTTCACCATGGAGCCAAACCCAGAGGTGCGCGCCGCGGCCGCCGATGCGATCCGCACCATCGAACGGAGGCTGGCCCTCGTCTCCCTCTCCCGCAACCTGTTCTATGGGGTGAGCCTCGGCAGCGTGCTGCTTCTGGCGGCATTGGGGCTGGCCATCACCTTCGGCCTGATGGGCGTGATCAACATGGCCCACGGCGAGATGCTCATGCTGGGCGCCTACGCCACCTTCGTGACCCAGAACCTGTTCCGCACCTATCTCCCGGGGTGGTTCGACTGGTACCTCGTGGCCGCCGTGCCGATGGCCTTCGGCGTGGCGGCCGTGACGGGAATGGTTCTGGAGCGGTGCGTTCTTCGCCACCTTTACGGGCGCCCCCTGGAGACCCTGTTGGCGACATGGGGGATCAGCCTTCTGCTGATCCAGACGGTACGGCTGGTGTTCGGGGCCCAGAACGTGGAGGTCGCCAGCCCGACGTGGATGTCAGGGGGGACCGAGGTGATGCAAGGGCTCGTGCTGACCCACAACCGCGTCGCCATCGTCCTGTTCGTCCTCTTTGCAGTGGCCCTCGTGTGGGTGCTCCTCCGCCGCACCCCGCTCGGCCTGAGGGTGCGCGCCGTCACTCAGAACCGATCCATGGCCGCATGCATGGGGGTCCCGGTGTCACGGGTGGACATGTGGACGTTTGGGCTCGGCTCCGGCATCGCGGGGCTGGGCGGGGTGGCCCTGTCCCAGATCGGCAACGTGGGCCCGGAACTCGGCCAGTCGTACATCGTGGACTCCTTCATGGTGGTCGTGTTGGGGGGGGTAGGGAAGATCGCGGGCACCGTGTGGGGGGCCCTCTGCCTGGGCGTGGTGAACAAGTTCTTAGAGCCGTACACGGGCGCCGTGCTCGGGAAGATCCTGGTGCTGGCATTCATCATCCTGTTCATCCAGAAGCGGCCCCAGGGGATGTTCGCCCTGAAGGGCCGAACGGCCGAAGGCTGACATGATGGGATCACGGTTCGATCGCCTAGCGGGTATGCACTCACGGCGGGGCTGGCTCGTTACGGCCCTCGTCGCGGCCGTCGGCATCGTCGGGGTTCCCGTTCTCAACCTCGTGCCGCCGCCGGGTACATGGCTCCACGTTCCCGACTACATGGTCATGCTCCTCGGCAAATTCCTCTGTTACGCCATGGTGGCCCTGGCGATGGACCTCATCTGGGGGTTCACGGGCATCCTGAGCCTCGGGCACGGGGTGTTCTTCGCCCTGGGCGGGTACGCCATGGGGATGCATCTCATGCGCGCCATCGCAGGGGAAGGGGTCTACCGGAGCAACCTGCCGGACTTCATGGTGTTCCTCGACTGGAAGGAGCTGCCCTGGTTCTGGTACGGGTTCGACCGGTTCTGGTTTGCCCTGCTCATGGCGGTGCTGGTGCCGGCCCTGCTGGCCTATGTCTTCGGCTACTTCGCGTTCCGCTCCAGGATCAAGGGGGTCTACTTCTCGATCATCACCCAAGCGATGACCTACGCCCTCATGCTCCTGTTCTTCCGGAACGAGACGGGCTTTGGGGGGAACAACGGCCTCACCGACTTCAAACGAATCCTGGGGTTTTCCCTTCAGGTCCCCTCCACCAAGCTGGGCCTCTACGTCGTTACCGCCGTGCTCCTCCTGCTCACGTACCTCCTGTGCCGGTACATCGTCACCTCCAAGCTCGGCCGGGTGCTCGCTGCCATACGCGACGCCGAGAGCCGGGTCATGTTCTCCGGATACAACCCGCTCCACTACAAGCTCTTTGTCTGGACCCTGTCGGCGGTCCTGTGTGGGCTCGCCGGAGCCCTGTACGTCCCCCAAGTGGGCATCATCAACCCCAGCGAAATGCAGCCCGCCGGGTCCATCGAGATGGCGATATGGGTTGCCGTGGGCGGCAGAGGGACCCTTGTCGGGGCCTTGGTCGGCGCGATGCTGGTCAACGGGATCAAGAGCTGGTTCACCGTCGTCTCCCCCGAGCTGTGGCTGTACGTTCTCGGCGCGCTGTTCGTCGGCGTGACCCTTTTCTTTCCCGAAGGGGCTGCCGCACTTCTGAACCGTTTTCCCAAAAGAAGGGGCTCATGCACGTCGAACCGGTAAACAGGGGGCCGCGATGCCGCGGTCCCGAGCCCAGGGAAGGCCCGGACACGAGCCATGGCGTCATCCTCTATGTGGAGGGTCTGACGGTCAGCTTCGACGGGTTCAAGGCCCTCGACGATCTGAACCTCTACATCGAGGACGGTGAGCTGCGGTGCATCATCGGGCCCAACGGAGCCGGCAAGACCACTCTCATGGACGTGATCACGGGGAAGACCCGCCCGGACGCCGGCACCGTGTTCTTTGGGCAGTCCGTGGACCTCACCCGGCTCACCGAGACGCAGATCGCCCAGGAGGGGATCGGCCGCAAGTTCCAGACGCCCACCGTGTTCGAGCAGCACAGCGTGTTCGAGAACCTCGAGCTCGCCCTCCGGGGGGACAAGGGGGTCTGGCACAGCCTGTTCGCTCGGCTGACCGGAGGGGAACGGGAGCGCATCGAACAGGTGCTGGAGCTCGTCGGACTGACCGAAAGCATGCACGTCCGGGCCGGACTACTTTCCCACGGCCAGAAGCAGTGGCTCGAGATCGGAATGTTGCTCGTCCAGGATCCTCGAGTGCTGCTCCTGGACGAGCCGGTGGCCGGCATGACGGCCGGAGAGACCGACCGCACGGCGGAGCTGCTGACCTCCCTTGCAGGAGAGCGCACCGTCGTGGTGGTGGAGCATGACATGGAGTTCGTCCGCAACATCGCGCGCAGGGTCACGGTGCTGCACGAGGGTCGGGTGCTCGCCGAGGGCGGCATGGATGCCGTGCAAAACGACCCCCGCGTGATCGAGGTGTACCTGGGGAGCTGAGGGTGCTCGAGATCAGCGGTCTCAATCAGTTCTACGGCGGAAGCCACATCCTTTGGGACCTCCGGCTGAGCGTGCCCGAGGGCTCCTGCACCTGCATCGTGGGGCGCAACGGTGTGGGCAAGACCACTCTTCTCAAAGCGGTGATGGGCCTGCTCCCGATCCCATCCGGCAGCATCGTGTTCGAAGGCCGCGAGCTGTCGGGGCACCCCCCAGAGATCCGTGCCCGTCTCGGGATCGGGTACGTCCCCCAGGGGCGGGAGGTGTTTCCCCATCTCACGGTGGAGGAGAACCTCCGGCTGGGGCTGGGTGCGCGCCGGGACGGCCTCCGGGAGATTCCCGACTCCGTTTTCGAGCTGTTTCCAGCGCTCCGGAAGATGCGGCACCGCCGGGGAGGGGACCTCTCCGGCGGGCAGCAACAACAGCTCGCGATTGCGCGGGCGCTCGTGATCGATCCGAAGCTTCTGATCCTGGACGAGCCCACGGAGGGGATCCAACCCAACATCGTCCACGAGATCGGCGACGTGATCATGCATCTGAACCGCGAGGGGAACGTGACCGTGCTGTTGGTGGAACAGAAGCTGCCGTTCGCGCGGCGCGTAGCCCGGGACTTTTTCATCATGGAGAAAGGACGAACCGTGGCGAGTGGCCCGATCGAGAACCTCGATGAGCATCTGGTCCAACGGTATCTCACCGTTTGAGGCCGGAGGGGCGCCAGCGCATCCGGCAGGCGGCGGGCCCATCGGGGAGAAGCCTCCGGCCTTGCGACACGCCTCGGCGGAGACGGGGTGGAAGGGGGAGCTGGTCCTGGAGTTCGCCCGCGCAGACGGGCGGACGGTCCTGGCTCACAGGCGCCACCGAGGCCCCCTCCTGGTGCAACGGCCCTTCTATCCCCCCGAGGATGGGGGCGCGTGCCACGTGTATCTGCTGCACCCGCCCGGCGGGGTGGTGGCTGGAGACCGGCTCCGGGTCCGCATCCGGGCGGGAGAGGGGGCGCACGCACTGATCACGACCCCCGCCGCAACCAAGATGTACCGGAGCCACGGTCCCCAGGCCAGCCAGGGGCACCGGCTCAGGGTGGAACCAGGAGGCATCCTCGAGTGGCTCCCCCAGGAGACCATTCTGTTCAGCGGGGCCCGCGCCGATCTGCACACCCGCGTCGATCTCATCGGCGACGGGGGGTTTCTGGGGTGGGAGATCCTGTGTGTGGGGCTCCCCGGGTCCGGGGCTCCTTACGACCAAGGAAGCTGGAGCCAGAGCTTCGAGCTTTGGCGCGACGGCTCGCCCCTGGTGCTGGAACGGACCCGTTTGGGAAGGGAGCCCCGGCCCTTCCGGGCGCCCTGGGGGTTGGGGGGGTTCACGGTGGTGGCGAGCTTGCTCTGTGCCACGAGCCATCCCGAAGCGGTAGAGCGGGTTCGGGCGGTGCTGGACGCCCCCACGTCAGGGGCAGACGAGCTGGTCAGCGTCACCCAGCTTCGGGACGCCTTGGTGTGCCGGTATCTCGGGCACCACGCGGAGAGGGCACGTCGGTGCTTTGTGAGGGCCTGGGAGGTCCTGCGTCCGATCTTTGCGGATCGGCGGGCATGCGCACCTCGCATCTGGAACACCTGACCCGTCTCGGCACGGGTCCAGGGCAACGAAGACCAAGGAGGCAGCCATGGAGCTTTCCCCCCGCGAGAAGGACAAACTTCTGCTCTTCACCGCCGCGTTGGTTGCCGAGCGCCGCAAGGCGCGGGGCCTCAGGCTGAACTACCCGGAGGCGGTGGCATACATCTCAGCGGCGATCCTCGAAGGGGCCCGTGAGGGCCGCAGCGTGGCCGAGCTGATGGACTACGGCACCACCCTTCTCCGCCGCGAGGATGTGATGGAGGGGGTGCCCTCGATGATCACCGAGGTGCAGGTGGAGGCCACCTTCCCCGACGGAACCAAGCTGGTGACGGTCCACGCCCCGATTCGGTGAGGAGGTCCCATGAAGCCCGGCGAGATCCTGACCCCAGAGGGAACGGTGGTATTGAACGCGGGCCGCAGGACGCGGCCCCTGGTCGTGGTCAACACCGGAGACCGGCCGATCCAGGTGGGCTCCCACTACCACTTCTACGAGGTCAACGAGGCGCTGAGGTTCGACCGGCAGGCGGCGCTCGGGTTCCGGCTCAACATCCCCGCGGGCACGGCCGTGCGCTTCGAGCCGGGTCAGCAGAGGGAGGTGGAGCTGGTCGAGTACGGTGGGGCGCGACGGGTGTACGGGTTCAACGGCAAGGTGATGGGGGCGCTGGAGGGCGACCGATGAACGGGATTGACCGCCGGGCCTATGCGGAGCTTTATGGCCCGACCGTGGGGGACCGGGTGCGCCTGGGCGACACCTCTCTGTGGATCGAGGTCGAAGAGGACCACACGGTTTATGGGGAGGAGGTCAAGTTCGGAGGGGGCAAGGTGATCCGCGACGGGATGGGCCAGGGGCAGGCGTCATCCGCCCACGCCGTGGACACCGTAATCACGAACGTCCTGATCCTGGATCACTGGGGCATCGTCAAGGCGGACATGGGGCTCAAAGGGGGCCGCATCGCCGGCATCGGCAAGGCTGGCAACCCCGACGTCCAGCCGGACGTGGACCTGGTCATCGGCCCCGGCACCGAGGTGATCGCAGGAGAGGGGCTGATCGCCACCGCCGGGGCGATCGATGCCCACATTCACTTCATCTGCCCCCAGCAGGTCGAGGAGGCGCTGATGGCGGGCGTCACCACCATGCTGGGGGGGGGGACCGGGCCCGCAGCCGGCACCAACGCCACGACCTGCACCCCCGGCCCCTGGAACATCCACCGCATGCTCCAAGCGGTCGAGGGTCTGCCCCTGAACTTCGGGTTTCTCGGCAAAGGGAACGCCAGCCTGCCCACCGCTCTGAGGGAGCAGATCGAGGCCGGGGCGATGGGTCTCAAGCTGCACGAGGACTGGGGGACCACGCCGGCGGCCATCGACAACTGCTTGGCGGTGGCGGAGAGGTTCGACGTACAGGTAGCCATTCACACCGACACCCTCAACGAATCAGGGTTCGTGGAGCACACCTTGGCGGCGTTCCGGGGGCGGACGATCCACGCCTACCACACCGAGGGAGCGGGCGGGGGGCACGCCCCGGATATCATCAAGCTTTGCGGGGAACCCAACGTGCTGCCCTCCTCCACCAACCCCACGCGCCCGTACACAGTGAACACCGTGGACGAGCACCTGGACATGCTGATGGTATGCCATCACCTGGACCCCGGCATCCCCGAGGACGTGGCCTTCGCCGAGTCCCGGATTCGGCGCGAGACCATCGCGGCCGAGGACATCCTCCACGATCTCGGCGCGTTCAGCATGATCGCCTCGGACTCCCAGGCCATGGGCCGAGTGGGCGAGGTCATCCTGCGCACCTGGCAGACCGCCCACAAGATGAAGGAGCAGCGGGGGCCCCTGCCGGAGGACGGCTCCCGCAACGACAACGTTCGGGCGAAGCGTTACGTCGCCAAGTACACCATCAACCCGGCCATCGCCCACGGCATCAGCCACGAGGTGGGCTCCATCGAGCCGGGCAAGCTCGCCGACATCGTCCTGTGGCGCCCCCCCTTCTTCGGGGCCAAGCCCGCCCTCGTGATCAAGGGCGGCATGATCGTGGCCGCACCCATGGGAGACCCCAACGCGTCCATCCCCACTCCCCAGCCGGTGCACTACCGCCGGATGTTCGGGGCCCTGGGCCGGGCTCGGTTCGAGACCAGCGTGACGTTCGTCTCCCGGGCAGCCCTTGAGGCCGAGGTGGGGAAGCGGCTCGGCCTCCAAAAACGCCTGGTCGCGGTGAGAAACACGCGGGCGGTGCGCAAGTCCGACCTCATCCACAACCGCGCCCTTCCTTGCATCGAGGTAGACCCCCAGACCTACGAGGTGCGGGCGGACGGGGTGCTCCTGACCTGCGAGCCGGCCGCAGAGCTTCCGCTGGCCCAGCGGTACTTCCTGTTCTGAGGGCGCCATGCTCCGCGTGACCCAATGGATGGACGGGCCTGCGAGGCCGGACGCCACCCTCACCTTGCCCTTCGCGCTCCGTCAAAAAAGACGCCAGCGCGCCCGCCTGGACAACGGAGTGGAGGTGGCCCTCCTCTTACCCCGGGGACGGGTGCTGCGCCACGGCGATCTTCTCCAGGCGGAGAACGGCCTGCTGATCCGGGTGCAGGCTGCTGCGGAGGAGGTCTCCACCGCGCACACCGGTGATCCGCTGCTTCTGGCAAGGGCCTGCTATCACCTGGGCAACCGCCACGTTCCCCTGCAGATCCGAGACCGATGGGTCCGCTACGGGCATGACCACGTGCTGGACGATCTGGTGGGAAGGCTCGGGCTGAAGGTCGTTCGGGAGCGTGCGCGGTTCGAGCCCGAGACCGGCCCCTACGCATCCCCCCACCCGACGCCCGTCGCCTCCCCCGCGAAGGACCACAGCCATGGTGCGCCGAGCCGCCCCGCCCCCCGTGGCAACCGGTAGCTCGGAACGGCTCGGCACGGCGAGCCTGCTCCGGCTGATGCAGCTCACAAGCCCTGCCCTGCCCATCGGGACCTATGCCTACTCGCAGGGGCTCGAGTGGGCGGTGGCGGCAGGCTGGGTGAAGACCGAGAGCGAGACCTCCGACTGGGTCCTCGGGCTTCTCACCCGCTCCCTGTCACGGACGGATGTGCCCATCTTCGCACGCCTCTATCGGGCCTGGGCCGAGGCAGACCCTTCGACGCTCTCGTACTGGAGCCGCTTCCTGCACGCGACCCGCGACACCAGCGAGCTCCAGGCGGAGGACCGGGACGTCGGGGGAGCGCTGGCCCGCTTGCTGGGCCTCCTCGGCATCGGCGAGGCCGAGGGCTGGATCGCCCACCCCCATGCCACCTTCGCCACCCTGTTCTCCCTGGCGACCGTCCACTGGGAGATCCCCCTGCCCGATGCGGCTGCGGGGTATCTGTGGGCCTGGGCAGAGGCCCAGGTGGCAGCGGCGGTCAAGCTGATTCCCTTGGGCCAGACGGCCGGCCAAAGGATCCTGTCCCGTGCCATAGAGGTCATTCCGGAAGCCGTACGGTTCGGCCTGACCCTGAAGGACGACGAGATCGGATGCCTGTGGCCGGGCCTGGCCATGGCCAGCGCGCTCCACGAAGTCCAGTACTCACGGTTGTTTCGCTCTTGAGCACCCATCCGACGGAGGCCTGACAATGAGCACGCACAAGCAGCCCCTACGCCTGGGCATCGGGGGGCCGGTCGGGTCCGGGAAGACCGCCCTGATCGAAGCGATATGCAAAAGGCTGCGCGGCAGCCACCAGGTCGCGGTGGTCACGAACGACATCTACACGCGGGAGGACGCCCAGTTCCTCATCCGCAACCGGGTGCTGCCCGAGGAGCGCATCATCGGCGTCGAGACGGGAGGATGCCCCCACACGGCGATTCGGGAGGACGCCTCCATGAACCTTGCTGCGGTGGACCAGCTCATCCAACGGCTTCCTGACCTGGACCTGATCCTGGTGGAGAGCGGCGGGGACAACCTCAGCGCGACCTTCAGCCCGGAGCTGGTGGACCTGACGATCTACGTGATCGACGTCGCGGCGGGCGACAAGATCCCGCGAAAGGGAGGGCCGGGGATCACGAAGTCCGATCTACTGGTGATCAACAAGGTCGACCTCGCTCCCCACGTCGGGGCCTCATTGGAGGTGATGGAACGCGACGCGCTTCGGATGAGGGCGGATAGGCCGTTCGTTTTCACAAACCTCAAGACAGGGGAAGGGGTGGACACCGTGGTTCAGTTCATCGCGCACGAGGGGATGATTGGCCAGCTCCCCCCGACAGGGGCGAGGGCCTGAAACGCCGTGGGCCGCTAAAACGGGTCAACACCGGAACGGAGCAGCCCCGATCTCGTGGGGACCAAGGGGGCCAATGCCCCCCTTTGACACCACCGAACGATGCGGTAGCGTACCCCCTTCGCCCCACCCCGGCGAACCGAACCGACCCCGGAGACCGCGCAACCCCCTGCGAGGAGACGATGGACCTTTCTCGCCTGTTCCAACCGAGATCGATCGCCGTCTACGGCGTGTCGCTCACCAACCCGTTCCACCCGGCCAACGTGATCTACCACAAGAACCACCTGCGCTACCGCACGGCCACCTACGCCATCAACCCCAAGGGCGGGGATCTGTACGGCGAGCCCGTCTACCGGAGCATCGACGAGGTCCCCGAGCCCGTGGACGTGGCCGTGATCGGGATCCGGGCCGAGAGGGTCCCGGACGCGCTCCGGGAGTGCGTGGCGGCAGGGGTCAAGGGCGCCATCGTGATCTCCGGAGGTTTTGCCGAGACCGGGCGCCAGGACCTCCAGGACGAGGTCACCCACATCAGCCGCGCCAACGACGTCCCGGTGATCGGACCGAACTGCCTCGGCGTGTTCTCACCGCCCGTTCTCGACACCTTCTTCCTGCCGCCCGAGAGGCTGATCGAGATCCGCCCCGGGGGCATCTCCCTCGTCAGCCAGAGCGGGGGCATTCTGGTGGACCTCATGATCAAGCTGACCCAGGAGGGCGCCGGCATCGCACGGGGAGTCAGCATCGGGAACCGGGCGGCCCTCGACGAGGTGGACCTGGTCCGGTTCTTCCTCGACGACCCTGCCACCACGGTCGTCGGCCTCTACCTCGAGGGGTTCCGTCCGGGCCGCGGCCGCGAGTTCGCGGACCTCCTGGGGCGGGCCGCCAAGCCGGTGGTGTTCATGAAGGCGGGCAGGTCCCCGGGCGGGTCCCGGGCCGTGGCGTCCCACACCGCCTCCGTGGCCGGCGACTATCGGGTGCTCCACGACATCCTCGGGCACGCCGGCGCACTGGAAGCGAGGGACGAGGCGGAGTTCGTGGCGTTTTGCGAGGCGCTCTCCTCGACGCGTTCGCCGCGGGGTTTTCGCAACCTCTGCATCGTCACCGCCAGCGGCGGCCACGGGGCAGTGGCGTCGGACGAGTGCCAGGAGGCGGGCCTCGTGCTGCCGACGATCCCGGCCGAGGACGGGGATCGCCTGCGGGACGAGCTCTCGCCGAGCATCCGGGACATCGCCTCGGTGGGGAACCCGGTCGACCTGACCGGTTCGGCCACGGATCGCGACATCCTCGCCTCCCTGCGTTTCCTGCTGGGGCGGCAGTACGTGGACGGCATCATCCTGCTCCTGCTGCCCTACCTGCCGGCCATCACGCCCGACGTGGGCGCGCGGGCGGCCCAGATCGCCCGCGAGACCGGCAAGACCATCGTGGCCTACGTGCCCCACATCGACAAGTACGGGATCTTCATCGAAGGGTTCCAGACCAACGGCATCCCGGTCTCCCACACCGTGCAGGGGGCCGTGCACATGGCGAAGGCCATCGCCAGGAGGGCTCACCCGTGAAGCCGCAAACCGCCGCCATCTTGGAGAGCTGCGCCTCGGCCGGCTGGGTGGTCGAACCCCTTGCCCGGAGGATCCTCACCGAATACGGGCTTCCCGTGACCCAGTGGGCGTGGGCCCGCGACCTCGAGAACGCGCTCGAGGCCGCCGCCGAGGTCGGCTATCCCCTGGTCGTGAAGGTCGTCTCCCCGAGGGTGATCCACAAGTCCGACGTGGGCGGGGTGATCGTGGGGGTGGAGGACGAGCAGGGGGTGCGGGAAGCGTACCGCCGCATGGCCCGGCTTCCCGGCTTCGAGGGCGTGCTCCTCGACGAGGTGGCCGACGGCCTCGAGCTCATCGTGGGGGCTAAGCACGACCCCCAGTTCGGCCCCGTGGTTCTCACCGGCATCGGCGGCACGGCCGTGGAGATCTACCAGGACGTGGCCATCCGCATGGCCCCGATGTCACCAGACGACGCCGAGTCCGCCCTCGACTCGCTTCGGGCCCGGAAGCTCCTGGAAGGATTTCGGGGCGCGCCCCCGGTGCAGCGGGAGAGCCTCGTGGACCTCCTCGTTCGGTTCTCCGAGATGGCCCACGACCTCGGCCCCGCCGTCGACTCCATCGACCTCAACCCCGTCTTCTGCGGCCCGGAACGGTGCGTCATCGCCGACGCCCGCATCATGCTCCCTCGGAACCAGGGATAAGAAGCCAGAGAAAGCTTCAATCTCGCCCCGGGCGGCGGAACAACCCGATCCCGTGGCGTGCGGTGCTCCGGAGCACGAAAAGCTCCATGGGGCCACCTGGGTGACATAAATTCCTTGCAAATCAGGAACTGATCCTCCATATTTGCAAGCATGATCCAACGACGCCTCCTTCCGGCGGTGCTCCGCCGGCTCCAGGACACCCCTGCCGTCGTCCTCCTCGGTCCCCGCCAGGCGGGAAAGACGACCCTTGCGCTCACCGTGGCGGAGGCGATGGAGGCGGTGTACCTGGATCTGGAGTCGGAGCAGGACCGGGCCAAGCTCATGGAGGCCGAGCGATACCTCCCCACCCTGTTCGGCCGGCTGGCGATCCTCGACGAGGTCCACCGCGCCCCGGGCCTCTTTCCGGCGTTGCGGGGGCTCATCGACCGGGCGAGGCGGCAAGGTCACCGGGAAGGCTTGTATCTCCTTCTGGGCTCCGCATCCCTGGATCTGCTCCGCCAATCGGGGGAGAGCCTGGCGGGAAGGGTGTCGTACCTGGAGCTGGGACCGTTCGACGTCCTCGAGGTGATGGGCGCGGGGGAGCCGGATCCCGTGGATCCCTTGTGGCTCCGGGGCGGGTTCCCCGAGAGTTTCCTCGCACGGGACGACGCCAAGAGCTTTCAGTGGCGCCTGGACTTCGTGCGCACCTACCTCGAAAGAGACGTGCCCCAGTTCGGCCGGAGGATCCCGGCGGAAACCCTGCGGCGATTCTGGACGATGCTCGCCCACCTCCAGGGTTCCCCGCTGAACGCCTCCGAACTCGCCCGAAGCCTGGGAGTGTCCTCGAAAACGGTGTCGGCCTACGTGGACCTCCTGGCCGATCTCCTTCTCGTGCGTCGCCTCCCTCCGTGGCACGCGAATGTCCGAAAACGCCTGGCGAAGACTCCAAAGGTATACGTGAGGGACAGCGGCCTGGTGCACGCCCTGCTCGGGCTCCGGAGTCTGGACGCCCTGCTGGGTCACCCGATCGCCGGCCGGAGCTGGGAGGGATTCGTGGTGGAGAATCTCTTGGCGGTCGCCCCTGAAGGGGTCGAGGGATTCTACTACCGGACGGCCGGGGGGGCCGAAATCGATCTTCTACTTCGGTTTCCTGGGGGCCCCCTTTGGGCCGTGGAGATCAAGCGGAGCCTCACACCCAAACCCGCCCGCGGGTTTCACTCGGCCTGCTCGGACCTCGAGCCGCAGCGGCGGTTCGTCGTGTACCCGGGAAGCGAGCCCTATCCGCTTTCCGGCGGCGTCTGGGCCGCGCCGCTCCCCTTTCTCGCCAGAGAGCTGGCCGGTCAGGCCACCCCCTGAAAGACGCATGCCGGGGGCAGACGAGTTCCCCGCCTCCCAGGGTCCCCCCGGACGCCCTCGCCGAAGGTACCCCTTCCTCGATCCCCAGCAGGAAACTCGCCAGCCCCACCTCCCGGATGCTTGCAGAGCCGAAAACGAGCTCATTGGACTCGCTCCCGAGCAGGAGGCGCGTTCGTTCTGGGGTCCTCTCCGGAGCACCGGCCGCCCTTTCGCTCCCCCCAAAAGCTTCGCTTTCGACCCATGTCCCGGACTCACCGGTGGAGCGGACAGCGGGGGTTGGCCGGAGGGAGGCTGGGTGATACAGTGCCTTGGTGACTTGGTGCATCCCGCTTGCCAGGAGGGAAGCATGCCTCGCCTCACGATCACCCTGTCCGAGGAACGGCACCGGGCCCTCAAGGAAGCCGCCCTCCGGCGGGGCAAGACGATCCGGCAGATCATCGAAGAGAGCCTGGAGCACTACGGCATCAAGACCCGTAAGGAGGCCGCCGACCTGGTGGCCCGGGCCCGGGCCCGGGCGGGCCTTACGGAGGCGGAGGCCTTGAGCCGGGCCGTCGAGGAGACACGCTGGGAGCGCGGCCATGGCGCGGCCCCCCGCGGTGATTGACACCAACGTGGTGGTGAGCGGCCTGCTCACCGGCGAACCCACGGCCCCCACCTGCCGGATCCTGAACGCCATGTTGGCCGGGAGGTTCTTCTACCTGCTCATCGAAAACCTGCTGGCCGAATACCGCCGGGTGCTCCTCCGGCCGCGGATCCAGGTCCTCCACGGCCTTTCCGGAGACGAGGTGGACACCGTCCTGCTCGACATCGCGGCCAACGGCGGCCTGCGCACCCCCGTTCCCGCTCCGGAGCCTCCACCCGACCCGGGCGACCGGCATCTCTGGGATCTGCTGGCCGCCGAGCCGGGTGCCGTGCTGGTGACCGGAGACGGAAACCTCCTGGGACACCCGCCGGCCTTTGCCCGCCTGCTTACCCCTGCTGCCTTCGCTCGGCTGTGGGGGATCGCCTGAGCCCCCCTACGTTCCCCTTGAGTCTCGGCGATCGCCGCAAATCCGGCCGGAGATCCCCTCCGGTGTCGGCCGGAGCCCCAAAGACCGAGGGAGAGCAGCGGTCCCCAGCCGCTCCGCGAGGGAGAAGCTCCACTACGCAGCCGGGGTCACAGGACCCCCGGCTGAGTCCCGACGAACCTCCTCGCTCGCCTCCGCGATCCGCCTCTGTCCGAGAAAGCTTCGTTTTAGACCAACGTCCCGGACTCCGGATGGGTCTGGCCTGCCCGGTCCGGCGTGGGGCGTGTCACAGCAGCAGGCCGCAGCTTGTCACAGCTCCGTGTCACAGCTCGTCATAGCTCCCCTTCCGACAACCGGTACCGCTTCGTGGGATCCGTGGGGCTGGTTCCCCGCTCCACGAGCAGGCCCTTTTCCACCATGCCTTTCAGGTCTCGCTGAAGTGTGCGCCGGTTGACCTCCGGGCAGAGCTCCTCGAATTCCCGAATGTTGATGCTCCCGTGTTCGAGAATGTGCATCAGGGCTTGGGCCTGGCGGGGGGAGAGATCGTGCTGGTGGACGAGCACGTCCCGTCGGATCACCCGTTCCCCCCGTTGCCTGACCTCCATCAACTGGGTGGCCAGTCCGGTCACGAAGTACTCCAGCCACCCGGTCATGTCCATGTCTCGCGCCCGGACGCCTTGGATCGCCCGGTAGAAGGCGGCCCGGTCCCGGTCGTAGTACTCGCTGATGGTGAACAGCCGCTTGAAGTCGTAGCCCTCGCGGTACAAGCACAGGGTAGAGAGCAGACGCGACGTCCGGCCGTTGCCGTCCAGGAAGGGATGGATGTGAACGAGCTGGAACTGGGCGATGCCGCTCACGAGCACCGGATGGGTCTCCCGTTCCCGGTTCAGCCACTCCACCAGTTCCGCCATCAGGATCGGCACCTCGTGAGCCGGTGGCGGCGTGTAGATCGTCTCGCCGGGGGCGGAGTTGACCACGTAGTTCTGGATCTTGCGGTATTCGCCCGGTGCGGCAGCACCGCCACGCACCCCCTCCACCAGCCGCTTGTGGATCTCGCGGATCAACCCTTCCGTGATCGGTGCGCCGCTGGACAGGTATTCCGAGACGAAATCGAACGCCCGTCGGTAGTTCAGAAGCTCCCGCACATCGTCGGGGTCGGCTTCCGGTACCGTCTCGCCGGCCATCAGGCGTTCAGCCTGGTCGAGGGTCAGCTGCGTCCCCTCGATGTGCGTCGTGTGATGGGCCTCGAGCACCAGCGCCCGCTCACCCATCTCCCGGATCCAGTCCTCCGAGAGGGTGGCGGCTTCCAGGAAACCGCGCACCCGCTCGATCCGCGTCAGGCCCTCGGTGATGCGGTTCGTGATCGTGAATCGGGGCTGGAAGCTTTGTGTCATGTTCGATCACCACCTTGCGGTGTGACGGCCGCGATGCCCAGCCGGGCCGCCACGTCCTCGTAGTCCGGCGCCTCGGCGTAGAGCTTCTCGAACTCGCTGCGCGCTCTGCGGTGCTGGCCCAGGGCCTCGTACACCAGGGCCCGCTCGTACCGGAGCGCCCGGAGCAGCTCCTCGGATCGGCCCTTCTTCCGGCGGAGCGCCAGCGTCAGAGTGTCCCGTGCGGCGACCAGCAGCAGCCACAAACTCCGCGTCCGACCTCGCCCTTCGCGCCTCCCGGTAGTGCGCCCCAATACTCGTTGCACTACGTAAAAACTGCCGCCCCAAAACACTCGCCCCCATACAACGGGGCAAACCGTCCGCGATGCGAACCGCTGCCATTGCGAAGGACTTCAGCCTCTGGTCAAGATCACTCATGTTCCCACACCCTTTCCGAAGGATGAAGGCAGAAGGCGGAAGGATGAACATGCCTCCTCTCTTTGGGGGCCCTTCATCCTTCATCCCTCATCCTTCAGCCTTCTGAACTATCCCTTCTGAATCAGGTCAGTGGTTCCTACCTAATGTGACGTGAAATTTTCACCACTCATAAGTCGCAATCCCTTCTGAATCAGGTCAGTGGTTCCTACGATGTTCTGCCTCGGCATCGATCCAGGCAAGAAGTCGCAATCCCTTCTGAATCAGGTCAGTGGTTCCTAGGGGTTTGGTGCCTAAGGAACTGCAGGGACACCAGTCGCAATCCCTTCTGAATCAGGTCAGTGGTTCCTAGCTGGATGACCTGCAGGTCACCCCTTGGCAAGCGGCGTCGCAATCCCTTCTGAATCAGGTCAGTGGTTCCTAGGCCCAGGAAGGAAGAACAGACGGTGGTCAAGGTGTCGCAATCCCTTCTGAATCAGGTCAGTGGTTCCTACAACGATGGAAAAGGTGATCTGGATGAAGGACGTCGCAATCCCTTCTGAATCAGGTCAGTGGTTCCTAGCCCGGATAATTCACGAAAGGGTGTAGACAAGAGAACGGGCACCCTCTAACATGTTGTTCCGCCTAAGGAAAACATGCCAACAGAGGAGTGCCCGTTGAACACAGTCTGTCACACTCAGCTCTCCTTCGCAAATCTCGGCCGCAAACCCGTCCTCGCCACCTTCGACGGCGGCAAGATCACCTCCGACGCTGGCGCCCCCCTCCTGCGAGAGATCGATCGCCGCACCGGCCTCCTTCGCGCCATCAACGCCTGCATCGAAGACCCCAGGGATCCGCGCAAGGTCCGTCACGCCCAACTCACTCTCCTGCGCCAGCGCATCTTCGCCATCGCCCTCGGATACGAGGACGCCAACGACCACAACACCCTGCGCTCCGACCCCGCCCTCAAAATCGCCGCCGGTCACGCGCCGGATTCCCACCCCGATCTCGCCTCTCAGCCCACTCTCTCCCGACTCGAAAACCGAATCACCCCTCGCCAACTCGTCCGCCTCGCCCGGGTGCTCGTCGAGTCCTATATCGCCGCCCACCCCCGCCCCCACTCCCTCATTGTCCTCGACATCGATTCCACCGATGACCCCGCCCACGGCCGCCAGCAACTGGCCCTCTTCCACGGGTTCTACGACCAGTACATGTTCCACCCGCTTCTCGTCTTCGACGGCCTCACCGGTTACCCCCTGGCCGCCGTATTGCGCTCCGGCCGGGCCCATGCCTCCAAGGGCGCCGCCACCATCCTCCGCACGATCATTCGACGCCTCAAGAAGGCCTACCCCGACGCCCACATTCTCGTGCGGGCCGACAGCGGCTTTGCCACCCCCACCCTCTACCGCACTCTGGAGCGCCTGGGCGTCTCCTACACCATCGGGCTGATCCCCAATGCCCGCCTCCGGGAACGGCTCGCCCCTCTGGTCGAACAGGCACAAGAACAATTCGAGACCACCGAGAAAAAGCAGCGCACCTTCACGGCGTTCTCCTACAAGGCCGATTCCTGGAAACGCCCCCGGCGTGTGGTCGCCAAGGTGGAGTACCACTCCCTGGGCTCCAACACCCGCTTCGTCGTCACCAACCTCCGACACCTGACCCCCCAGAGGGTCTACGATGACCTCTACATCGGCCGCGGGGACACCGAGAACCGCATCAAAGAGCTCAAACTCCACCTCAAAGCCGACCGCACGAGCTGCCACCGCTTCGAGGCCAACCAGTTCCGGCTTCTCCTGCACACCTTCGCCTATGCTCTCTTGTGGCACGTGCGTCAGGCGGCCGCTGGGACCGAACTCGCGACCGCCTCGATGGATACGCTTCGCCTGAAGCTCCTCAAGATAGGGGCCCGGGTGAAAGAGTCGGTGCGCCGGGTGGTCCTCCAGTGCGCTTCCTCCTACCCCTACCGGGAGCTCCTGAGCACGATCTTGGTCAACCTTGCATGTCTTCAGCCACAACCGGTTCCGTTACGGGTCTGAAGGCACCCCGGGTGCCCCGCCTCTCCCAGTGCGCACTCCGACCGAACGGGTGGGGTCTGCCCGCCGTTCGGGGAAGAACCGCCAATTCCCACATCTGTGTGCGAAAAACACCGGATTCAGCCCCGTTCCACCCCGAACCCTGACCCCAAAGAGCGACAATCTCCCCCTCCTACTACCCCCCGCTCACTCCCCCACGGCCCGTTCCGGGCCCGGTCATGAATCATCCGGGCTAGCTGCAATACTGTTCACTTTAAGATACGAACGTGTTCGCAAATGGGCTGCAGTCGCATGGGCGAGACCGTTTGGCGATGCCGAGTCGGATACGGGGTCATCTTCCGCTTCACCGCTCGCGGGTTGCGTCGACCACGACTGGACACCACTCGCTCTTCCAAAATCTCCTCCAGCACCTGCGCATGGAACGCCGCCCTGTGCTCAGGGGGGAGTGGCGACGAAAGCGGGCAGTCTCCGACGCACCACCCGCACCGTGTGAACGAAGGAAAGTTCGTCAGGATCCACATCGCCCTTGCGGGCGGCTTCATGCATGAGTCCTCGTATCGCAAAATGCGCCATCAGGAACCCAAAGAACTCCTGTCGGACGAGCTCCGGGGTCTTGCTCCGGAGCACAATCCGAGCCCCTCGGAGGTGCGTTTTCAACTCGTCGAGTGCAGTCTCGATCTCCCAGCGTTCCTGGTACAGGGCGGCCAACTCCTCTGCCGGGGCATCTTCAGGGTCGAGGATCGTGGTCACCAACCGGTACACGTCCTCTGCGCCTGGGACTCCGTCCAGTGTGTACTCGATCACCCGGACCATGACACCGCCCCGATCCTTTTGGCGAGCATAGGCGTTGGGATAGATCTTGCTCAGATAGGAACCATCGGACAGACGGCGGATGCACGGCAGGCGTGCGCTTGCCTTCACTCGCCACAGCAGATCGGCTCCGGTTGCGCAGGCCTGGGTCCACAAGGGCCAGGAGAAGAAACACCGATCGGCCAGACACAGCATCCCGGGCCGCAAGGACTCCACCACGTGCCGAGCCAACGCGACCTCGCTCGTGTGGTATCCACCCATGCGGGAGCCGAACAGCACGTGGGTTCCGTTCTCCACCAAGGAGACGAACCGGATCTGCGGATAGGCGCTCCGTCCCCGGGCGGCCTTGGGGCGTCCGAAGGCTTGTTCGTTCTCCTGAGTATCGGCCACATCCAAGGTGCTGCCGTCCAGGCTGACCAGCCGCCAGCGCCGGTACCACGCCCCTCGGGTGGCCGTTTCGGCGATCGGCCGGACGAGTTCGTTGTGCAGCCGTTCGATCGGTTCCGCCCCCAGACGGGACCGCGCTTGGGAGATGGCCGATTTTCCGGCAACGCGAACGCGTTCACGGGGCCCCATGAGCCACTGGAGACCTTCGAGCAAACAGCGGAGCACCTCTCGTGTGGACACGCTCATGTACAACGCCAGTGCGATCACATAGTAGACCACGACATGGGCAGGTAAGGCGCGCTGTCGCTGGCTCGCCTTGCCTGTGGCTTGCAGCACCTCGTGCACCTTGGGCAGGGGGAACGTTTTTGCGATGACCCCCAGCGTGATGTAATCCGTGATCCGCGTGCCTTCGGGAAGCCCTGCTGGAGTTCGAGCCATCCTTCACCTCGCTTTCCATGAGTAAGGAAGACGAGAGAAGAATAGCACGAAGGCACACTAAGTGAACAGTATTGGGGCTAGCTGACGAACCGAAAGATCCTCCGCGCTCTCGTGTCGCAATCCCTTCTGAATCAGGTCAGTGGTTCCTATGATCTGGATGAAGGACTGGTCAGTGGATCGCGGTCGCAATCCCTTCTGAATCAGGTCAGTGGTTCCTAATGTACGGAACGATCTGTCTGTACCCAGACCGCGGTCGCAATCCCTTCTGAATCAGGTCAGTGGTTCCTAAGGCAAAGAAGGGGAATCCGCACAAGGGATCGGGTCGCAATCCCTTCTGAATCAGGTCAGTGGTTCCTAAAGCGCGAGCTGGCAAAGCTCCGTCAGCAAGGGCGTCGCAATCCCTTCTGAATCAGGTCAGTGGTTCCTAGGCCCGGACGATGCGACTCGGCTTGCCCGCTTGGTCGCAATCCCTTCTGAATCAGGTCAGTGGTTCCTATGGAGCGGGACGAAAACCGTCGCCGGCGTGTCCGGTCGCAATCCCTTCTGAATCAGGTCAGTGGTTCCTACGGCCTTCTGCTGATGGCGGTGATCCGATGAGACGTCGCAATCCCTTCTGAATCAGGTCAGTGGTTCCTAGTGCCAGGTCCACACGAAAGACCTCTGCCCCGGTCGCAATCCCTTCTGAATCAGGTCAGTGGTTCCTAACAATAGCAGACGGCGCTAGCGGCCAAGACACGGGTCGCAATCCCTTCTGAATCAGGTCAGTGGTTCCTAGAGGTGTATCATGGCGAAGTACGGAAAGCAGCATCGTCGCAATCCCTTCTGAATCAGGTCAGTGGTTCCTAACGGTGCAGGAGGCGTCAGAGAACGATCACCCGTCGCAATCCCTTCTGAATCAGGTCAGTGGTTCCTATGACCATGGTGAAGCGTTTGGTGGCGTTCACGGTCGCAATCCCTTCTGAATCAGGTCAGTGGTTCCTACCCCATTCCCAGGGAGGGCAGGATCTGTTCCTGCGTCGCAATCCCTTCTGAATCAGGTCAGTGGTTCCTAACGGCGGCCGGGGCGGTGCGGGTGCAACATCGTCGCAATCCCTTCTGAATCAGGTCAGTGGTTCCTAACAAGGGCGGGAAAGGAAGGAAGAAGAAGATGTCGCAATCCCTTCTGAATCAGGTCAGTGGTTCCTAAACGACCGCTACGAACTGCGGGTGTGTCCTGTCGCAATCCCTTCTGAATCAGGTCAGTGGTTCCTAGACCCCCGAGAGCAAGGGGCGGGTCCGAGTGGTGTCGCAATCCCTTCTGAATCAGGTCAGTGGTTCCTACGCTTTCTCGCCTTCGGCATCCGCGGATTCTAGCGTCGCAATCCCTTCTGAATCAGGTCAGTGGTTCCTAACGGCGTCCGCATCGGGCTCGACGAACGTCTTAGGTCGCAATCCCTTCTGAATCAGGTCAGTGGTTCCTAGGGGTGCTCTCCGGCATCTAGCGGACGAACACGGTCGCAATCCCTTCTGAATCAGGTCAGTGGTTCCTAGGGTTCGCAAACCCGCTTGCTAGCGGGTTCCGGAGTCGCAATCCCTTCTGAATCAGGTCAGTGGTTCCTAGGTTGCCTCGGCTCAAGCGGGAGGCCGGGTTGGTCGCAATCCCTTCTGAATCAGGTCAGTGGTTCCTAGACTGCGGGCGCTAACAACACCTGGGCGGGCTCGTCGCAATCCCTTCTGAATCAGGTCAGTGGTTCCTAGACGGCGCTGGCGGCCAAGACGCGGAGGAGGCAGCCCGTCGCAATCCCTTCTGAATCAGGTCAGTGGTTCCTAGCTCACCCTGCGGGCGGTTGCCGCTGCATCACCTGTCGCAATCCCTTCTGAATCAGGTCAGTGGTTCCTAGCCAGGGGCGGGCCAAGGCCCACGGGCCAAGGCGTCGCAATCCCTTCTGAATCAGGTCAGTGGTTCCTAGGCACCGTCATTTTTTCCTCCATGATTCCAAAGAGTTCCAAGGACGCATGTCGGGCCTGTCCGGAATAAAACGGATCTCCGCGCAGCGCAAAACAACTTGACTTTTTGGGTCGAGAACAAAGTGCAGTCATTTCAACATGTTGCAAAACGCACGGGTTTGTGAAAGTGTGCATGTGACAAGCGTTCCCAACCCCGCCCCGCACCCACCGTTTGGTTCCACACCTCGCAAGTCGTCAACGGTGGGGGGCCGAGTCAAGCTCCTCGCCCGGCGCATCCCCTGTCCGGCGGCCAGGGGCCGCCCTATGGCTGTCGGTTCGGACGCGTGGACGCGTGGACGTGCGGACGGGAACCCCGTGGCGCCCCGCGCATAGGGCGCGCCGCGCGCGCCGAACACCCAGCGTTCGGACCGCCCACGCCGTATCGGTCCCACGCCGACGCGCCAAACCCAAGCGTCGCGTGTCCGGCGGCCACGGGCCGCCCTATGGGGCCGGGAGACACGGGTGGGTCGCCCGGCCCGAAGCGCCCGGGTCACTCCTCCGGCTCCAGCAGGACCCACCCGAAGGGGATCCGCACCTCGCGCAGGCCGTTTCTCGTCATCACCTTGACCGGGACGAGGTTCCTCGTACTGCCCTCGCGGATAGGTTGCCGCCGGCGCACATTCCAGCCCTCCCGAAGACCGTCGACCGATTTGCTTTCGAACTGGGTGAACCGCCCCAACCTCAGGAGGAGCTTCGGCGCCGCGGGCTTGACCGGACGTTTCGCCCCGCCGTTTCCAGCCGCTAGGAACGGGCCGAACACGATCGGGCGGATCAACTTCCCGCCGTTCGCCATGTTCCGGTAGAACCGCCGGTCCTCGTCCAGGAGGCGCCCCCAGTAGAAATCGTTGCAGGCCTCTACCAGGTCGTCCCACGTGAACCGCCGGCCCAGGTGCTTTCGTGCCAGCGGGTGGTCGAACAGGTGCTCGTCGAACCGGATGTCCACCTTGAAGGTGACCACCTCGTTGTCGGCCCGACTGAGGCAGCGCTCCCACATGTCCACGGGCATGTCCTGCTGGCGTTCTGGCTTGACGTTGAACACTTCGTCCACCTGGGTGCAGTCGGGGGGCAGGTGGGCATCGGAGACCTTGAGGGTCCGAAGCGGGTCACGCTCGAGCCGCCGAAAGTCGTACTTCAAAGCCTCTTGTTCGAGCTTGCGGGCCTTCTGCGCGCCCGCACGTTCGTTCCGGAGCGCCTCCTTCAATCCCGGCATCTCGGCCGCGAACCGGTTCACCAGGGCGGTGCGGATGGCTCCCTTGATGGAACTCCCGGGCAGGTAGGCCCTTCCGGTGTGGAGGTTCCGGATCATCGGGCGCACCTTCAGTTGGCTGCGCAAGGGACGACCGATGGCATCCTCAAACCGCCGGACCACGCCCCGCCCCGCCCGCACCAAGGTCACTCCATGGCGCTCCGGCACGACGTGGGTCCGGAAGAACGCTTGGAGTTCCTTGAGATCGCCCCGGTCCAGGATGCCCTCGAAGCGCTGCCTCTCGGTCTCCGGCAGGTCGGACAGCACGGCCGAGGCGTTGAACCGCACCAACCGGTCGTCCACGACCACGTAGTCCAGGGGGTCGATGGCCTCCCCCGTGCCTACGTGCACCGGGGTCAGCACCCGCCCCGTGTATCGCAGGGTGGTCATGACATCGCCTCCGTGAAGGGGACACACAGGTGGTAGGCGTTCTCCCGCACATCGGCCACCGAGGGGTGCACCCCGTCCAGCAGGGCCCCGTGCGGCCCCTCGTCGCCCGAGAAGGTGCTTCCGGGCTCCACGAGAAGGATCGGCCGTTTGAACGGGCTCGGCTGGCCGGTGGCCCGGTCGGCCCCGAGCCGGCCGTAATGGGTGGCCAGCCGGTAGCGGGGCTCGCCCATGCCGGGGGTGAGCACGCCCCGCGAAAGCGTCATCCACCGGTTCCCGGCCCCCTCGAACAGCCCGGCCGGCGGTTCGGCCGGCTCCACCCGGAACCGGCCCCGGCCGGTGGAGGCATCGCGGCCGTACCCCACCCGGCCCACGAGGGTCATGAGTTCGGTCAACCGGTCGGCGCCGAGGGCTCCGGGGTCGGCAAACACCCACAGGTGCGGCCCGTCGCCCGCGTACCAGGTGTCGTGCTGGAAGTAGAGCCCCCCGGTCTCCGGGGTGCGGCCGGTCCACCGGTCGATCTGGTTGTGGGCCACCCGTTCCGTGCGGGCGCCCGCGTCGGAGCCTGCCGTTTCCGGGGTCTCGACCCAGCGGTCGTACAGCCGGTCTTCCCGGTACTCGTGGCGGAGCGCCAGAAAGTCGTCCACCGCGATCCAGCGGCGCTTCCGGAACCGCTTGAGCCGGGATAGGGCCTCGAGCTCGTCGCCGCCGTGGCGCTCGAGCCACCGGTCGAGCTCGCCCGGGGCGAGCGGCCGCACCAAGGGCCGAGGCAGGACGCCCACGGGGAAGGCGTCGGAGAGGCGAAGCGGGGCCGCATCGAAGTCGGCCAACCAGTCCGTCAGGGCCCCTTCGCCGTCACGGTGCCGCAGGGCCCAGCACAGGTGGCCGAACAGGGTGTTCGACCGCACGGGCGTGCCCAGCGGCCCCTCGAGGGTCAGGTGGTAGCAGAGGATTCCCATCGCCCCACTCCCGGGTCTTCAGGCCGCCGCCGGCACGGGCTTGAGCGCCTCGAACCGCTCCTGAATCGACTCGCCGTCCAGGGTGAGCCCTTCGAATTTCACCCGGCCGTAGCCGCGGCTGCCGCACCCCCCCAGGGCGTCGCGCTCGAGCAGTTTGAAGCCGGTGAGCAGGATGTCGAACCGCTCCCGGTCGCCCGCGCCGCCGTCGCCGTCCACGGAGAACACGCGGTAGTTGATCTCGAACCGAAACCGGGCCCCGGCCGGCACGCGCTCGGTGGTGTGGAGGCCCCCATCCAGGGCCTTGCCCCGGATCCGGTCGATGGTGACCTCGGTTTTCTCCTCGGTCAGCGGCAACCCCCTCGCGGTGACCTCCTCCACCCACGCGGGGTCGAGGGTGGCGTCGCGGAACAGGGCCCGTGACGGGCCGCCCTGCCACCCCCTCCAGGTGGTGCCGAACACGCACAAAATGGGGTCGTCTTCGGGGTAGGAGTCGAAGTTCCCCCAGCCCCAGGGCCGCCCGTCGGGCTCGAGCTTGCCCAGGTGCCACTCCAGGAGGCTGCGCACCTTGCCTTTGAGCGACGAGCCGGGGATCACGGGTTCGCTGGTCACGGGGTTTCGCACCACGGGCAGGTCCATGCCGCCGATCTCCACGGCTTCTTTGCCCGCCCCGATGTGGAGCCCGGTCAGGCAGCAGAGGGTTCCGGTGAGGGTTTGCACCTCGACGAGCTTTTCGATCAGGGCCATCGTTCATCCTCCTCGGGAACGCGGGTCAGCGCTCGGGCGAAAGGTACTTGTGGAAGGCCACCACCGCCTCGAAGTGCTTCAGGAAGGCGTCGAAGTCCCGAGCCGTCTGCACGGCGTGGGTGTGGTTGACCATGAACTGAAGGAAATCGTCGGGCATGTTGCGGCCCAGCCTCCCCTTGGCGTAGGCGGCCCGGGCCTTGAGCATCTTGAACCGGGGGCGAACCGCCGCGAACGCCGCCTCGCGGTCTCCCTTCTTCTGGGCCTCGAGCTCGAACTGACGCTCGATGGCCCGCACCTCGTCGAAAAAGCGGCGCAACTGGGTGGGCTTCAGGGACTTGATACGCTCGGCCCAGTCCTGGGCCGCCTCGTCCACCAGCGCGGGGTCCAGGTTGTCGTTCCGGAAGTACGTGACCGGCTGGGGCCGAGGCAGGGTGTCGCCCCCGCGGCCGCCCCCACGGTTTCCTTGGTGGTGTCCATACCTTCCGTTTGCCATGGCGTTTCCCTCCTTTTCTGGATGGGATCAGGTGCGAAGCCGGTTGAGCGCCCACTGGACCGCGGCCGGCAGCATCTCGAGGGCATCGCCCCGGGAGCGCAGGTCGGGGCCGAGCCCCACGAGCTCGAGCACGGTGGCCCGGTCCTCCGGGTTCTTGACATTCCGCTTGAGGTCGTAGGCCAGATGGGCCCGCCACACCGCCTCGGCCGGATGGGTGCTCGCCCGTTTCCGCCGGCGGCTGTATTCGAGAAGCCTTCGCACGAAGCCGCGGGTGAGGAGCTTTTGGTCGACCCAACGGACCAGCATGTCCGCTGTTTCGCGCGCCTTCGGGTACTCGGCCCACCGGAACACGTGCCCGAAGAGCCAGACGCGATCCCGGCCGCCCTCCTTGGCTTCGTCGAGGGCCTCGTCGGCCTCCACGGCCGCCCGCGCGAGCGAGGCGTCGGGGCTCAGGGGGTACACGGCGGCCGACAGGGTGAGGTTCGGGTTCTCGCCCACGTAGGCCCGAAACGCCTCGGCGAGCCGCCCGGCCAACTGCGCCATCTGCCGCCACGGCCCCACGAGCAGCAGGTCGTCGCCCCCGGCGTACACCGTGTAGGTGGAGGCGAACGTCTCGTCGTTCTCGATGAGCCACGGCAGGTGGGCCGTGAAGAAGACGTCAAGCCCCCGGGAAAGGGCGGCGTACCGGCTGAGGCTCTGTCGCTCCTTCGGCACGCCCCGGGCGAACACGAACCCCAGATAGTCCACGTCGGCCTTGAGGATGGCCAGTAGGGCCCGGCCCCGCACGGCCCCGTCCCGCACCTCGCGGGCCGCCCGCGCCAGATGGGCGAAGGTCTTCACCGCTCCGGGACGCGGGCGCTCGTCGGGGGGGGCGGCCGCGAGGTCGGCGTACCGGGGATCGTCGCGCCACTCGTCCCCCTCCCACGAGGGCACCGAGGTCGCCACGAACCTCCTTGGGTAGGCGGGATCCTCGTCGTTGACCGCCTCGATCCGCCACCCTGCCGGGGTCTCCCGGGGGAGCGAGCGGTCCACGAGGGCCAAGCCCATGCCGGCCGGGAGCGACACCGGCTGAAGGCCCGCCCCGTCGAGCTCCTTCTCGGGCCCAAACACGAGGTAGCGGGCCGCCGGAAGCTTGCGGCCCACCCGCTCCTCCTCGGTGCAGGGCCCGCACCGCCCCCCTTCGCCCTCTGCGCTGGGCCGTTGGTCACACACGCTGCAGGGGCCGTGGGGGTAGGCCACGTCGAGCGGTCCGGTGGGCACGCCCCGGAGCGGCCGGGCCTTGGCCTCGTCCACGGCTCGGCCCACGGCATCGAGGACCTCGGCGAACCGTTCCCCCACGAACTGGGCCGGTCTGAGCGGCTCGGTGAGGGCGAGGTTCAGGCCCAGTTCCCCCAGGTACCGCCGGGCGAGCCAGGCGTTCACCTCGCGGGCCACCGCGTTGACCGTCTCGTCCACGGCTTCGGTGTTGGGCGCGAGAATCCAGAACCGTCCGCCGGCCGACTGGATGCGGCACGGCCAGGGCAGCCCCAGACGGCCGAGCACCGCCTGGGCCACCGCGTCGACAACGGCACCGAGCAGAAACGAGCGGGCCCGGAGCACCTTGGGCACCCCTTTGGCCCCCTGGCTCGCCAAGGTGAACAAGGTGCGCTGAATGCCCGAGAGGTCTCCCACCACCATCCGAAACGCCGGGGCCTCGCGGTCGCGCACGCGGGCGGGGTCCATCCCGCCCCCACTCCCGTGATAGGCCGCCAGACAGGTCGCAAACGCGGCTGTGGTGTGGGAGTGGTCGTACAGGGAGATGTCCGGAAGATCCACGGTGGAGCTTGGGATCGCCCAGGTGAACCGCTCGAGAAGCCCCTGCACCCCCTCCACGAAGTGCCGACCCGTGGCCGAGCGCCGAAGTCCCTTGGCCTCCGCCAGGAACCGCTCCCAGAGGCGGGCGTAGGCTTCGGGGAGCCCCTTCGCCAGCGCCTCCTCGTCCCCTACGGGGTAGAGCCCTTCGGTGTCGGGCCGGAGCTCGTCGAGCCGGTGAAACCGCTGGGGGGACTCGCCTCGGCCCAGGGCCACGGCGGCCAGGGGGCTTCGAAGGGGCTGGTTGCGGGCCCGGTGGCCCTTGGCGTCCTCTTCGGCGGCCCGGCGGTCCATGCCGGCGGAGAGCCGGTCGCCCTCGGCGATGCACGCGGCCAGCCCCTCGTGGGCCCCGGAACCGTCGGGCCGGTGGTGGGAGACGGCCAGGCGCTGGGCGAGCCCCAGGTCCAGGTCCGGCGGGGCGCCCACCTCGGCTTTGAGCCAGTCGCAGAACGCGTCGGTCCACAACACGTGCCTGTGGGTGTAGCGCCCGTCGGGGGTGACGGGGCAGTACGTGCCCTCCGCCTCGGCCGAGTGGGGGGCCAGGGTCCCGAGTTCGGCCTCTTTGTGGGCCCGTTGCATGAATTTGCCCACGTCGTGGACCAGCCCCGCCAGGGCCACTTCGAGTACCGGTACGGTTTCGCTCGTCATGCCGATTCCTCCTACCGAAAGATGGCCCCCCTACGGTGGCGCATCCGGGTCTGCCGCCGCCACTCCGGCAATGTTGCCGTGGGTTGCCGGAGGCCCCGAAACGAAAACGGCCACGCGCGCGCCCCGGGTGGGTGCGTCGCGTGGCCGCGTGTGTCGTCTCCTCCCCGTCCCCGCCATCTTCCCCTCCCTGCAAACGGCGGTTGTCGATCATAGGGGAACCGTCGACCCGTTCGCAAGCCGGAGCCGGTCTGCCCAGCCGCTATTCCGCCCGGGCCTCGTCGGGCACGAGCAGCCGCCCCGCGCCGCCCACCCCCACCAACACCACACCGGGGGGCAGCGGCGAGGCCTTGCCCATGGGCACGACCTCCACGCCCTGGGGCAGGGTGTAGATGCGCACGTCGTCCTCGTCGGGGTCGATGAGCTCCTCGAGCCCCGCCGCCAGGGACCCGCGGTCCGCGTCGGTGCCCTCCATCACGAACACGCTGTACTGGAGGGCCAGGCCCCGCTCCTTACAGAACCGGTGGACCTTTTGGAGCCGCCGGGGGTCGCGGATGTCGTAGCTGGTGAGGTAGAGCTTGCGGTTCATGGCGCCCTCCGTTCCCGCGGGGGCCTGCGGGCGTCGAGGCTGGGCTGCCAGTCCCGGGCGAGCCGGGCCACCTCGCCAAGCCGGCGGCCGAGGTCGCGATCGAGCCACTCGCGGTCGCCCTCGAACCGGGCGGTCCAGCGCCGCAGTTGGGCCGGGGTGAGCTCGCCCGAGGGTTCCTGACCGGCCCGGAGGAGCCCGGCCCGGGCCCCGGCCAGCACGCACCCGTCGATCCAGGGCACGAACGGCCGGGTCATCTCGCGCACGAACCCGTAGCGCTGCCGGGCGTCGAGGACGCCGGCATGGGGGTCGAACCCCTCCCGGAGCACCCGGGCCGTGACCATCTCCCACACCAGGCCCCGGAGGTACCGCCACACCGGGTCCACGTCCGGCTCCAAGGGATCGAGCCGGGCCCGGCGCCAGGCCTGCCAGTCGCGGCCCCGCAGCCCCCGTTCGCACCACCGCTCGGCCGCGGCAGGGTCGATGCGGCGGGCCAGGTCGAGCCGAGCCTCGCGCACCCAGGCGTCGAGCCGGCGGCGGTAGGCCTGGCGCCACTCGGGATCGGCCCGGCGAGCAGCCAGGAGCACCGCCGGCCGGGAAAGCCGCTCGGCCGGGGACCAAACGATGCCCAGGGTCTCGCCGCCGCGGGCCACGAACGAGATCGGCACGTTGCGCCGCAGGAGCAGCCCCAGGGCCTCGGTGTCGAGGCGCACGCTCCCCCACACGACGGCCCGCTCCACCCGGGCCGCCGGCACGTACCAAGGCGCCCGGCCCTTCTGCTCGATCCGGAGGGCTCCGCCTTCGACGCCCACGAACTCAAGCCCGTCGCTTTCCACGAGATACAGGCTTTTCATGATGCCACCCCCTTTCTCGGGCCTTCGGCCCGCTCAAAGGCTAGAAGGCTGGGGGGCTAGGAGGCTAGAGGGCTCAAGAGGCTCGGGTTCGGACGATCCGCACCGCATCGGGGCCGATGCCCACGGCGTAGCGCACCGGCGACCGGCCGGCTCTGCGGATCTCTAGCCGGGCCGCCACGGCCGGGGGCAAGCTCTCGCGAAGCGCCCGGTTCACCTTGGACACCGCCGACACGAAGTTCCGGTCGCCCTTCTTCGACAGGGCCAGGGCCTCCAGGCGGTCGGCCAGGTCCCGGGCCTCCTCGCCCCGGAGACCCAGTTCCCTCGCCCGATCGGGCCACAGGGCCTCGACCCGCGGCTCGGCCACCAGCTCGAGGAACGGCAGGGGCTCTTCGGTCTCACCCGCCACGAGCACCAGGTGCAGGTACAGCGCGAACCCCTGGGGCCGAAGCCGGCACTCCCGGCCCGCCGCCCACAAGGTGTGGGTGGCCGGGTCCAGATCGAGCCGCAGCCCCCCGCACCGGGCGGCCAGGGCCTGCTCGGCCCCGGCCACTATCTCGGAAAACGAGCCCCGGAGCACCTCGGCCGGCACGAACTCCCGGAGCCGGACGAACGGGATGTCCACCAGGTCGATCCGGGCGTCGGCCGTGCGAATGCGCTTGTCCGCGCGGGTCCGCAGATCCACGGGCTGCGGCGGCGGGTAGAAGAACTCGGGGTGGGCCTCAAAGTCCTCCGACACGAGCACGTGGGTCAGCCGGTCGCCGGGCCGGCCGAAGAGCGACAGGGCGTAGCCCAGGTAGTAGGTCATGGTCTTTCGCCCCCCGGCGAGGCTGGCGTGGATGCGTACCCCCGGGTCGGTCGCGAGGTCGCGCACGAACCCGGCCAACTGGTCGGCCACGGCCGCGTTCTCACGGGCCGTGCGCAGGTCCTCCACCGGCCGGCCGTCGGGCGTGACGAGCACGTGCACCGTGCCCAGGTCGAACCGGATCCGGCGGTGGTCGATGCCGTAGTCGCTGCAGAACCGGTAGAACGCCCCCTGGTGGGGGTCGAGCAGGGTCTCGCGCACCCGCTGCCGGCCCGGAAGCGTTGTGAGCACGTGGATCTCGGAGGGCACGTCGCCCTCCCGCCACAGGGCGTACAGGGTCTCGGTGACCACCTGGGGCGTGAGCCCGGCCAGGGCCACGAGCACGGTCCGGGGCTCGCTCATGGCACCTCCTCCGTGAGGGTGCGGTACACCTCGGCGTCCACCCGCCGCAGCAGATCACCGCGGTCGGGAAGCGGCAGGAACGCGGCCTGAAACCCGGTGCGCACCAGGGCGAGCACGTCCCACCGACTCAGGCCCCCGGGGGTCATGGCCGCGGCCGCCCACAGCTCCTCGGACCAGGAGGTGCGCGACAGGCCCGGGTTGTCGGTGCAGACACAGACGCGCACACCCCGCTTCAGATACTGGCCCAGGGGGTACACCGGCCCGTCCCGGCGGCGGGGGCCGGCGAACCCCACGACCTGGTCGTTGCTGGTGGGGCACATCTCCACGGCGGTTCCCCGGTCGCGGAAATGGGCGAGCAGTTCGGGGTGGTCGAGGAGCTTGAGGCCGTGGCCGATGCGGTCGGCGTTCAGGTGGTACACGGCCTCCCACACCCGCTCCACCGGCTCGGTCTCCCCCGCGTGGATGGTGATCTTGCGGCACCGGCGGAAGAGCGGCTCGAACCGGTCCCGGAGCTCCTTGGGCGATTTCGTGGACTCGTCGCCCGCCACGTCGAACCCGACGACCCGGGGGCTCTGGCCGTCGTGGTCGGCCGTGGCGAGCGCGACATGGGTCGCGAACTTCTCCGGGTCCTTGTGGCGCGTGCCGATCAGCAAGAGTTCGACCCGGGGCGCCCCGGGCACGCTCGCGCACGCGGCGCGGAACCCGGCCCGGATGGCCTCGAGGGCCTCGGCGGCCGTAAGGCCCCCGCGGGTCAGGTTGGCCGGGGAGCACCGGACCTCGAGGTAGCGCACCCGGTCGGCGGCCGCCCGCTCCACGAGAAGCCGGCAGGCCTCGGCGATGGCCCGCGGCCCCTGGAGCAAAGAACTCCCCTGGAGGTCGCCGGCCGCGAAATAGGTCCGGAGCCGGTCCTCGGCCGATCCGCCCCTGTCCGCCCAAGGGTCCGTCAGAAGGTCGAGCCACGCCGGCACGGCCGAAAGCCCCAGGATCACCGCCGCGGTGAACGCTTGGGGCGGGAGCCCCGCCCCCACCCTGGCCTCCCGGATCCGCTGCCGAGCCTCGGCCCCGCGCTCCGCGGCCGGGGGGGTGCGCCGAAACCACGCCATTAGATCGGCTGCGGCCGCCTCGGCTTCGGCAAAGGCGTCTCCGGCGTCGGCTGCCGCGGCCCGGGCGAGCCGGGGGAGATCGTCGGGCCGGGCCGCCCCGCCCAGGTGACAGTGCAAGTCCGCCTTGGGCAGTCGCCGCAGCCACGCAAGCTCCTCGTCGCGGCGGCGGGGGTCGGCGCCCAGCCGGTCCTCCCGCAGGGCCCGGATGCGGGAGGCCGGCAGTCGGTAGAGGCTCCGGAAGTTCTCCCGGGCGTCCTGGCCCAGGAGGTGCAGGAAGTAGTTCCCCGCGATCCGTTGCGCCTCGCGCCGTCGGGACTCCACCTCCCGGTACAGGGAGCCGTCGAGCCCCCTCACGATCGTGACCCCCTCGGCCGAGCCCGTCCCCTCCACCGGGAACCGCCCGGGCACGACCGGCTCCATGCCCTCGAGGCGCCAATCGAGACCTTCGAAGGGCTCCTCGCCGCCGAGGTCCACCGGCTGGATGCCTTCGGCGACACGGCGCGGGAGCCCGTGTGCGGCCAGGTCCTCCGGCCCGATGCCGCGGGTCTCCTGGTCCGCCGCCCCGGTCGAGGCCACGTGGAACACCCGCTCGGCCCCGAACACGCCCGCGGCCTTCTGGAGCAGGCTCGACATGGTCTTGCGGCCGCCCGCCAGGCTGTAGAGGGTGGTCCCCCCGGTGGCCCGGGCGGCCAGACCCAAGCGATAGATCAGCTCGGCCATGGGGTCGTCTTCGGGGGCGCCGGCCACGTCCTCGACCCCCTCGGGGGCGAACACGTGCAGCGCCGGCGCGCCGGGCCCCAGGAGGTCCCAGTACCGCCGCAGCGCGTTCACCCCGGCCAAGGCCAGATCGCCCAGAGTGGTGACCGCCCACACCTCGGCCGGGGGTCCCACCCCGGCCGGCGCCCGCTCGCGCCACCACGAAGCCGGGTACACCCGGTACCGCTCGGGATCCAGGTAGCCCAGAATCTCCGGCACCACGAGCCACGTGGTGCCCAGGGTGCACAGGAGCACCCCGTCCCGCGGGGCGGTCTGTTTCGTCCTCGTTCGCGCACGGTCGGCCATTGCGTTCCACCTCCCCGGTCCCGAACCCTACGGACCGACCCACCCGTTCACGCCGTGTCGTGCCCGGGCGCCTCCGCCGCCCGCGCCTCGGCCGCCCGCTCGGCCAGCCGGGCGGCCAGGTCCCGGGCCTCGGTTCTCCACGCGCCCCGCAACGGCTGGGCCCAGCCTTCGAACCCGAGGTAGAAGCGCTTTCTCGCAGCCGGCTTCAACCAGCAGCCGGCCCGGGCCCCGCCGCGGGCGAAATCGGTGGACCGGAACGCGCGCTCCCGCAGTTGCTGCACCACCCACCGGTCGTAGGCGGGCCGCCACGGCTCCACCAGGTCGCACACGAGGGACGGACGGCCGAACTCCAGGGCGTGGTAGAAGCCCACGGCCGGGTCCAGGCCAACGAGGCGCACCAGGCGCTCCCACTCGGCGTGGAGCAGGGTGTAGCCCAAGCTCAACAGAGCGTTGACCGGATCGGTGGGAGGCCGGCGGGTCCGCCCGGCGAACCCGTACGAAGCCGGAACCACCCGGGCCAGGGCGTCGAAGTAGGCCCGGGCCGCCGCCCCTTCGTGACCGAGCAGCGACTCCGCCGAGGCCGCCGGCACCCTCGCGGCGATCTCGAGGATGCCCGCGGCCGCCGCCCGACACGCCTTGGCATCGGCGGGGCGCGACCCCTCGGTCCACAGGAGCAGGTTGTCGGCCTGGGCCCGAAGCTTTCGCTCCACGATCTCCCGGGCGATCGCCAACCGGGTAGGGCCGTGGTGGTACGCGGCGAACTGCCCCATCCGAACACCGGCGTCGTTGTGCGCCTGCCCCACCAGGGTGGCCCGCCACTGGCCGTGGCGCCCCGAGAGGAAGTGGACGCTCACCCCCTGATCGGCCAGCAGGTGGAGGGCCCGGGTGTCCACCCGCAGGCCCCCCTGGAACACCACCCGCTCCAGGGGGGGCACCGGCACCCGGCCCTGGAGTTTTCCGCCCTTGTAGAGGGTGAGGGTCTGGCCGTCGCGCCGCACCTCGTCCACGCTGGAGTCCACGACCAGCGTGCCCACGGTCACCCCCCCACGAAGAAGAAGTCCGGATCCTGGGGCGGAACGGCCTTGCCGAGGCAGGTCACCCGACAGTTGCGCCGCAGCCGCACCAAGTGGGCCCGGTCCTTGGCCAGGTCGAGGGCCTCCGACAGCTCGTCCACGAGCCGCTCCCGCTCCGCCTCGGTCAAGAAGCACTCGTACGCGGATTTCTGCCCGCCGGTGGCGTACGAGACGACGACCTTGTGCGCCTGATGGAGCCTTCGTTGATCGCAAACGTCGTAAGCCACGAAATACAGATCGCGTTCCATGTTTCGCCCTCCCCTGCGCCCGCGGTCCACCGTGGGCGCTACCGCCACTGCGCGACCCGGGCGTTCAGATCGGCCACGCAGGCCTCCCGCTGGCCCGGGGTGACGGCGGTGGTGTCCACCCAGAACTTCACGGTCCAGGTTCCGTCGCTCCAGACACCTTCGATCCCTTCCCCCCGCAGCCGGAACAGACACGCCGACGGGAGATCTGGGTTCCAGTAGTGGGTGCGGCATGACGTGACGTAGGGCGTGTCGTCCACGACCCGAGCAAGCAGCGCCCCGATCCGGGTCCGGGCCCCGCCCCAGGCGTGGTCGGTAAGACGCGGCTGCGACTTCTGCGTCGCCGGGGGAGGCAGGAGCCGGTCGGCCTCGCTTCGGAACCGGTGGCGAAACGCCTCGTGGAACACCTGGCCCATCGCCGAGAGGTCGAGGAACTCCGATTCCTCCAGCGCCACCCGCTCGACCATAGTCTCCATCACCGGTTCCCAGTCGTCGGCCACGTCGAGCCACCGGACCCACTCGCCCCGGTCCAGGGCCGCCAGCACCCCGCTCCAGCGCATCCACAGGCCGTAGTCGAGGCTCACCGGGAGGGGCGGAAACGAGATCACCTCGGGAAACCGCTCGTGACGGTAGAACACCGGCACGCCCAGGGCCTGGCCGATCACCACGGCCACCGCGATCTGGGCCTTGTAGCCCCCGGTCGCGTCGATGCCGGTGCCCGCGGTGCCCCAGGCCCGCACCGCGCGGCACAGGAGCTTGACCAGGACCCGGAGCCCCTTCGACCGGAACCGCTTGGGATCGGCGTCCTGGAGGTGCTCCACCTCGTGGAGCTCCACGGGGTGCCCCCGTCGGCGAAGGACTTCGGCCACGACCCGGGCCGCGGCGCGGCCGTCGGGGGTGGCCGAGTGGAACAGCTCGATCCGCGCATCCGGCCGGGCATGTCCCCGGGCCACCAGGTCGTAGAGGGACTGGAGTTCGGCACCGGTGCGGCGGTCGTCGGGCCCGAGCGCGGCCACCCGGCGAGCCACGGCCTCGAAGTCCCCTTCGGACCACGCCTCAGCCACGTCAGGCAGCGCCGAGGGCCGCCCGGCCGCTGGGGTGATGTGGCCCACGAGGCTCGTCCCCACGGTGCACAGGATGGTGTGTAGCGGCTCACGCATCGGAGTCCTCCCTTTCGATCCCCAGCCGGCCCAGGCCGAACGAGGTGGCCTTGCCCAGGTGAAACCGCTCGGCCCAGCCGAGCCACGGCACGAGCTCGGCCACGTCGCCCTCGATCTCCGCCCGCCCTACCACGCCGCCGAGCTGCATCCGGCTTTGCTGGCGGTTCGAGTACCGGGTCCAGTCGAGCCACCGTAGCTCGCAACGGCCGAACCGCACCCGGCCCCGCAGCCCCAGGATCGCCTTTACACCCGGCTCCGGGTCGATGCCGCCGCCGTAGTAGCGTGCCAGGTCGCCCCACCGCCGGGCGAGCGCCACCAGGAGGTCGTCAGCCGAGAGCTCGCGAACGAGCCGGCCGTTTCGCTTGAGCCTCACCGGGGTGATGAACTGCACGACCACCCGGCCGTCGGCCCGGTTCGGGACCTTCGGCGCGGGCGCCTCCACGGCAGGCTCGGCCAGGGCCTCCCAGCCCTCGGCGTACACGGTACGCCAGCCCTGGGCCCCGAGGGCCTCGACCCGGCGAAGCGCCAGGGGCTTTCGCTCGCGCGTGAGCCCCCGGCGCCCCACGTCGTGGAAGGTGTACACCAGGTACGGCAGGGTACCCCGGGCCGGGCCCATGAGGAGCAGGGTGCAGGCGAGCTCCTGGCCCGGCCCCACCTCGCGTTCCTCGCCCAGGGGCGGCACCAGAACGTAGGGGTGGGGGGCCCGATTCACCCCCGGTTTCGGCCCGTCGGCGCGGTCCACCTGGGTTTCAAACACGCGCTGGTACGTGCAGGTGGAGCGCACCAGGCAGGTGGGGCAGCGCTCGTCGCGCAGGGCGCAGGCCACCTTCCGCAGGCTGTGGCCGAACACGCCCCGGAAGGTGGAGCCCTTGTACGTGGGAAGCCGCATGGACTCCAACGGCTCCAGCACGAAACGGTAGAGCTCGTGGGGCAGGTCGCTTGGCATCATCCCTTCGCTCCCTTTGGGTCGGTTCGGACGCTTGGACGTTCGGACGTTCGGACGGAACCCCATGGGGCGCGCCGTGCGCGCCGGACATCCGGCGTTCGGACCGCCGTCGTCGCCCAAGCCCCCGCGTCGTCGGTCGTTCCCGGCGTCGCTTGTCCGGCGGCCGCGGGCCGCCCTATGCCTCAGGGCATGCGTGGAAACACGAGGGCGTCCGTCAGACCGAAGGTCTCCCGCAGCAGGGCCTCGAACCGCCGCGGGAGGTCGGGCTTCACCGGCTCGAACCCGTGAGCCAGGATCGAGTGATTGCGGGCGTAGAGGAGCGCCTTGAACTCCTCTGCCCGTTCCCGCAGGTGTAGCCCCTCGGGCCGCCCCGCCTCGGCCAGGGCCACGAAAGCCGCCATGAGGGGAATCTGGCACGCCCCTTTCTCCTCGCTCCAATACCTCTCCCGATAGGTTTCGCGAAGGGTCTCGGGCAGTTTTTCGGTGGGTGCGGCGCCGGTCTCGCACCCGAACGCCTCCTCGAACGCGATCTGACCCAGGAGCTCCAGGGCCCGGTACAGGCGGGCCACCGCGTCGTCGTGGCGGCCCACCTCGGCCCGGCGCCGGGCGTTGGCCAGGAGGTCGATCACCTGCAGCCGGTGACGGCGGCGGAACCCGCGGGTGCCCTGCTGAAGGCGGTTCAGGAACTCCAGGTTCGCACGGGCCGTCTCGCCGACCTCCCGGTAACCGGCGTCGGACCGGTACGCGGCCCACTCCTCGATGCGCTCCACCCCCTCGCGCAGGCACTCCTTGGCCTGGGCATGGCGAAACGCGTCCCAGTGCTGGTACCCCCGGGTGAGTTGCAAGAGCCCCTCCAGGAGCCGCCGCTCCTCCGGGTCGTGGCCCAGGGCCCGTTCCAGCACCTCGGCGGCCGAGCCGTAGAGGTGGCGGTTGAACAGCCCCGAGAAGAGCCGCTTCTCCTCCACCGCGAACAGCCGCCAGGGGCTCCACCCGGTGCGGACCCGCTCCGTGCCGGTCTGGACCACGCCGAGCCCTCCCTTGTTGCGGCGGTCGCCGCCCACGTAGGAGAACCGATACCCCCGCCCCACGGTGGCCAGCGCCAGGGCCGCGCTCATGGTCTTGGTGCCGCCGGTGTAGTCCACCACCACCGCCTCCGGCGACACCCCCTCGGCCTCCAGCAGGTCGGCCGCCCGCAGCGCGTCGGCATAGCACCGGGTCAGGTCCTCGGGGTCTTGCACCATCTGCACCCGGGAGCGGTAGTCGAGCCCCCGAGCGGCCACCAGAGACCGGATCTCGCCGAGCTTCTCCACCGACCGTTCGGAGCAGAAGAAGCACACTACCTGGGGCCGGTGCTCGGCCACGGCCGCGGCCACCGGCTCGGCCGTGCCTCCCACCGACACGAGAAGTCCCTGAGCCATGGATCCCTCCGTTGCCTCGATTCTTGCCGCACGCCGTCGCCCCGGCAAAGGTCGGGTGCCGGGAACGCCGCCCGGCACCCCGTGCGAAGCCGCCCGCCCCGAAAGAGCAAGGCCCCGCGAGCCGATGCCATGCTCCGGCAGGGCGGGCCCCCGGGGCCAGGGCGGCAATGTTGCCGCCGGTTGCCGCCCCCCAGACGGACGAGCGGCCACCCCGCGCCCAAAGGGCGCTATGGGTGGCCGCTCGTGGTGTTCCGATCCGATTCCTCCGCCATGGTGGCTCCCCTCCCGCTGAACGGAGGCTCGCCATGGTACGGGAACCCCCGCGGGTTCGGCAACCTCGGGGGAAACCGAAACGGGGGAATGGCGGTCAGATCCTGTCCGTCGGGGGCGACGGGCTTTGGGAAGGGGATGGGTCAGGGCACCCTACAAATCGGGGCGCCCCACGAACGGAAAAACCCCCGGGCAAAACGCCCGGGGGTTTGAGCTTCGATGGAGCGGGAAACGGGATTCGAACCCGCGACTTCGACCTTGGCAAGGTCGCACTCTACCACTGAGTTATTCCCGCCCGTCGTCAGGCTGCGTAGTATCCACATTCGCCCCCCGCAAGTCAACCCCTTTGGCACGTCGGTACAGGCCGAGCACCCGGTCCACGAACCGCCGGGTCTCGGGGTACGGGGGGACCCCGCCGTACCGATCCACTGCGGCCGGGCCGGCGTTGTAGGCGGCCAGGGCCAGCGCCAGGTTCCCGCCGTACCGGTCGAGGAGCCGGGCCAGGTAGGCCATGCCGCCCTGCACGTTGTCCCGGGGGTGGTAGGGGTCGAGCACCCCGAGCTCCCGCGCGGTGCGGGGCATGAGCTGCATGAGACCCACCGCCCCCTTCGGCGAGACGGCCCGGGGGTTCTCGGCCGACTCCACCTGGATGACGGCCCGCACCAGCAGCGGGTCGAGCCCGTGGCGGGGGGCGGTCCGCTCCACCGCCTCGCGCCAGGGGACCCGGGGGGGCTCGGTGCGGATCACCAGGCGGCACCCCGGAGCCGTGGGGGCATCGGTGAACAGGGGGGTTCCCCCCGGCCCGTCCGACCGGTACACGTCGGCGGCCGCCGTCGGGGCGAGGGCCAACAGGGCCACTGCCACGGCCCACCCGGTACGCCCCCCCAGGCCGGCCGCCCTACCCGCCCTTCCCATTGGTGCGCTGGTCCTTGACCCAGAGGCTTCCCGGTTTCGACTTGGCATACCCCTTGAGCTGGGCGGCCACGTCCGCGATCTCGCCCACGTGGGCGAACGGCCGGGCCTCGTTGGTGACCACGGCCACCGAAAGGGTCATCAGGGGAAACCGGGTCACCCGGCCCCGACGGTCCTTGGTCTCGATCCGGCCCCGGGCCCGATCCTCCGGGTCGTAGTAGAGGGGGATCACCCGGTCGAACCGCTCCACGATCCTCTGGGCCACGGCCTCGGCCCGGTCGGGATGGGTGACCACCACGAAGTCGTCGCCGCCCACGTGGCCGACGAAGTCGTCGGGGCTGCCCAGGTCCCGCACGGCCTCGAGCAGGAGGTCGGCGATCTGGCGGATCACCCCGTCCCCCCGGGCGAACCCGTAGCGGTCGTTGAACGCCTTGAAGTGGTCGGCGTCGGCGTAGAGCACCGCCAACGGCCGGCCCTGGGCCAGCCGCTCGGCGATCACCTGCTCGATCGTGACGCTGCCGGGCAGGCCGGTGGTGCTCGAGGCGCTGAGCCCCGCCTGGGTGCGGCGGAGCAGCCGGTCGATCCGGGCCGAGAGCTCGGGGATGCTGAACGGTTTGGTCACGTAGTCGTCGGCGCCCAGGCGCAGGGCCCGCACCTTGTCGGTGTCCTCGGTGCGGGCCGAGAACACGATGATCGGGGTCAAGGCGGTGCGCGGGTCGGCCTTGAGGGTCTCGATCACCTGGAACCCGTCCATGCCCGGCATGTTGATGTCGAGCAGCACCAGGTCGGGCTGGAACCGCCCCACCTTCTCCACCGCCTCGCGGCCGTCGAAGGCCACCAGCGGGATCATGCCGAGGCTGGTCACGATGTGGGACCCCAGCAGGACCACGCTCTGGTCGTCGTCCACCACCAGGATCCGCGGGATGGTCCGCGGACCGATCCGCCCCTGCTCCCGGGCCTGGGCTGCCGCGTCCCGGATCTGCACCGGGTCGGGCGGGGCCTCCACCGGCATCCAGCCGGGGGGCGGCACCTCCCCTGCCGAGCGCACCACCATCAACGCCGGGCACTCCCCGCACACGTAGTGGTGGCCCACGAACTGGGCCGCCAGGTCCCGGACCTCGGGCTCCAGCTCGTGCCACAGCACCACGGCCGCGGGCCGGGCCCCAAGCAGGCTGCCGGTGAACGACTCCAGGTCCTGGCACACCTCGACGCCCAGGCCCAGGTCCCGCAACCCCCGGGCCAGGGTCTCCGCCTGCTCCGGCGGTCCGAACAGCACAAACCGGCCCGGGCCGCTCACGCCGACCCTCCCCGGGGGATCCGGCGTCGGTCCACCGGCAGGGCCACCGTGCATACGGTGCCCTGACCCCGCCGACTCTCGAACTCGATGGTGCCGGCGTGCTCCTCCACGATCAGGTGGGCCTTGGCCAGCCCCAGGCCGGTGCCCGAGGTCTTGGAGGTGAAGAACGGGTCGAAGATCTCCTCCAGGTCATCGGGGTCGATGCCCACGCCGGTGTCCCGGATGCGCACCTGCACCCAGTTCTCCACGGGGCGGAAGTCCACGGTGAGGTCCCCGCCGGTGGGCATGGCCTCGATGGCGTTCTCCACCAGGCCCCCGAACAGCTCCGCGAGCAGGTTGCGGTCGCCGTACACCTGCGGCAGGTCCTCCGGCTTGTCGAACCGGACCCGCACCCCCTGGGCCTCGGCCCGGCCTTTCCAACGGTCCACGCACTGCTGCACGATCTCGCGCAGATCCACCGGCTCGAACCGGGACCGGTGCTCCCGGCTGAAGGCCACGTAGTCCTCGATGTCCTGGACCATCCTCTCCAGCCGCTCGACCTCGCTGACGATCACGTCCAGGTATCGGCTCTCGGGTTGGCCGTCCAGCCGGCGACGCAGCTTGCGGGCAAACCCCCCGATGGAGATGAGAGGGTTCCGGACCTCGTGGGCCACCCCCTCCACAACCCGGCCCAGGCTGGCCAGCTTCTTGGACTCCAGATACCGCTTCTCCAGGGCCTTCTGGTGGGTCAGATCCCGGAGGGCCAGGATCAGGTGCCCCGGTTCGGGCCGCTCCACCCCGGCCACGGCCGCGGGGAACCGGCCCGTGGGGCCCTCCATGTACACCTCGCCCTCGTACCCCCCGGGTGCCGACGCCTCCTCGCGCACCCGGTCCATCCACCGGCACCGGAGCTCGGGGCACACGAACCCCTCCACCGGCGCGCCCACCAGCTCTTCGATCCGGCGGGCCAGCAGCCGTGCGGCGGCCCGGTTGGCCGCCACCACCCGGTTGTCGGGGTCCACATGGAGGATGGCGGCGGGCGCCTCGAAGAACACCCGGGCCAGGACCTGGGCCTCGACCCGGGGGGGCAGGGGCGCCTCGGAGTGGATGTAGGCCTGGAGCTCGGCCCGCTCCAGGTGGATCCGGAGGGAGCGCAGGAGGATGTCCTCCCGGAACGGCTTGGTGATGTAGTCGTTGGCCCCCAGGCGCAGGGCCTTCATGGCCGTGCGCTCCGATCCGTGGCCGGTGAGCACGACCACCACGGTCTCGGGGCGGATCCGCTTGATCTGCCGCAGGACGTCCAGGCCGTGGAGCCGGGGCAGGTTCAGGTCGAGGACGACGGCGTCCGGCAGCTCGTCGGTGAACCGCCGAAGCCCCTCCAGCCCGTCGGCGGCCAGGGTGCACTCGTATCCCCGGGCAGCGAGCCGGTCCGCCACCAGGCGCCCCAGAAACTCGCTGTCCTCCACCACCAGCACGCGTTTGGGCATGGGGGATGCCTGGGCCCCGGGGGAGGACGGGGGGCTCACGCCCCCCGTGTCCGGGCCCTCAGAAATCGTCGGTGTGACAGCACTTGAATTTGGGTTTACCCGATCCGCACTCACAGGGGGCACCGTGACATTTGCTAAAGGACTTTTTCGATCCACAAGGACACAGCTCAATGTCCTCTTCGGACACTTGGCAACCCCGCTTGAGTACGTTGTCGGACGTGTGGAACATGTCCTTCTGGCTCATCTCCGCCTCCTTCACCGGACAAGGGATGGGGACACACCGCCGGGAAGGGTACCAGGGGTTCCGTGGTTGGCAAGGAAGGCCGCCACCTCGCCGGCCGATCCCGCGGAAGGCGGAAACGGGGTGCGAAATCCCAGGAACGCCACCCCGGCGGCCCGGGCCGCGCGCCGGTCGAGCTCCGAGTCGCCCACGTACAGGGCCTCCGGGGCGGAGCATTCGAACAGGTCCAGGGCCCGCAGGAGCAGATCCGGGTGGGGCTTGGGCCGGGCCACGTCGCGCACCGTGACCACCCGGTCGACCAGGTCCAGCAGCCCCACGCTCGCGAGCACCTCGTGGGCGCTGCGCCCCCGGTTGGTGGCCACGGCGACCCGCTGGAACCCGCGGCGGCGCGCCAGCACCTCGCGCCACCCCGGCTCGGGCTCCAGCAGGGGAAGGAACCGGCGGTAGTCGAGCCCCTCGGCAAAGGCCCGGGCCTCGTCGCGCACCTCGGGCGGGAAGAACGCCTCGATCACCTGGGGGGTCGACAGGGTGTGGAGCCGCGCCAGGGCCTCCGGGTCGTCCTCGGCCACCTCGGGCAGGCCGAACGCCCGGAACAGGTGGTTGTAATAGGCCAGGTTCGCCCGTTCGGACCGGATCAGGACCCCGTCGCAGTCGAGCAGCAGAAGCCGTACGCCGTCGGATCGGTTCATGACCCGAGCATACCCGCCGGGCCGCGGCCCACGCAACGGGCACGTCCCTGTTCGTTTCCGCGGCTTGCGTTATACTGCCCAGTCTTTGGGCTGGGAGGCTTCGGCAGGCCTCTCGGCTTTGGCGCGGTTCGAGAGCCGCCCGGCCGCCTAGCTGCCCAGCGGGCCGCAGGCCCCAAACCACCCACCGATGACGAGCGCCACTAGCAACCGTCAGGACACAAGAGAGGTTCTGGGCCGTCCAGCCTGCAAGCGGGCCGAAGGCCCCAAACTCCCATGACCGCCGAGCATCTTCGGGCCGAACGCCGGGGGCGGGCCGGGTGGCTCACGTTGAGCCGCCCCGACCGGCTCAACGCCCTGACCCTGCCCATGGTCCGGGCGATGACGGCCGCGCTCCGGGGCTGGGAGGCGGACCCTGCCGTGGGGCTGGTCGTGACCGAGGGGGAGGGCGGGCGGGCCTTCTGCGCCGGGGGCGACGTGCGCGCGGTGTGCCGGCTCCGGGAAGCGGGGCTCGCCCCCGAGACCCGGGCGTTCTTCCTGGAGGAGTACCGGCTGAACCTGGCCATCCACCGTTTTCCCAAGCCCTACCTGGCCCTGATGGACGGCGTCACCATGGGCGGGGGGGTGGGGATCTCGGTCCACGGCTTCCACCGGGTCGCCACCGAGGCCACCCGGATCGCCATGCCCGAGACCGGGATCGGGTTCTTCCCGGACGTGGGCGCCTCGTACCTCCTCCCCCGCCTCCCCGCCGCCTTCGGCCCGTTCCTGGGGCTGACCGGGGCGGCCGTGGGGCCGGGCGATGCCCTGGCCTTGGGGCTCGCCACCCACTTCGTTCCCCGCGACCGGCTGCCGAGACTTCGAGAGGCGCTCGCCCACGCGGGGACGCGGGCCGAGGTGGGCCAAGCACTGGAGGGCCTCTCCGGCCCGGCCGGCCCGGCGCCCCTGTGGGATCGCCGCGCCGAGATCGAACGCGCCTTCGGGCAGCGGCGGTTGGACGAGGTGCTGGAAGAGCTTGCGCTCATGGCCCGGGAGGGCTCGGATTGGGCCCGCCGCACCCGGGAGGACCTTCTGCGCAAGTCCCCCACCGGCCTGAAGGTGACGTGGGAGGCCCTGCGGCGAGGCCGAAGCCTGGACCTGGCATCGTGCCTGGCCATGGAGTACCGTCTGGTGTGCCGGTTCCTGGCGGCCCGCGACTTCTGCGAGGGCGTGCGGGCCGTGCTCGAGGACCGGGACGGCCGGCCCCGGTGGGACCCGCCGGACCTCGAGCGGGTCTCCGACGAGGCGGCGGCCGCCTTCTTCGAGCCCTTGCCCCCCGGCGAGGAGTGGTCGCCCGGGCCTTGAGCCCGGGGGCGTTCGTGCCGAAACGGGCGGGAGGGCGGCCGAAGGTCCCCGAGCGACGACCGTAGACCGAGGACCGGCGACCGAACTCACAACGGAGAGACGCCTGTGGCACTGGTGGAACTGACCGCGGTCGAGAAGGTGTACCGGCTCGGCGAGACCCGGGTCCACGCCCTGCGGGGGGTGGACCTGTCGGTGGACACCGGCGAGTTCGTGGCCGTGTGGGGCCCCTCGGGCAGCGGCAAGACCAGTCTGCTCAACCTGATCGGGGTGATCGACGAGCCCACGGCCGGCACGGTGAAGGTGGGCGGCGCGGACGTCGCCGGCCTGTCCGAGAACGAGAAGGCCGATCTGCGCAACCGGCACATCGGGTTCATCTTCCAGAACTTCAACCTGGTGCCGGTGCTCTCGGCCCTGGAGAACGTGATGCTCCCCCTGCAGATCCGGGGGGAGCCCGCCAAGCGGGTGAAGGAGAAGGCCCTCCACCGGCTCGAGCAGGTGGAGCTCCAACAGTTCGTGCATCACCGGCCCGACAAGATGAGCGGGGGTCAGCGCCAGAGGGTCGCCATCGCCCGGGCCCTGGTGACCGATCCGCAGATCGTGATCGCGGACGAGCCCACGGCCAACCTGGACTCGGAGACCAGCCACCGGATCATCGAACTGATGCGCCAACTCAACGACGAGCAAGGGACCACCTTCATCTTCTCCACCCACGACCCCCGGCTGCTCGACCAGGTCAAGCGCCTGATCCGCCTCGAAGACGGCCGGATCGTGGGGGAGGAGAACCGAACCGAGTAAAGGGGGTACCGCCATGAATCGAAGACCCGCTGTGTGGGCCGCCGCGGCGGCCCTGGTGTTCGCGGCCGCCGCGGCCGGCGCGGCCCTGTCGCCCCGCCAGGTGCTGGAGAGGGCCGACCGGGCCCGGGGCAAGCTGCCGGGCATGGTGTGGACCGTGAAGATGACCTCGGTGGAGCGGGGTCGGACCCGGAAGCAGACCCTGGAGGTGAAGGCCCGCAACGAGGACGTGTTGGCCACGTTCACGGCCCCGCCCCGGGTCAAGGGCCAGAAGCTCCTGATGGTGGGCCGGAACATGTGGTTCATCAAGCCGGGGGTGTCCAAACCCGTGCCCATCAGCCCCCGCCAGAAGCTCATGGGCCAGGCGGCCAACGGCGACATCGCCAGCACCAACTACTCGGGGGACTACGATGGGGTGATCGTGGGCGAGGAGGCCGTGAACGGGGAGGACTGCTACGTGCTCGATCTCAGGGCCCGCAACAAGAAGGTGACCTACGACCGGATCAAGTACTGGGTGAGCAAGTCCCGCCTGGTTGGCGTCCGGGCCGAGTTCTACACGGTGAGCGGGAAGCTGTTCAAGACCGCGGAGTTCGAGTACAGGAACCGCGTCCGGTACCGGGGCGAGGAGATCCCGTTCGTCAGCCGCATGGTGATCCGCGACGCCATCCGGCCCCAGGAGGTCACCACCCTGGAGTACTCGAAGATCACCGTGAAACGGCTGCCGGACGCCACCTTCAACCTGAACCTGCTGGTGCGGTGAGGCGGCCGGTGCTGGGTCGCGCCCTGGTTGCGGCGGCGGTCCTGGCCCTGTCCGCGGCCCCTGCGGCGCGGGCCGGGGAGCTGGAGCTGCGGCTGCCCACGCGGGTGATCGAGGCCCTGGCCGCACCCACCGCCCCGGCCGAGGGGCCCCTGCGGCTGGACCTGGCCCGGGCCAACCCCTGGGCGGTGCGGGTGGAGGCCGGGGTCGACCGGACGGGGTTTCGGGTCACGCTGACCGCGGCCGACGGGCTCGAGGTGCGGTTTCGGGGAACCCGGCGGGACGCCTACGGCCTGCTCCTCGGCGACGCCCAGCCCCTGGACCGCGGGGTCGAGCTGCCCGACGACGCGTGGGTCTCGGCCAAGGCCCGGGATCGGGAGGGGTGGGTGCTGATGATCGCCCGCGAGCCCGCCGCCGAGGAGCCGGAGGCCGGGGAGGAGCCCGGATGGCTGCGGTCCCTTTGGGACGGCACCACGCTTTCCCTGCGGCTGCTGGGCTCCCACCGCTACCAGGTGCCCACCCTCGGAAGCCTGGACCCGGACAACCGGGTCCTCTCCCTGCCCCGCCAGACCTCGGAGGGGGAGGTCCGGTTCGACGCCTCCCTCCAGGTGGGCCGACTGCTCCTCACGGCCAAGCCCCGGCTCCGGCTCACCCGGGACCACTGGCAGGACGGGCCCCGGGCCGGCGACACCGAGCGGGACGAGGAGACCGTGCTGCTGGAGGGAGCCGCGCGGTGGAGGTTCCACGACACCCTGTTCGTGTCGTTCGGCCGCGAGAACCTGCAGTGGGGCCCCGGCCAGCTCGTGAACCCCTCGAACCCGTTCTTCGCCGAGAACGGCCGCGAGAACCCGGTGAGGGAGATCTCGGGCATGGACTTTCTGCGGGTGGTGTGGCTGCCGAGCTACGAGTGGACCGTGTCGTGGATCACCAATACCGGCCGGGGCGAGGGCGACCTGCAGGGGCGGGACTGGCACCCGTCCCACGCCCTCAAGGTGGAGTACGTCGGCTACGAGGCCAACGGCGGGCTGGTGGTGCACGGGGGACCGGACGACAAGACCTCGTTCCGGGCCTTCGGCCGGTGGACGGCCTCGGACGCCCTGCTCCTCTACGCCGAGGCCAGCGTCCAGAAGGGGACCAAGGCCCTCTACCCCACGGACGGACCCCCTCCCCTGGGCCTGGCCCTGGACGACGTGCGCAGCGACGACCCCGCGCTCCTTCCGTTCACGCTCGTGGGGGCATCGTACACCCTGGAAGCCGGCCCTACCCTGAGCCTGGAGTACGTGTTCAACGGCGAGGGCTACCGCGCCGGGGACGCCCGCCGGTTCTTCGACCTGGCCCACGGCGCGGCCGAGCTGGTGGCCCAGGGCCTGTTGACGCCGGACCCCGGCGGGGTGCCCACCCGCCTGCGGCTCCTGCGGCGCCACTACCTGTTCGGCCAGTACCTCCAGTCGGAGATCGCCGACCGGTTCACGGTGCTGGTGCGATGGACCCAGAACCTGGACGACCGAAGCGGCCTGGCCACGGGATACTTCGAGTGGAACCTGTCGGACCGGTGGCGCCTGTTCTCGTTCGCCGCCTGCGGCTCGGGCGGAAACCGGGACGAGTTCGGCAGCGTGGTGCGCGCCCTGGGGCTGGTGGGGGTGGAGCTCTCCGCGTTCTGACCCCCATCGGTAGAGAGAAGCCCCTCCAGGCCCCTGCGGGCTAGAGATTAGATCTCGTTGTTTTCCCAGGGGGTGGGGCTGGGGCCCCTCCTTCGCAGGGATATGTTTTCCTGAGTTCCATGCCACTAGCCGCCCAGCGGACCGAAGGCCCCCGACCGACGACCGACGACCAACGACCGAAGTTACAAAGAGGACCCTGCCATGGAAGACCTTCGCACCTCGGAGACCTGGCGCATCTTCCGGATCCAGGCGGAGCTGATCGACGGGATCGAGACCCTCAACGACCTGGGGCCGGCCGTGAGCGTGTTCGGCGGGTCGCGCATCCCGCCCGACTCCCCCTACTACGAGGCGACCCAGACGTTCTGCCGCAGGCTGTCCGACGCCGGGTTCGCGGTGATCACGGGCGGGGGGCCCGGGATCATGGAGGCCGCGAACCGGGGGGCCTATGAAGGCGACGGCCTGTCCGTGGGGCTCAACATCCACCTGCCCCACGAGCAGAAGCCCAACGGCTACCAGGACCTGGGGCTCACGTTCCGCTACTTCTTCGTGCGCAAGCTCATGTTCGTGAAGTACTCGGTGGCGTTCGTGATCTGCCCGGGCGGGTACGGCACCTTCGACGAGCTGTTCGAGGCGCTCACCCTGATCCAGACCCGGAAGATCCGTCGTTTCCCGGTGATCCTGTTCGGCAAGGACTACTGGCAGGGCCTGGTGGACTGGATGCGGGGCCGCGTGGCGGCCCTCGGCTGCATCGAGCCCGAGGACCTGAACCTGTTCGACCTCACGGACGACCCGGACGAGGTGGTGCGGCTCATCACCACCCACTACGTGGCCATCTCGAAGGAGCTCCCCGAAGAACGCCGCCGCTCCCGCGGGTGACGGGTACCGGGTCGTGCTCGCCCACGTCCTCGGCGTATTCCTCGATGTGGTCCTGCCGGTGTTCGCCATCGTGGGGCTGGGCTACGCCGTGGGGCCGAGGCTCGGCCTGGACGGCCGGACGTTGGCGAGAACGGCCTACTACGTGTTCGTGCCGGCGTTCGCGTTCCACGTGATCAGCACCTCCCGGGTGGAGCTGGCCGCGGTGGTGCGGATGACCGGGTACATCGTGGTGGCCCACCTGGCGTTCGCCGCCTGCGGGTTCGCCCTGGCCCGGGTCCTCCGGCGCAGCCGGGAAGTCACCGCCGTGTACGTGATGGTGGCCGTGTTCGGGAACGTGGGGAACTTCGGCCTGGCCCTGATCCGGTTCCGCCTGGGCGAGGAGGCCCTGGCCCCGGCCACGATCTACTTCATCGCCATCATGACCGCGGCGTTCGTGGTGTGCGTGGCCGCGGCCGGCTGGGCCAAGGGCGGGGGCATGACGGCCCTCGCCTCGGTGCTCAAGACCCCGGCCCTGTGGGCCGTGCCCCCCGCCCTGGCCGTGTCGGCCGGGGGGCTGATCCCGCCCCTGTGGCTCGCCCGCACCACCGCCCTGCTGGCCGACGCCATGATCCCCACGATGCTGTTCGCCCTGGGCATGCAGCTGGCCGGCGCCCGGAACCTGAAGCCCTCGGCCGACGCCTGGATCTCGTCGGCCTTCCGGCTGCTGGCCGCCCCGGCCCTGGCCGCGGCGCTGGCCGCCCCCTTCGGCCTGGGCGCGGTGGAGCAGGCGGCCGGCATCCTGCAGGCGGGCATGCCCGCGGCGGTGCTGGTGTCGATCATCGCCATGGAGTACGAGGTGGAGCCGACCCTGGCCACCACCACGGTGTTCCTGTCCACCCTGCTGAGCCTGCCGACCCTGACGTTCCTCCTCTCGGTGGTGTGATACTAATTCCAACGAAAGTGTTGCCGGGCCCGTCCTCCCTTTCCCTTGAGGAATACGGGGTGGGGGTCTGGTGGAGCGCCCGCGCGGACCGAGGGCCCGACCGGAGACCGCAGACCGACGACCGAAGACCGCAGACCGGAGACCGACGACCGGAGACCGAAACTGAGTTTTTCCCTTGACACCCCGTTCGGCGGGGGGTAGGGTGGCACCACGTCGCGACGGCGGCGAGCTTTACCGAGTGGCGGACTTTCGGAAGCGGGAGCGGCCAACGAGGTGGCCGCTCCCGCTTTTTCGTCCCGACCGCGCACACGCACCGTGTCACATCGATGGATCCAGCTCGATCCCGGACCGGAACGGTTCCTGCCCGGGCGCTTCGACCCGTCGCATGTGCATTACCCTGGGCCGAACGCCCATACCAAACGAAGGAGTAGCACCATGGCAAAGGGAACCGTGAAGTGGTTCAACGACCAGAAGGGGTACGGATTCATCTCCCAGGCCGGCGGCGGCCCGGATGTGTTCGTGCATTTCAGCGCCATCCAGGGCCAGGGGTTCAAGACCCTGACCGAGGGCCAGGAGGTCGAGTTCGACGTGGCCCAGGGCCCCAAGGGCCCCCAGGCCGCGAACGTCCGCGCCGTGTAACGGCCGACCCCATCGACCAAAAACGGGGTTCCCGCTTCGGGAACCCCGTTTTTTCGTATTCACCCTCGGGTCGCCCCACCCATCCGGGGCGACGGGGGACCTGCGAAGGTCCCCTTTTCCCGCGAGCACCGCGGCCGGCTTACTCGGTGATCACCTCCACCTTGCGCCGCTGCTCCTCGTGCACCTTCGGCAGGGTCATGGTCAGCACGCCGTCCTTGAGCTTGGCGGTCACCCCGTCCACCCGGATCTCCTCCGGCAGACGGATGACCCGCTCGAACGTGCCGGCCCGGGTCTCGCGGTACAGGAAGCTCTCGCCCTCCTGCAGCTGCTCCTCCTTGCGCTCGCCCTTCAGGGTGACCGCGTTCTCGGTGACGTCCACCTGGAGGTCCTCGCGCCGGAACCCGGGCACCTCGGCCCGAAGCTCGTAGGCGTTGCCCCGGTCCATCACGTCGATCCGGGGCGAGAACTGCCACTCACCCCAGTCGAACCGGAACCGGGCAGGCATCCGCTCCGTCCAGTCTCCCAGGACGTCGTGGAACATGCGGTCCACCTCCCGGGTGAGCGCGCGGATGGGTTCGAACACCTCTTCCCTCGGAATCAGGCTCGTCCCACGCATGGCTGCACCTCCTCGTTCCTGGGATGGTCTTCCTCGCCCCCCCTCGGCGATTTCTTGAATAACCATCCCGCCGAAGGTGTCAAGGCCCTCACCGGCGGCCCAGAAGCCACAGCACCAGGCTCAGGACCACCGACAGGAGGATCGAGGTACCCAGCGGAAAGTAGAACCGGAACCCGGGCCGCTCCACCACGATGTCGCCGGGAAGGCGCCCCAGCCAGGGCACCTTGCCGACGACCAGGAGCAGCGCGCCCGCCAGGATCAACAGCGCCCCCAGCCCGATGAGCAGCTTCGCCAGGTCGGTCATGGCTCTCCTCCTCGACGGCGGGGCCGGTAGCGGTCCTGCTCGCTGTACACGCACCCGCAGTAGGACTGGCGGTACAGCCCCATGGCCTTCGACGCCTCCACCCCCTCGGACCAACCCTCGCGCCAGTCCCGGTACACGAACCGCACCCCGGTTTCGCTCGCGACGGCCCCGGCCACCTCGGCGATCAGGTCGTGCTTCTGGAACTTGCTGTAGAGGAGCGTGGTCGAAAACCCGTCGAACCGCCCGCGCTTCGCGAGATGTGCCGTGTGCCGGAGCCGCAGGTGGTAGCAGATGCGGCAGCGCTCGGCCTCCCGGAACACCACCTGCCTGAGCCACGCCACGACATCGTAGTCCCCGGGGGGTAGGAGCCGAAGCTCCTCGGCCGCCGCCAGGGTCTCCAACGCCTCCCGGCGCCGGGCCCACTCGGTGTAGGGCTGGATGTTGGGGTTCGTGTACACCCCCATGACCTCGGTCCCCTCGGCGCGCAACCGCCGGAGGGGCACGATGGCGCAGGGGCCGCAGCAGGTGTGGAGCAGGATCCGCATCGGTTGCACTCCCGGGGAAGAAGGCTAGGATGGGTTGGCGCCGCCCTCGGGTCAAGGCCCGCGGAGCAACCCTAGCCCCTGGGAGGACCTCGCCCATGCCCCACCGCGCCCGTCTCGTGCACCTGCCCCCCCGGCGGGGAAGGGACTTGTGCCACCAGGCGTTCCGGCAGACCCTGGACGTGCTCCGGATCACGGACCAGGCCCTGGAGGACCTGTGCTGCGAGTGCCCCCGACTGCCGGACCTGGACTCGCTGGTGCTGAGGGCCCTCGACGAGATGACCCTCGGCGAGCCCCAGGGGCGGACCCGATCGCCCTCCCACGTGTTCCTGGTGCACGCCCGGCAGGCCGGGTTCGAGGGGATCCTCTACCGGGCGAGCCCCCAGGGCTTTCGTCCGGTGGGGCCCCCGATCCGCCTCACGGCCGACGAGACCCACGCGTTCTCGGTGGACGCGGGGGACGTGACCGTGTCGAACTACCGGGACGAGGGGGCGGATCTGGAGGCGTATCAGGCCCGGTTCCACCCCGAGGTGCGTCGGGCGGTGGGCGAGCCGATCCGCAACTACGTGAGCTACCGGGTGGCCGGCGACCGGCCGGGGGCCATCATCGCCTTCAACTATCCCGACCGGGCCACCCGGTACGAGGCCCAGGTGCTGGCCGCCCTGGCCGTGACCCTGGGCACCGTGTGGACCCTGGGCTCCCGGGTGGCCCAGGTGGAGGAAGCGTTCGTGTACCTGATCGGGGCCCTGGCGAGGGCCAGCGAGGTCAACGACGAGGTCACCGGCGACCACATCGTCCGGGTGAGCCGGTACTGCGAGGTCCTGGCCCGGGCCGCCGGCTACCCCGAGGGCGAGGCCCGGGTGCTGGCCTACTCGTCCCAGCTCCACGACGTGGGCAAGATCCACACGCCCCGGGAGCTGCTGCGCAAACCCGGCCCGCTCACGCCGGCGGAGCTCGCCCTGATGCAGGAGCACACCCTCCAGGGCGAGAAGATCATCGGAAGCTCGCCCCGGCTCGCCATGGCCCGCCGGATCGCCGGGGCCCACCACGAGAACTGGGACGGCTCGGGCTACCCCCGCGGGCTCCGGGGCGAGGCGATCCCCCGGGAGGCCCGGCTGGTGAAGATCGTGGACGTGTACGACGCCCTTCGCTCGCCCCGGCCCTACAAGCCCGCCCTCTCCCACGAGCAGGCCCTGGAGGTGTTCACGGTGGGGGACCACCGCACCCGCCCCCGGCAGCACTTCGACCCCGAGCTTCTGCGCATCTTCCGGGACATCCACGAGGAGTTCCGGCGGATCCACGCCGAGATCCAGCCCTGGTAGGCCCCTTCACCCTCTTGCCCCTACTGTAGGGTTTCCGAATTCTCGTGGTTTTCCCAGGGGGTGGGGCTGGGGGCCCCTCCTTCGCTGAACGGCCTCGCAGGGGCCGCCTCGGCGCGGTCCGCTGCGGCGCGTGAGGGCACGCGCCGCGGCCGCTCCCCTGGCGCCGGGCGGCCCGGCTGCTCGGCCGTCGCGCTTCGTCGGAGCCCCCAGCCCCACCGAGGTAATCCGTATACGTTTTTGCGAAACGGAACACTACCCCCCCGGCAGCAGCCGCTCGCCGGCCTCCCGGAGGGAGGCCGGGCCGGCTCGGAGGATCCTGCGCGTGACCCGGTTCACCTCGTCCTCCTCGTGCCGCGACGCGTCCTCACGAAGGGGCCGGTAGGGGCACTCGTACCGGCAGAACCGCACGAGGTGAACGTACTCGTGGATGAGCACGGTCACGAGGAGGTCCGCCAGGCGGATCCAACGCTCCTCGTGAAGCCGGGCCAGGAGGTTGTGGTCCTGGAGGCAGATCCGGTAGTGGGGGCACAGCCTCCGGCAGGGCCTCCAGGGAGCGCCCTCCACGCGATGGACCCTGCGAATGTGGGCCAGCACCCCCGGGCCCAGCACCTCGAACGGCCGCAGGTCCCTGCCCGTGCAGATCTCGTGGCTGGTGCGCCGGAACCAGTCGTCGGGCAGCCCGTAGTGCTGACCGGTCAGCTCCTGGGCCAGCGGAACCGCCCCGCGCACGGCCGCGATCTCCCCCGGACCGAACCGCCGAGTTCCCATGGCTACCCCCTTTGGGGCTCCAGCGCCCGGCCCACGGCCCGGAGCAGCTCGGCCCGGTCCACGGGCTTGGCCAGGTGGGCGGCCGCGCCGTCCCGCACCGCCTGATCCTGGCGATCCACGCAGGTCACCACCACCACGGGGATCGGCCGGGTGTCGGGGTCGGCCTTGAGGCGGCGCAGCAGCTGCCACCCGTCCACCCGGGGCATGAGCAGGTCCAGGGTGATCACGTCGGGCCGGCGGAGCCTCGCCAGGTCCATTCCCTCGGCCCCGTCCGAGGCGGTGATCACGTCGTACTCCCCGGTCTCCAGGAACCTCTTCAGCAGCTCCTGGGCCGCGGGATCGTCCTCCACCACCAGCACCAGCGGGCGGCGACGCCGGGCGGCCGTCTCGCCGTCCGCCCCGGCGTCGGGGATCCAGAACCAGAACCGGCTGCCCCGCCCCACCTCGCTCTCCAACCCCATCCGGCCGCCCAGGAGCTCCACCAACATCCGGCTCAGGGGCAGCCCCAGGCCGGTGCCCCGGTGCTCGCGGCCGTGGGCCGCGTTCACCTGGTAGAACTTGGTGAAGATCCGCTCCTGCTCCTCCGGGGCGATGCCCGAGCCGGTGTCCTCCACCTCGACCCGCACCCCGCCGTCCTCCCGCCGGGCCCGGCACACCACCCGGCCCTTCTCGGTGAACTTGACGGCGTTGGCCAGCAGGTTGATCGCCACCTGTTTCACCTTGCCCGGGTCGGACCGCACCATGCCCAGATCGGGGGGCACGTCCACGAGGATCTTCAGGTTCTTCCGATAGGCCAGGGGCGCCACCGTGTCGGAGGCCTCCTGGAGGACTCGGCCCAGGTCGAACGGCTGGATGTCGGTCTCCATGCGGCCGGCCTCGATCCGGGTCATATCGAGGATGTTGTTGATGAGCTTGAGGAGATACCGGGCGCCGGCGAGGATCTTCTGCAGATCCTGCCGCTGCTCCCGGGTCAGGGGGCCGTCGATGCCGTCCAGGAGGAGCTCAGTGTACCCGATCACCGAGTTGAGGGGGCTGCGGAGCTCGTGGCTCATGTTGGCGAAGAACTGGCTCTTGATCCGGGCCGCCTCGGCCACCTCCCGGTACTGGGCCTGGAGCTGGCGGTGGGCCTCTGCGAGCTCCTCCGTTTTCCGCCGAATCTCGTCGAGATGGAGTTCCTGGTAGGTGTCGCTGAACCGGTGAATCGCCTCGTCCACCACCCGGTCCAGCCGGTCCAGAGCCCGATTGAGCTCTGCCCCCTCCAGGCGATCGGTGAGCCGCGAGTGACACAACTCCCGGAACAGGGCAAAGGCCCGCTGCACCTCCGACATGGGGAACCGAAGCGCGAACCGGCGCTCCGCGATCTCCCGCACGAAGCTCTCCATCGGGCCCCAGTCCCCGGCGCACAGGACCGCCAGATAGGAGGCCACCGCCTGGCCCGTGGTCTGCCGGAGCTCCTCCAGCGGACGGGCCCCGTAGTCGGGGCCCACCTTCTTGAGCCTCCGGGCGTACTCCTCCTGGATCTCCGCGCGGTCCTCCCGCACGATCTCGCAGGCCGGGGGACAGATCAGATCTTTTTCGGGCCCCATGGCACACCTTCCGAACAACTTCGGTCGTTGGTCGCCGGTCGAACAACCTGTGGACCCTGGGCAAACGCCGAGGCAGGGAGCATGGGATATTTCATAACTAACACAAGCTCGGGGGCTCGGCCAGGGACGGATGTCCTGGGTGCACGGCCCACGTCGGTCTGCTATTCTCGGCCGCCCGTCCGAACCGAACCACGGAGACGAAGACGTGGCAGACGACCCCTTGGACATCATCCGGCAGGCCCTGCGGCCCGAGCGGTGGGCCAAGATGGAGCGAGCCCTCAACCACCGACTTGGCGCCGTGCGGGTGGTGATCGAGAACCTCCACCACCCCCACAACCTGAGCGCCGTGATGCGCACCTGTGAGGGCCTGGGCGTGCAGCACCTCCACGTGGTGGACACCCGGGAGAACACCGTACCCAGCCGGCGCATCACCCTGGGAGCGCACAAGTGGCTCTCGATCCACCGCCACGATCGGTTCGAGGAGTGCGGCCGGGACCTGAAGGCCCGGGGGTTCCGGCTCTTCGCGGCCATGCTCGACCCGGGAGCCGTGGCCCTCGAGGAGATCCCGGTGGACGCGCCGGTGGCCCTGGTGTTCGGAAACGAGAGGGATGGGGTCAGCCCGGCGGCCCGGGCCTGGTGCGACGGGGCCTACACGATCCCCATGTACGGGTTCGTGCAGAGCTTCAACGTGTCGGTGGCCGTGGCCGTGAGCCTGTACAGCGTGACCCAGAGGGTCCGGCAGCGGCCCGGCGGGGGGCTTCTCACCGCAGAGGAACGGCGCGAGGTCCTTGAGCAGTGGCTGCCCAAGAGCCTGCGGTTCGGCCGGCGGCTGGTGCGCGGCAGGGGGTGAGGAGGAACAACGCCGCCCCGCGCGGCGTTATACCAAGTTGCGTTCAAACCAAGATCCATCCGGGGGGCCGGGGCAAAGGGGCCTGGTTCCGGCCGTGCGTGAGTGCAGCATCCGACTTACGCCGCACCCGGCACTCAGCCCTATGCTCCTTGGCGCTGGAAGAACGAACTTTGGCAAGGCATTTTCGGGATTGTTGCGAGGCAAACATCGGCTGAGTGCCGGGTGCAGCGACCGTAGGAGCCACGCCCGGCGCTCCACCAGGCCCCGCCGGTTCAGGGGTCTGATGGCTTTGAACGCAACTTGGTAGTAGCTGGCCTGGTGACGCCCCACACCGACGACCGACGACTGATGACCGATGACCGCCTTCAAAAGAAAAGGGACCCGGAAACGCTTCCGAGTCCCTTGCCAAGGCATGGTGGGCGATGCAGGGATTGAACCTGCGACCCCTGGCATGTGAGGCCAGTGCTCTCCCGCTGAGCTAATCGCCCGTGAGGCGGTCTTTATACTCAGATCGGCCGGTCCGGTCAAGGGCCTTTTCGGCCCATGCCGGGTCCCGGGCCGCCCGGGCCGCGACCCGGGCGCAGGCGAACGATCCCCCCAGCAGGTTGGCCCCCCGGGGGAGCCCGGCCAGGTCCCGGGGCCGGCCGGGGGCCCGAAACGGGTAGGGCCCGCCCCCAACCCCCACCTCGCCGTCGGCCAGCGCATCGTCCGCCACCACCCCCAGCACCCCGGGCAGGGCGGCGGGCAGAACGACCCGACCGCCGGCGTCCCCCGCGGCCACCACCCGGCATCCGGCCCGGCGCACCAGGCCGCACGCCTCCGCGATCAGGGCGGACCCAGGGCCCGGGGGCACGGCCAGGCTCAGGTTGATCACCGCGCAGCCCTCGGCCGCCGCCCGGAGCATCCCCCGGGCCACCAGGGAGGGGTAGGTGGTGAGCCCGGCCCCGAACACGCGCACGGCGTAGATCTCGGCCCCGGGGAGCTCCTGGCGCAGCACGCCGGCCACCGCGGTGCCGTGGCCCACCGGGTCGAAGAACTCCCCGTCCTCCCGGATCCGTCCCCGCGGGTCCAGGAACACCCGGCACCCGGCCACGGCCCCCCGCACGTGGGAGTGCCAGGGGTTCACGCCGGTGTCCACCACCCCCACCCGCAGCCGAACCGGCACCGCCGGGCTCACTCCGCAAACACCCGGTCCAGGTCCGCGTCCGGCACGTCCCACACGTGGCCGTGGGGCGGCAGCGGCTCCCGGGCGAAGAAGCCGGGCAGCCGGTCGTGCCTCGGCCCGAACCCGGCTCGCCGGTTGAACCCCTTCTCGGTCAGGCACACCCGCCGGCCGAGCCCGATCAGGGAGCCACCGGGGATCTCGTGGCCCAGCTTGGCGGCCACGGCCTCGGCCAGGGCGGCCTGGAGCTCCTCGCTCTCCACCACGGGGAGCGAGGCGAACAGGCACAGGCCCAGGGTGTCCACGGCCGCGAAGTAGCACTGCACGAACTCGGAGACCTGGTACTGCCCCTCCGGCTTGGCCGGGTCGTAGTCTGGGTTGGCCGGGCTCGGCAGCACGTTGCCCGCGGTGTGGTCCGCTCCCATGGGGCTCGTGGCGTAGGTCACACCGGTTCCCTTGAGACACCGGGGGTCGTAGGCGGCCATGGCCTGGCCCTTGACCGCGGGCACCCGGGCCACGCCGAGCTCCCGGCCCGTGGCCACGGAGCCGTCGGCGAGCAGGAGCCCCAGCCTTCCGCCGGTGGGCACCGAGGCGAGGGCCTCCAACAGGGCCGCCCCGTCCCCCCAGGGAAGGGCGCCAGCCTCCATGGCCACCGCGGCCGCGGCCCCGACCTCCATGGTGTCGAGCCCCAGGGCGTCGCACAGCCGGTCGATCCGGGCGATGGCGTCCGGGTCGTCGATGGCGCAGTTGCTCCCCACCATCCCAAGGGTCTCGTACTCGAACCCCGAGGTGATCACCTCGCCGCCCTCGGCCGTGTACACCTGGGAGCAGTGGATCAGGCACCCGGCCATGCACCGGTGCCGGGAGCTCGCGTTGGGCCGGGCCGCCATGATCTCGGCCAAGGCCTCCCCGGCGATCCGGGGGGCGCCCTCGAACCGGCCCGCCGAGTAGTTGCGGGTGGGCAGCCCCCCCAGCTCGTTGATCAGCCCCACCAGCATCGAGGTGCCCAGGGCCTGGAACCCGCCCACGAGGGGGTGGGCCGCGATGCCCTCCGACAGGGTCTTTGCGGCCGCCCGGAACCGGTCCGGATCGGCCACCGAGGCGCCCGGCCCGCCCGCGTCGTCCACCACCACGGCCTTGACCCCCTTGGAGCCCATGACCGCCCCCAACCCGCCCCGGGCGGCCGTGCGCAGGAACCCGTCGGGCGTGGTCACGCATACCGCCGCCGCCTTGCACCCCCTCTCCCCGGCAGGCCCCACCAGGGCGATGCCGCAGCCCGGGCAGCGGGCGCCCAGCGCGTCGGCAGCTTCGTACGCGCCCTTCCCCCACAGATCGCCGGCGGGCTCGAGCTCCACCCCCGCGGCCCGGATCGTCACCGTCACCGGGTCCGGGGCGCTCCCCTCGAGCACAACCGCGGCCACGCCGAGACGGGCGAGCTTCTGGGCGAACGACCCGCCGGCGTTGGACTCCTTGATGGTTCCGGTGAGCGGGCTCTTGGCCCCCACCGACAGGCGCCCGTTGTTGGGCGCCGCCGTCCCGGCCAGCAGGCCCGGCGCCAGCACCAGCCGGTTCTCGGGCCCCAGGGGATCGGCGTCGGGCGGCACCTCCTCCGCCACCACGGCCGAGGTGAGCCCGCGCCCCCCCAGCCCCTGCCAGGCATCGGGCAGGTCCTCAAACGAAAACCGCTTCTGGGAAAGGTCGATGCGAAGAATCCGCGACATGGGGCTTCCTCCGTGTCTCAAGGGGAGTGGGTACGCAGGTTCGGTTCGTCCGGGATGGATGCCGGGACAAGGCGTGCGTGCTCCAGCCGAAGGACTCTCCCCACACCGGAAAGCCGCTCCGGCCGGTGGGTGATCACCAGGAACGACCGGTCGGGGAAGGCCCCCGTGAGGTTTTCCCACACCCGCCGCTCGGTTTCCGGATCGAGCCCGCTCAGGGCCTCGTCCAGGACGAACACCCGGGGCGCCTGGAGAACGAGGCGGGCCAACCCCAGGCGCTGGCGCTGGCCGTCCGACAGGGTCAGCCCGCGCCCCCCGACCACGGTCCGGTAGCCCTGGGGAAGCGAAAGGATGAAGCCGTGCGCGCAGGCGATCCGGGCCGCCTCCAGCATCTCGGCCTCCGTGGCGTCGGGCCGGGCGTAGCAGAGGTTCTCCTCCACCGTTGCGTGGAGGAGAAACGGCTCGGCGCCGGCGTACCCGATCCACCGGCGCAGCTCGGGCGGGGGCATGGCCCTGGGATCCCCCCCCCCGAGGCGCACGGTGCCCACCCCGGGAGACCGAAGCCCGAAGAGGAGCTGCACCAGGGTCGACTTCCCGGCGCCCGACGCCCCGATCAGTACCACCCGTTCGCCGGGCCCCAGGTCGAGATCGACCCCCTCGAGGAGCCGCTCTCTTCCCGGGTAGGAGAACGAGACGCGCGATAAGCGCACGAGCCTCTCCGGTTCGGGCCGGCGCGTCGGAGGCGCCGTGGGCTCCCGGGCCAGCCGGAGCAGCTCCGCAACCCTCGAAACGCTCACCTTTGCCTCCTGGAGCCCTCGGACCAGTCCCAGCAGGCCCTGGGCCGGCCCGAACAGGCGTCCCTGGTACAGAACGAACGCCACGAACGTGCCCAGGGTCAGGCTCCCGGACTCCAGGAGCCCTCCGCCCATCCAGTAGATCCACGCCAGGCTGCACGTCAGGAGAAGCCCGGGAACCCCTCCGGCCGCGGCGTCCACCCCCTGAAAGGCCACCACCCGCCGAACCAGGGTCCGCTGCACCCCGAGGAACCGCCCCAGCTCCTCCCCGACGGCCCCGTGGATCCGAATCGGCCGGAGCGCGGCCAGGCGTTCCGCCAGGAAATGGGAGAGATCCACCATGGCGAGACGGGTTCGCCGGGCGTGGGCCTCCACCGGTCTGCGGAACCAGACGGCGGCGGTCAACGCCGCGGCCACCCCCAGGAAACTCCACGCGGCAAGGCCCGGGTGCATCCGGACCAGGATCACCGCCGCCACCCCGAGCGTCAGGAGATTGCGCAGCCCCCCCAGCACGCCGTCCACCAGGAGCCCTTGGACCTGGGGGATATCCGTGCCGAACCGGCTGAGGAGGTCCCCGTGCCGGTACCCCTCCAGCTCGTCCAGCCGGGCGCACAGGCAGTGCTCCAGGAGCCGTTGCCGCAGTTCCGTGAGGAGCGCGGCCGAGAGCCGCGTATGCACCAGCCGGATCACGACGCCCAGGCCCAGGTCCAGCAGGGCCACGCCGACCAGCCCACCGGCGATCCACGGCACCACGGAGTAGTCCCCCCGGGTCGCCACGGCGTCCACGAAGGCCTTCGCCAGAAGGGGGCTCGAGAGCGACACCCCGGCCCCGGCAAACCCCAGGCCCAGGAGCAGGAAGAGCGTAGGCCCCTTGCCCCGCAGGTGGCGGGCGAACTCGCGCAGGTCCCTCAACACGCCGCCCTCCTGGGTTCTCCCCGCCACACCTCGGGGTAGTAACACAGGCGCCCCCCCTCGCACAGCCCGGCCGCCCCCCGCATCCCGATCACGGCCTCCCGGATCTCCTCCGGCCCCCCGCCGGACCGGGCGATCTCCATCCCCCGGGCGGCCAGACGGACCGAGCCCTTCTTCCGGGGCAGCGACGCCTCCCGGCCCACCACCTTCAGGCTCTCGATGCCCCACCCCAGAAACCGCGGCAGGGCGCACAGACCGCAGGGTCCCAGGGGGATCCCTCGGTTCGTGCGGCATCCGCAGTTGTTCCGGGTCCACTTCCAGAACTCGTACCGGTCCACCGCCTCGGCTCCCACCCCTTCCGTCCCGGGGCCGTCCCCCAGGCAAAACGGGCCGAGCCGGTGGGTCGTGGCGCACAGCCCCTCCTCGAACACGCAGCCGTCGTTCAGAAGGAAGACCTCGAGCTCCACACCCGGCACCCGCGCCGCCCCGATCTCGTCGAGCGCCAGATGCCGGGGAAGGATGACCCTCCGGAGCCCCAGGTCCCGGAAGAACCCCACGGCCTCCGGGTTGGTGCACACGGCCACGCTGGACAGGTGGAGCCTATGGGCCAGGCCCAGATCCGCAAGGGCCAGGAGGAGCTCCATGTCGGACACGATGAGCCCCGACACCCCCTGTTCCTGGAGGAGCCACGCCCCGAACGCCGCGAGCCCGTCGACCGCGTCTCCCGGGTACCACGGGGCGTTGAGGGTCACGTACACCGGAAGCCCGCCGGCCTCCTCCACCACCCGATGCAGGGCATCCTCGTCCTCCAGGCCGGCGCTCTCCGGGTTCCGTCGGTTCACCCATTCGCCACCGGCCCGGGACCAGAACCACGGCGTGAGCCCGCAGTAGAACTCCGTCGCCCCCGCCCCCCGCAGCGGGGCCACCTCTTCGGGGTGCCGGACCGGGGCGAGAATCGCGCTCACGGCAGGGGCTCCTCATGTAGCACCACCCGGTCGGCCCGAGCCAGGTCGCGAAGCGCCTCCCCCAAGGGGGCCTCACGGAACAGGGTGTTCCCGGCCCGCCACAGCGGAACCGGGGTGTCCTGCCTCACGACCCGCTTCGGCCCCCGGCGGCAGGGGGTCGTGCAGGGGCGCCCCGTGGTCCAGTCGTCCGGGGCCTCGCCCCCCTCGGCCAACCGGACCAGGCAGTTGCGGCCGCTGGCGACGAACGAGAAGGGGAGATGGAGCGTTCGCTCCAGCCCCTCCGACCCGTCGCCCAGAAATCCACCGGCCAGGTCCACGTCCGTCTCCACGGCCTCGGCCCCCAGGCCGGCGAGCAGCCGGCGCAGGCGCCCGGCCCGGTCCCCGGCCTCCCTCCCGGTTTGGGCTCCCGGCCGGGGGTCCCGTAACCCCCGGTTCAGGAGCCGCCCCGCGCGCACCCGAAACCGCGGGAACCTCTCGCCCACGGCTCGGAGCGTTCCCCAATCGTTGCAAACCACCTGGAGACCGGGGCAACGACCGGAGAGCCCCTCCAGGAGCGCCCCCAGCCGGGCCAGGCCCCGGGAGGTCACGGGGGGGGTGAGGAGCACCGGCTCCAACCCCAGATCCCCGGCCCACCCCACCCAGCGCTGCGCCCCCTCGGGGGTGGGAAGGGCCTCCTGGCAGAACTCCGAGCCGAAGCAGAGCGCCGTGATCTCTCCCGACGGCAGGACCGCCCTCCACCCCTCCGGGCACAGGTCCCTGGGGTCCTCGGGGATCGGGCCGGGCTCCTTGGGCCGCCAACCGTACTCCATGCTTCCTCCCCACCGCCGAAGCGAGGATGCGCGCCGGCCGGGAACCCCCCGGGCCGGCGCTCGGGAGGGGCTCAGAACGTGACCCGCCGGATGTCCATGCCGTCGGTGGCCATCTGGAGCACCTTGAGCGGCCGCAGGGTCCGGGCGTCGAACACCGTCACCGTGGATCCGCCGCCGCCCACGTAGACTTTGGAGCCGTCGCTCGACACGTTGACCCCGTAGCAGGTGCCCTCGTGGTTCACCGTGATCGACTCGTAGGTCTTCGTCTCCAGGTCGATCACGTTGAGCTCGTCCATGACGCCGTAGGCCTTCTTCTTGTCGGGGGAGTAGATCACCGAGTACGCGAACACCGGGATGCCGTTGAGCGGCGTGTCCCGGATCTCTCCGGTCTTCTTGTCGATCGCCAGGAGCCCCATGAGCTCGGGGGTGTAGTAGTTGGCCATGAACACCCCACCGTTCTCCCAGGCGTAGTTCCAGAAGGGCAGGAAGTTCATCTGCTTCTCGTACATGGGGTACGTCTCCACCAGGCGCATCTGATCTCCGGAGACGTCGATCTTGTAGAGGTCCTTCCCGATCACGTAGACCATGCGGCCGTCGCGCACCGTGGTCAGGGTGGCGGCGTCCCAGGGCAGCTCCAGGGTCCGCAGCACCTTGCCCGTGGCCAGGTCGAGTTGGGAGAGCTGGGGCGGCTTCACGACCACCTCTCCTCCTTCGGTCGTGCGGGCCCGGATGGACGCGTAGGCGGTCTTGCCGTCCGGGGCCACGTCGAACCCGTAGATGAACCGGTCCCACCCCCCGCCGCTCATGTCGAGGGTCTGGACCACCTTGTTCGCCTTCAGGTCCACCTTGTGGATCAGGCGGCGTTTGGCGGTGACGTACAGGTAGCGTTTGTCCGGCGACAGCGCGGACTCCCGCAGCCACCCCTCGGCCGGGATGTCGGCCACGATCTCGTCGGTGTCGCCGTCGATCACCTGGATCACCCCGTAGCCGATGTAGTAGAAGAGATCCTTCGCCGAGGCCTGGAACGAAACCAGGCCCACAGCGAGGGCCGTGACGACTCCGATCAAGGAAGTTCTTCTCATGGCTGCTCCTTTCCGCAGTCCGAACCGGTGAGAACCCCGGGCATGGTCTGGCCGCTTCCGGTCAATCGTATTGGAGTTTCCGCCAGTCCCGGGCCACGTTGGGGCACTGCTTGTCCACGTCGGGGTAGTTGGTGAGGCCGTCCGGCACCTGGGCCGGCCACCAGCAGTCCCCGGCGCACCCGTGGAAGTCCCGGGCCGAGGCCTGGCAGTTGCCCACGGGGTATGTGGGCCGGGGGTTGGTCTCCCATCCGGTGTCGAACACCGTGGTGCAGCCGGCGGGCATGCCGGGAGGGCCTTCCTGCAGCGCCCTCGCGCTCTCCTCCTCCCCCTCGGCCAACGTCTCGATGGCCCGGGCCTTCTCGTTGAGGGCTTTCAAGACCGCCTTTTTGTCGCTCATCTCTCGCTCCTTCCGGTTTTTCTGGACCGCCCGGGAGGGCGGTGTGGGCGTAATCTCAGCAGCGGGCCCGGGCCCCGATCCGGCCGAGCAGATCCTCGTGACCCGAGGCGCACAACCGGGCGTACACCCGGATGCCCAGCTCGATCCACCGGCGCACGAACCCGCAGGTCCCCCCGAAGGGCAACCCCAGCACGGTTTCCCGCAGATGGTTCTCGTAGTGGCAGCCGCCCCGGCACAGGGCCCGGGCCCAGCACCGGGAGCACGGCTCCTCCCGGGGCGCGGCCAAGGCCTCCAAGCACCCCCGGATGGCCCCGGGCCGGGGACCGGAGTCCAGGTCCCCCACCCGGAACGGCTCCTCTCCGACCAGCCGATGGCACAGAAAGAAGCGGCCCTCGGTGTCCACGGCCAGGTATCCGAGCCCGGCGCCGCAGGGCGCCGAACGGGAGGCCCCCAGGTGGATCCGGGCCAGGAGGTCCAGCAGGTTCGAGAAGGGAAGGACCTCCCCCTTCCCCGCCGCCGCCAGAAACCGGCTCGCCAACCCAGAGAACCCCGCGAACAGGGCCTCCTCCTGCTCGGCCGTGGGGAGCAGATCCCGGGTGACCGGGCTTGCGGGCGCGATGCCCACCTCGTGGGCCCCGAGCCCGATCAGGTGGTCGAACACCTCGGGGATGCGGTCCCACTGGGCCGGCGGCAGGGTGACCCGGGCCGCCACCGGCGCCTGGGGGGACCGAAGGAGGAGGGCCAACCCCTGCCGGGCGGCCCGGTACGACCCCGAGCCCCCCCGGGTGGGGCGGTTGGCGTCGTGGACCTCGGGCGGCCCGTCCAGGCTCACGGACACGCTCACCCGGTGCCGGTGGAGGAACTCGCAGACCTCCTCGGTGACCAGGGTGCCGTTGGTGGTCAGGCTGAACCGGACCCGTTTGCCCGCGGCCCGGGCGGCCGCCTCGGCCTCGTCCACCGCTGCCCGCACAGCGGGGAGGTTCAAGAGGGGCTCCCCACCGAACAGGACCAGGGTCACCTCCCCGTGGGGCCCGGACCGGTCCACCAGGTACCGGGCGGCCCGCCGGGCCACGGCAGGCGAGAGGAGCCGGGGGGCGCCGTGGTAGGTGCCGCCGTCTGCGTAGCAGTACCGGCAGGCGAGGTTGCAGTCCTGGGCCACCTCCAGCACCAGGGTGGAAAGGGGGGGAGCCGCCGGAGGCCGGGGCCTGGGGCTCCGAACCCGGGCCCTGGCCGGCACCAGGAGCCGGGCCCGGCGAAACGCTTCCAGCACCGGGCGGTCCTGGGGCGGGGTTTGCTCCAGCACCAGGGGCTCGGCCGGCCGCCACCGGGCCAGGACCTCGTCCGCCTCCCGGTCCAGGTGGAACAGGCTCACGTCCTCCACCCCGTAGAGCACGGGTTCGCCGTCCCAACGGAACAGGCGATGGTCCGCCCAGGCGTAGGTGGCGCTCACTTGATCCTCCGGATGTAGTCGGGCACGGTGACCGCCAGGCGGGCCTCTGCCCGGTAGGTGCGACCGCCCCGATCGTACTCGGCCACAACCTTCACCCAGCCGGACCCTTCGCCCGAGTACTCCCGGGCCGCGATCGGCCGGTAGTCGCCCACCGGAATGTAGGTGCCGTCGGGCTCGATGGCGCCCAGCCAGGGCAGGTCGTCGTCGCCGGGCCGGGTCACCTCCTCCTCCAGGCGGAACCGGGCCGGCACCGGCCCCAGGGCCACGTCGTCGGCCCCGTCCCACACGTCTCGGCCGTTGGAATAGGCCACGGCCTCGAACTGGACCCCTTCGGGGGGGTAGTAGGCCCCGCCGTCCAGCCGGGCCCGACCCACCGCCGGGGTGACCACGATGTAGTCCACCCGGGGCGCCAGGGTCACCTCACCGGCCGGCAGGCCCTTCACCCTCACCTCGGCCGAGCCCAGGGCCGGCTGACGGCTCACCACGACCGCCTCGATCACACCCGGGTCCAGCCTGCGGGCCGCCAGCACCTCCACGGAGCCGCCGAACGACACCTCCTCGGCCGACACCTCGGGCAGGTTCATCCCCTCCAGCACCACCCGGGTCTCCTCGCCGGGAAGCAGGTACCCGGGGGTGACCCGCAGCACCCGGGCCTTGCCGTCGTTGCGGTACCACGTGCTCGCCGAGGTGCGGAAGTCCGGGGCGGGGAAGTGGTGCTGCCCCCGGATCACGTCCCCGTCGAGGGTGAACGCGCCGCGGGTCTCGAACCCGTTGTGCCGGGTGCGGGTGCGCAGGGCGTAGCCCCCGTACACCGTGCCCGCGCCCCGAAACGCCTCGGTGGTGCCATCGGAAAACCACAGGGTGCCGGTCACCGAGGCCTCGCCCCCGCCCGCATCCTTCCATCGGGCCGTGCCCCGGTACGTGCCCTTGCCGGGCTCGTACCCCAACACCACCCACTCGCCGGACAGGTCCGCCTTCGGGGCCTTCCACGCCTCTTGGTACGGGAACCGCTTCGCCAGGTAGGCCAGCACGGCGTCCGCCTCCTGGATCCAGTGCATCTCGCGCATCTGGAACAGGATCGCCGGGTCCATGTAGAGGTGGAAGTCCCGCAGCTTCGCCCAGTTCTTGGGGGTCATGCGGTACGAGGCGATCTTTCCGAAGCTGTGGCACCGCACGCAGGTGGCGAACAGCCGCTCCTCGTCCTTGTCACGGGGCGCCTCCTGGTGCTGGGTGTTGTTGAACAGCCGCAGGTAGGCGACCGCTTCCTCCTCGTCGGGCCGGAGCATCTGGGTGGCGCACAGCTCCTTGAGCAGTTGCTCCATCTCACCCGCCGAGAGCGACATGCCGTGCAGCCGGGCCATTCGCTCGACCACCACGGCCCACTCCTCCGGGGTGGTGCGCACCTCCTCCACCCTGGGGATCACCCCGCCGACGGGCTCGTGGCAGCCGGTGCACTTCTTCCAGACCAGCGAGTCCGGGGAAAACGAACCGGCCCCTGCGATCCCGGCGCAGAGCACCGACACGGCCAGCACCATCGGGATTCGAACCTTCATGGGTCTCTGCTCCTTTCCTTCAGAACGCGTAGGAGAACCGCAGCCACACGTCGTCGCCCTTCACGTCGTTGGCGGCCGACAGGTCCCGGGTCCAACGCAGGTTCGCCCCGAACCGGTCGGTGATCTGGTACCCGAGGGTGGGGCCGAACTGGATCCGCTTCGCCTTGGTGTCGTCCACCTCGGTGCCGTCCATCTCCGCGTTGTCCAGGTCCCAGTACCCGCCGCCGTTGAGCCCGAGGACCAGCCGGTCGGTTGCCTGGTACGCCAGGCTCAGCTCCAGCTCGAACCGCGGGGGGGCCTTCCAGTCGTTGTCGGGCTCCTCAAGGTGGTGGTAGTAGTTCAGGTTCATGTCGAACACCCACTTGCCGAGGATCTGGTTGAACGCGAGCTGGTGCTCGAAATACCAGTGGTTCTGGCCCAGATTGATGGTCTGATCCTTGTCCCACTCGCCGGTGGGGGTGAACACGTAGAACCAGTAGGACACGTAGGTGTTCGTGTTCTGGTTGGTGTACAGGAAGATCCCCGGGCCGAAGATGACGTCTCCCAGGCCGGACGAGTCCTCGTCGAACAGATCGGTCTCCTCCACCTTCCCGAACGGCACGATCACCTGGAACGCAGCCGGTACCGGCCCCACGTGGAAGTAGGCCAACGGCCGAACGACCGCGACCGTGGCGGTCAGGTCGATGTCCGCCGCCTTGTCGCCGTCGGGGCCGGTGAACTCGTCCGCCTGGTAGTAGTTGAGATAGAGGAGACCGTAGTAGCCGTCCGGCGCCAGGATGTTGTCGTAGGGGTCCACCAGGATCGCCTGGCTGGCGGTTGCCCACAGCAACGCCAGCACGAGTACCGCCAGAGTCCGTCTCGCCATTCGTCATCCTCCTTTCTCGCGGGGGAGCCACACGAGGCAAACGCCTTTTCAACATGCATGCCCACTCATGCTCCCATCCCGACAAAAACGAGCAAGCGACACAATATCCAATTTATTTAAGGGGGTTATACAGAACACAGAACAAATCGGACGACAAACGAAGGTTTGCCTGTACCCGGAACACGGGCATCCGTGTCCCACCGGCCCCGTTCGGCGGGACATGCATGTCTCAACTCGGGGGGGTAAGGGGAGCCCCACCGGGACGCGCGTGTCCCGGCGAGGCGGGGCAGGAGGCCGGCCCTATCCCGACCGGCGGTAGGCGGACAGGTCCAGCCCCAGGGAGTTGAGGAGGCGGTGGACGTGGCGCCGGTTCAGGCCGGCGTGCTTCGCCACCCGGGAGACGTTCCCTCGGTACCGTTGCAGGAGCCCCACCAGGTACCGGCGGGTGGCCTCCTCCACGGCCTGGGACTTCACCTCGGTGTAGGTGAGTGGGGATGCCTCCGGGGCCTCGCTCCCTTGGTGGAGGCCCGGCGGCAGATGCCCGAGATCCAGCACCGGGGGGTCGTGGAACACCAGGGCGTGCTCCAGCAGGTTCACGAGCTCACGGACGTTTCCGGGCCAAGCGTATCCCTCGAGCGTAGCCAGGGCCTGGGGCGTGATCCCCTGGGTTCGCCGGCCCAGACGGCGAGCCAAGCGGGGCAGATGGTGCTCCACCAGGGGAGCCACGTCCTCCGGCCGCTCCCGAAGCGGCGGAATCCGGATCTGGATCACCCGGAGGCGGTAGTACAGATCGGAGCGGAACCGGCCGGCATCCACCTCGGCCTCCAGGTCCCGGTTCGTGGCCGCCACCACCCGGGCCCGGCTGAGGCGCTCCCGGGTCTCCCCCACCCGGGAGAAGGTCCGGGCCTCCAGCACCCGCAGAAGCTTCTTCTGCAGAGGCAGCTCCAGCTCGCCGATCTCGTCGAGGAACACGGTGCCCCGGGCGGCGACCTCGAAGTACCCCGGCCGATCCCGAAGAGCCCCGGTGAAGGCTCCGCGGGTGTGGCCGAACAGCTCGCTCTCCAGAAGCGGACCATGGACCCCTGCGCAGTCCACGGTCACGAACGGCTCGTCACGCCGGCTGCCCCTTCGGTGCAGCGCCCGGGCCACCAACTCCTTGCCCGTGCCGGTCTCCCCGGTCACCAGCACCGTGGAGTCGGTGGAGGCGGCGATCTCCACCGCGCGCCTCACCTCCTCCATCGCGCGGCTGCGGCCCACCAGCCCGCCCCACGGCCCGGCCCGGGCCAGGGCCTCGGAGAGCCCCCGGTTCTGCCGGCGGAGCCGCCCCTGCTCCACCGCCCGACGCAGGGTCAGGTCCACCTCGTCCAGGTCGAAGGGCTTGGTCAAGTAATCGAACATGCCCTTTCGCAGGGCCTCCACCGCCCCCCGGATCGTGCCGTACCCCGTGAGCACCACGACGGGGAGGCCCGGCATGCGCTCCAACAGGGTCTTGCCCAGTTCCAGCCCCCCCATGCCGGGCATTCTGAGGTCCACCACTGCCACGTCCGGCCCCCACTCCGCCGCCTTCTCCACGGCCCGGGCCGGCCGGGTCTCGGCGCACACCTCGTACCCCATGGACACCAGCGCCTTCTCCAGGGCCTGGAGCAACCTCTCGTCGTCGTCCACCAGAAGGATCCGCGCCGCCTCCCCCGGGCTCATGGGTCCTCCTCCACCGGAATCTCCACCCGGAACACGCAGCCCCGGGGCCGACGGTTCTCCACCTCCATTCGGCCACCGTGGCTCCTCACGATCCGAAACGATACCGGCAACCCGAGGCCGGTTCCCTGGCCCACCTCCTTGGTGGTGAAGAACGGCTCGAACACCTTCGGCAGCAGGTGCTCGGGGATGCCGGGCCCCTCGTCCTCCACCTCGAGAACCACCCGGTGCGGCCCCTGGCCGTTCGGCCCTCGGGTGCGCACCCAAACGGCCCCCCCCGCTCCCTGGGCGTCCAGGGCGTTCCCGATCAGGTTCCACAGCACCTGCTTCATGCCGGAGCGGTCCACCCGGACGGCGGGCAGGGCCGGGTCGAGCTGGGTCCGCAGCAAGCACCCCCGGGCCTCGGCCTCGTGGCGGGCCAGCCCCACCACGTCCTGGACCAGCCGGTTGAGGTCCGCGGACACACGACAGGGGCCCTCCAGCCGCGCGAGGTCCAGCAACCCACCCACCTTGTCCTGGATCCGCCGCACCTCGCCCAGCACCACGTTCAGGTCGTCCTGGACCTCGGGGGGCAGATCGGGCCGACGCCGGAGCAGCTGGGCGTAGGTGGCGATGGTGGCCAGCGGGGTGTTCACCTCGTGGGCCACCCCCGCGGCCAGCCGTCCCACGGCCGAGAGCTTGCGTTCCTGCTCCACCTCGGCGTACACCCGCTCCAGCTCCCGTTTCTTCTGCTGGAGGCCCTCGGCCATGGAGTTCAAGGCGCTGGCCAGCCGACCCGCGTCCCCCGGGCCCTCGGGGAGACGGTATTTGAGGTCGCCCTCCCCGATCCGGCGAATGCCCCGGAGCAGGGTGCGGAGCCCCCGGGACTGGTGAACGGCCACGAGCCAGGTCAGCCCCAGCACCCCGAGGGTGGAGAACACCAGGATGTGGATGAAGTTCGACCGGATCCGGTCGGTCTCGCTCAGGATCCGGCCGGCGCTCTCGTAGGCCGGGCCCACCACGTCGTCCTCGGGCACCAGGATCGCGATGCGCCACCCCGGCGGGGCCACCGTTGCAGCCCCCACGAACCACCGCCCTCCGCCTTTCAGGAACCGCACCCCCTCGCCCGTGCCCGGCAGAGAGGCGAACAGGGCGGCCACCTCGGGCTCCCCGGCCTCTCCCAGATCCTGGCCGTGGGCCGGACGGGACGGATCCAGGCCCAGTGCGGCCAACGGAAAGTTCTCGGACGCGGCCAGGATGCGGTTGCCGGAGAGGAGGGCCGAACTGGAGTCCGGAGACAACCGGATGGCCGCGATGTCCCGGAGCAGGTTGTCCACGGTCACATCCATGCCCACCGTGGCCACGTGGTCTCCCCCCACGTAGACCGGCGCCAGGCACGAGATCATCCACTCGCCGCTCAGGGGGTCCAGGTACAGGTCGGTGAACACCTCCTCCCGGGCCGGGTTGTGGGAAGGGTCGGCCAGGTAGTAGAACGGCCAGGTCGTGTAGTCCTTCTCCCGGGGCATGTCCCCGAAGTCCCGCCAGGGATAGGCCCGGGTCAGCCCCTCCTTCAGGATGATCCAGGCCAGAACGATCCGTTCCTCCCGTTCCACCAGGGGCCGCGCCACCACGTCGAACACCTCGGTGGCCCGGGCGAGGCGCGTCAGGTCCGGACGGTACCGGGGCACGAACAGCACGGAGTTTCCGTCGTCGTCGGGGTTGCCGTAGCTGCCGTCCGGGGCGATCCGGTACCGGCTGCCGTTGCGGTAGGGGAACGCCTCCGGGTCGGCTCGGAACGCCTCGGCGAACCGCTGTACCACGTGGATCTCGTCGCGCAGTCGCTGGAACACGCTGGCCAGCCGGGTGGACTCCTGGGCGAGCCGCTCGGTCATCCGGTTGATCTGGGCCGAGATCAGGAGCGCGCGGGTCTCGTCCACCGCCGTGGCCTGGATGGTAACCAGATGTTTGAGGGACAGGCCCGTCATGACCGCGATCGGCGCCAGGGACAGGACGAGGAACCCGAGCAGCAGCTTGGCAGGAAGACCCATGGCACCCCTGGGAATCGGGCGCGGACTCGTTCGCCGCGGGGGAGCGCCGTTCGTCCCCAGGCGCCGAGGCACCGCGTGGACCGTCCGGGCTACCCCAGGCGGTCGAGGAGATCGGCCACCGAAGGCACCCCGATGAGATCGATACCCCCGGTTCCATGCAAATGCCTTGCCGCGGGAAGGGGCACGAACGCCCGTCCGAACCCCAGCTCCCGGGCCTCGGCCAGCCGGGCGTCGGCCCGCGACACGCCCCGCACCTCGCCGGCCAACCCCACCTCGCCGAAGAACACCGCGTCCGCCGGAAGCGGCCGGTCCCGGAACGCACTGATCAGGGCGGCCACCACGGCCAGGTCCACGGCCGGCTCCGCGACCCGGAGCCCCCCGGCCACATTCACGAAGATGTCGTGGGTGGCCAGCGGCAGGCCCAGCCTCCGCTCCAGCAGGGCCGCCAGGATCTGGACCCGGTTGCGCTCCACCCCCGAGGTGGTGCGCTGGGGTGCGGCAAAGGTTGCCGGGGCCACCAGGGCCTGAACCTCCACAAGAAGCGTTCGGGTCCCTTCGAGGCACGGCACCACGGCCGAGCCGGCGGCACCTTTGGGCCGCTCGGCCAGGAACAGGGCCGAGGGGTTGGCCACGCCTTGGAGCCCGGCCTCGCCCATCTCGAACACCCCCACCTCGTTGGTGGATCCGAACCGGTTCTTCACGGCCCGGAGGATCCGGTAGGGGTGGCCCCGGTCGCCCTCGAAGTAGAGCACGGTGTCCACCATGTGCTCCAGCAGCCGGGGCCCGGCCAGGGCCCCCTCCTTGGTCACGTGGCCCACCAGGAACACCGGCACCCCCCGGCCCTTGGCCAGCACCGCCAAGCGCCCCGACACCTCGCGCACCTGGCTCACCGTGCCCGGCGCGCTGCCGATCTCGGGGGAGTACAGGGTCTGGACGCTGTCGGCCACCAGGATCTCGGGCCCCACCCGGTCCACGGCCGCGAGCACCCGGCCCAGATCGGTCTCGCTCAACACGTACAGGCCGGGCGGAGGGCCGCCCAGCCGGTCGGCCCGCATGCGGATCTGGCGGGCCGACTCCTCGCCCGTGACGTAGAGCGCTTTGCGGCCGCTCCGGGCCTGGGCCTGGACCAACTGGAGGAGCAGGGTGGACTTTCCGATGCCCGGGTCCCCCCCCACCAGCACGGCCGACCCGGCCACGATGCCCCCGCCCAGCACCCGGTCGAGCTCGGGCAGGCCCGAGGGCCACCGGCTCTCCGCCCCTCCCTCCACCTCGGCGAGCGGCGCCACCTCGGCCGAGGTGGCGAGCCCCGCATAGGCCCCCTTGGCGGGGGCGGCCTCCTGCCGCACCTCGGCGAGGCTGCCCCACGCCCCGCAGTCGGGGCACCGGCCCAGCCACTTGGGGCTCTGGGCCCCGCACTGCTGGCACTCGAACACGGTCCGGGTCTTGGCCATGGGGGACCCGATCTACGGGCGGTAAAAGGGGGTGCGCACCCGAAAACGGCGAACCATTCGATCCACGTACCTGCCCCCTTGTAGGGCTTCCGGCACCCCAGAAGGATAGAGGTCGAGAGACTCCGGCTCCCCTGGGTCTAACAGCGTCACCCCCACCACCTCGTAAAGCTCGGGGGGTTCATCGGGTCGGGTGCGGCCCGAGATTCCTTGCAGGAGGGCAACGGCCTCACCGAGCACCGTCCCGAAGGCCTTCGAGGTGCGATCTGCCTCGGATTTTCCCAGGAACAGGAGATGTCCGCACACCGCGTACGGGAACCGCTTGTGAAGCTCCAGCGCCTCCATCACCATGTCCCGGTACCGGTTCTTCAGATTCTTCGGAACATCGTAAAGGAGCCCCTTTGTTCCGGAGGAGAGAAGAAGCCCGTGCTTTTCGTCCGACAGGTACGCATCCACGCCCTTCGTCCCGTATCCTCCCATGAACTGCTTGTCCCGGCCCCGTGGCGCCCTGACGCCCGGCAGGCCGGCCTCCCGAAATGCGTCGGCGAGCGCCTCGGTCACCTGACTGCTCAACGCTTCGGTGTAGTTCTTTTTCTCCGCACGGGTGCCGTTGGCGCCGGGCGCCGGAATGCTCGCCAGAACACCTCGCAGCCGCGCCTCAAGCCGGGTCCCCATCGGCCGGTCTCCTTTCTGCCGGGTTCGGGGTCCGCGCAGGTCTACGACGCTTCCGTCGCTCGACCAACCGGTGCCACGCGTCTCGCAGAACAAGCACCTCTTCCTCGGCCATCCCCAGTCCCCGGATCAGCAGGAGCTCATCGGCCCGGGCAATGGCCCCTTCAAACTCGCCTTGCCGCAGGCACGCGTCCACCCGTTGCGCAACCCTGTCCAGATCCTCGGCCTCCACCGGGGGGAAGGGAAGCGGAATCGCGGCACACTCTGTGGGTTCCAGCTTCAACACCCCCCCGCCGTACACCCGGCCTTCCAACTCCATGGCCAGCAATCCCAGGGAGGTGTACGCGGCCAACGCGACCCGCCGTGGATCGACGTGGTCCTTTTGCAACCGCACCCCGTGCAAGCTGTTCGCGAACACCGCCCCTGCCCGGTTTACGCTGACCCGCGGCAGATCGCCGATCATGTAGGACCAGAACACGTCCGCCGTGTAGACCCCCGGGACCCTCCACCAGGGACGCCGGGTTCGGCATTTGTACCGGTCAGGCACACCCTCCTGCTCCCCCAACCTGCACCACCGGGCCAGAGCATCGGCAGTGGCGGCGCCGAACAACCCATCCTCCGGCACGACCAGATGATGGGCCACCCCCCTGGCCTCCAAAGCTCGGACGTCCTCCTCGGAGAAGAAAAGCCCCCTCAGGGATTTCGCGCTTCGGGCCGCCGGAACAAGCCAACGGCTGGGCATGCCCAATTCCGCCCCTTCGTCGAGGGTCCGGTGGAAAAAGCCGTTGTCCCCCGAAACATATCCGTTCACGACCCGTCCGATGGACCCCAACGTGCGTACGTACCGAGACCCCCTCCACCGGTGCCACACCTTCCGGGCCTCCGGTCCGATCAGCGCCTCTCCGAACCGAACCGTTCCCGCCACGACGAGCGGTACGCTGGGCGGCTCCACGTCCAACAGCCGGAGCAAACCCTCGGGATCGCCCACATCCACCCACTCCATGCGGTCCGAGGCCTTTCCACGCTCCTCAGCCAACAGAAGAAACGTCTCCTCCTGGGCCTCCGGGAACAGATTCCGGTCGAACCCGAGGAGTCGGAGACGCCCGAAGTGTTTCAGGAGGCCCCGCAACGTCGCCACCCCGTACTGGGCGTGCACGAGCTCTGCGGGCACGACCATCGCCAGGTCTCCCCCCGTCTCCAGGAATCGCGTGGCATGGAGCAGAAACGGGGCCCAGGAGGAGGTGAGCCCCGTCAGGCGCACCCCCATCTCCGCGGCGGATGTGAGGGCCCGGCGCCGCGTTTCTCCCCGGAAACTCTGGTACCGGACGTAGGGCGGGTTTCCCACCACAAGATCCACCGACCCGAGGTCTGCCGGGGAAAGCTCGAAAAAATCCCCTCGGATCCAGCGCGCATCCGAGTCCGCGCCGTTCAGCCTCTGCTGCGCCATGGCGAGCGCTTCAGGGTCCAGGTCGCATCCGATCAGCTCCGGCACGCCCCTGCGGGCGGCGGCCTCCAGGAACCGGCCGTCTCCGCAGGATGGGTCCAGAACCCGGCGCCGCGGCTTTCGTGCCCCCCAAGCAACGAGGAACTCCACCACGGCCCCGTCGGTGTAGAACGCGCCAAGCCTCTTACGGGTGGATGAATCAAGGTGTAGGCCCATCGTTCTTGTCTCGCGCCCCGAACCGGTCTGGGAATCTCCCGGCACCGTACCACGCCCCCACGCGGGGCGGAAGCGGCCTACCAGATGTAGTCCGCCGCGATGTCGCGCTTGTCTTTGCCCCAGAGGATGTGGACCACCCGCAGGCGCTTGAGCCGCTGGGGGCTCAGGGTGCCCAGGGGGATGTACACGATCCTTCGGTCGAGCCACCCGGCGTACTGCTTCAGGAACGCCCGGGGCGGCCGGGGGGCGCAGTACACCACGAATCGGTCCTCGGAGTAGTCGATGCCGGCGGCCAGGAGCCGCTCGGCCGGGGTGCGGGTCCAGGCGTAGTCCGGGTCGGTCCACACGTCGGCCATCCTGAGCGGCGGGTACGACAGCAGGAACCCCCCGTACTCGCACCGGCAGATGCCGGGCCCCACCACGTTGTCCAGGGGCGGCGTGGCGTAGAACGCCATGTCCGACTCCTGCTGGTGCTCGCCCAGCCAGGTCATGGTGAAGGGGTGGCGCTCGAGCCCCGGGTCCTCGTCGAAGATCACCACCACGCTTCCCACCCCGCCCGGCACCTTGCGGAACTCCTTGACGTAGATCTCCCCCTCGGGCAGGTGGCGCAGGGTCTCGCGCATGTCGATGCCGTCGAGCATCGAGCCCCGGAACGGCTCGGACCGGGCCGCCTCCTCCGAGAGCACCCGGCCGGCCTTCTGCTGGAGCCACCGGCCGAACGCCTCGATCACCTCGTCCTCGGGCGGGTAGGAGCACACGGCCTGGGGGTCGAACCCATCGAGCCACTCCCCCGGGTGCTTCTCGCCCTTGCGCCGGCGGGGCACCTTGAGGACCCGGCGCTTGGTCCGGCCCAGCCGGCGCCGGATCCGGATGCGGCGCGAGCCCATCCGGAGCTCCTCGGCCGAGAGCTCCACCGCGGCCAGGTCGTCGGCCCCGGCCTGCCAGGGCATGTGACCGGCGAGCCGCAGCACGGCGAAGGCGAAGTTGTCGTCGGCCACGGACCGCGCCCCCTCGACGAGCTGATAGAGGTCGGGCAGCAGCCGCCCCTCCAGCAGGGCCCAGTTGCGCAGGTACCGGAACAGGGTGCGCACCTGCCAGGGCTCCAGGGCCTCCCCGGTCTCCTGGCGGTAGTGGCGGCCGGCCAGCCGCACCAGGTGGTACAGGCACCGTTGCCGATCCAGGGGTGCGCCCGGCGGGCCGTTGCGGGCCGCGGCCCAGGCCACGGCATCGTCCAGGGCCTTTTTCTCGTCCCACCGGGCCCGGCCCGTGAGGATCTCCAACGCCCCGACGCGCTTCCGCACCGTGGAGCCGTCGAGGTCCGGCTCGGCCACGGGCCCGGCGCGCCGCATCTCGTACACGGCCTGGACGAACGGGATCTCGCTCGACACCTCGGGGAGGCTCGCGGAGGCCAGGTGAAAGAGCCGCACCCCCTCGCGCCGGATCCGGGCCAGGGGCTGGGCGTGGGGCCCGGGGAGCATGCGGCCCACCCGCTCCAGGTGCGCCAGCCCGCACACGAACAGCACCCGCTCCCCCGGCCCGGCGGCCCCGGCCAGGCCGGCGGCCATGGCCCGCTCCCGACGCAGGTCGGCCTGGGTGGCGGGGTAGGCGCGCTCCCGGAGGCAGGCCTCCACATAGGCCCGGTGGCCGATGCGGGCCACGGTGTAGGGGTCGGGGAACGGCTCGTCGTGCTCGGGGGGCTGGTCGATGTCCGCGTCCACGAAAAGGAGCGGCAGTTCGGCCTCAAGGCCCAAGCGCAGCGCCTCCACGAACGGGTCGGCCGGCTCCACCAGCCAGTAGACGGCCTCGCCGTCCGCGGTCTCGTAGGTCACCACCGACACCCGGGGCAGCCGGTCCACGGCGCGCAGCACGGCGGCCCGCAGGGTGGGCGGCAACTCCACCGCCACGGCCGTGGGCCGCACCCACCGGAACGCCCGGGCCACGGCCCCGGCGAACTCCACCCGGCCGTGGAGCACCGGCACGGCCACGACCTCCCCGCCGCCGGGGGCCTCCCAACGGGCCAGGTACAGCTCGTCTTTACGCATGCCGGAGTCCCCCCATTGCGGGTCGCGAGTCGTCCGGGTACACTATTGTTGAAGATTTCAACACCAGGAGGTGCCCCATGGCCACGGTGAATTTCAGCGTTCCCGACGAGGTCAAAAAGGCCTTCAACGAAACCTTTGCGGGCCGGAACAAGAGCGCCATCATCGCCAAGCTCATGATGGACGCGGTGGAAGAGGAGCGTCGCCGGATCCGGCGGGCCCGGGCCGTCGAGGCGATCTTGGAACTCCGGGCCACGGCCCCTGCATGCACCGCCGAAGAGGTCCGCACCGCACGGGAAGAGGGCAGGCCGTGAACACGGTGGTGGTGGATGCGAGCGTCACGGTCAAGTGGGTCCTGCCCGACCGGCCCGGCGAGGACCACGTTGGGCCGGCCATCGACCTTTTTCGAGATATCCAGGCGGGATCCGTGGCCCCCCTCCAGCCGCCCCACTGGCTCGCCGAGACGGGTGCCGTGATCGCCCGCCTCGCCCCGAACCTGGCCCGGACCGCGGTCCGCCTACTGTGGGCTCTCGAGTTTCCGGTCCTCAACACCCTGGAACTCTATGAGACGGCTACGGATCTCTCGGTACGGCTGGGCCACCATTTGTTCGACACGCTGTACCACGCCGCCGCGCTCCTGAGCCCCCACGCGATTTGCTACACGGCCGACGAAACATACCTGGCCAAGGCGCGGGGGCTGGGTCGAATCGCCCCGATCTCGTCCTACGCACGCCGTTCCGGAAACTTGAGGTAGGCCAGCGCCTCCTCGCCAATCACCTGCTCCAGGGCCCGGGGCACCCAGGCCACCGGGTCCTCCCCGGAGGACCGGGCGAGCTTCAGGGCGTAGCGGGCCGCGTTGATCCCGTCGCGCACGCCGTAGGGCTCGTCGGCGGCGTGGGCCGCCTGCAGGAACCCCACCACGTACCGCAGCAGGTCCTCGGGGGCGAAGGGCAGGTTCTCCCGCAGGATCGCCAGCTCCTCGTCGGCCTCGGGAAAGTCCACCTGGATCTGGGGCTGGAGCCGGGTGTGGATGTACTCGGGGATCTCGTAGGTGGAGGCGTCCTCGTTCATGGTGACGGCCAGCCGGAAGTCCGGGTGGGCCCGGACCTGGAGACCGGTCAGCACCGACTCCACGTACCGCCGGTCGTCCAGGAGAGGAGCGAGCGAGGCCCAGCTCTTCTCGCTCATGCGGTTGCCCTCGTCCAGCACGCACACCCCGCCCCGCACGGCCGCCGTCACCAGCGAGCTGGCCACGTACTGGATCTTCCCGTCGGGCCCCACCACCGGGCTCACCACCAGGTCCTCGGGGCGGGTGTCCATGGTGGCCTGGAACAGGTACACCTCCCGCCCGAGCCGCCGGGCCGCGGCGAACGCCAGGGTGGTCTTGCCGACCCCGGGCCGGCCCACGAGCCGGGGGGTCATGGGGCGGTCCCGCTCGTCCAGGACCATCCAGGCCGCGAGCACCTGGCGCACCAGATCCTCCCGCCCCACCCAGGGCAGGTCCAGGTCGGCCGGCCGGGCCAGGTGGAGGGTCACGCCGTCGATGGTAACCTGTCGCATATCGTTCCTCGTCGGGAAGCGGATCGGCAGAAGCGGAGGGTCGGACAGCGGTGCATTATCCCCCACGGCTCGCCAACGCCTCAAGGAGTGGATCCTCGCCCTCTGGACGGTGGCCTTGGCGTGCTCGCCTGCCCGGGCCAAACGGGTGGATCTGGAGGTAACGGGCCACCGTGTGGACGCCCATGGCCGGACTTCTGAGGTTCCTATGGCTCCACGTGCCGAACCGAAGTGATCCGGTAAACCTCTCGGCCGAGCTCCTCCGGGCCGGGCTCTCCCGGGCCATCCGGCATTTCGAGTATCCCCGAAGGCAAGAGTTCCTGGATCTGGAACGGCGGACCCGGAACGCCCGCCGGAGCCTCTGATCTCAAGACCGCCGCTTCCGAAGACGATAACAGACCGGGGGCTGCGGCAAGAGGGTCCCCGAGGAAACTCCCATGGCTTACGTTCTCGTCACCGACGTTCCCGTCCCCCACCTCCTCGATCGGCTGAAAGCCCGCCACCCCGTGCGTGTGCGAGCCGGCGACGAAGGACCCGGAACCCCGGCCGTCACCGACCGGGTGCTCCTTTTCCACGCGAACGACCAGAAGGTCTCCGGCTGGCTCCGGGATCTGCGGCGCAACCCTTCCACCGCGCTCTGCCCCGTCGCGGCAGCGGAGAGCCCCGAGGGCCACCGGGCCGATGAGGACCGTCTCTTTGCCGATGCCCTCTGGCCCCTGGGCGGGAGCGAGGCGGCCCTGGAGCGCGTCCTCGGACGGCTGGACCAGGTGGGGGAGGCCGTGGCAGCCCTCCCCCCGCCGGACTCCAGGGCCACCGCCACGCAGTTGCGCGAGGTGAGCCTGCTCCGGTTCTTGACCACCCGGGGGGTCGAACGGCTCGACCCGGTACGCCACCCCACGGCCACCAAGGGGTACAACCTGCCGCTCGCCGGGCTGATCCTCGGGCTTCCCCGAGGCGAGGAGTTCGCCCTGTGCGAGGAACTCGCGGCGGTGGGACTTTTTGAGAAAGAGTTTCGCGATCGGATCCATCTGTGCCCGTACTGCGGTCACTATGCGATCAACTTCCGGGAGGTGTGTCCCTCGTGCCGGTCGCCCCGGATCCAAGTCGTCGCCAACGTGCATCATTACCGGTGCGGCCACGTGGCCCCGGAACCCGACTTCCGCGAAGGCGAAGACCTCATATGCCCGAAGTGCCGACGGATCCTCCGGCACGTGGGGGTGGACTTCGACCGGCCCAACGAGGTGGCGCGGTGCCTCGACTGTGGAGCGGTTTCCACCGAACCCGAAGTGGAGTGCCTGAGTCTCGTATGCGGCAAGGTGTTCGGACCGGACGTGGCACGCAAATTCGACGTGGCGTCCTACTCTCTCACGGCGAGGGGAGCCGCGGCGGCGGAGGCGGGGCAGATCCCGTCCCGGAGTTTGGGGGAACTGCTGCGCGAGCACGTTCACACGGAAGAGCCTGAAACGTTTGCGAGCATCCTCAGGCTAGCCCGACATGTCGCTGATCGGTACGGGAGACCGTACACCCTGGTCGAGGTCGTGCTGGGCGCCCGGGATTATCTCCTCCAACAGATCGGTCCGGTGGAACTCCTGCGGTTGCTGCGATCCTTCGTCGAGATCTTGCGAGGAAATCTGCGAGAAACCGACGTCGTCTGTCCTCTGGGAGAAGACCGCTTCCGCGTACTTTTACTGGAAACCCCCGGCGATGGCGCCCGGAAGGGAATGGGGCGAGCCGTGAAAGAGGTGGTGGAACGCCTTGCCGGAATTGACCTGGGCATCCGTCTCGAGTGGATCGAGGAACGCTCGTGATCGGCTGGGAAGACCGGCTTATCAACGTATTCGACTACTTGTTTGGTGCCGGGCTCGACCGAACGGTCCGACTGTTTTGGCACTTCTTTTTCCTTGATTTTCCGCGGTACCTCGTCACGGATGTGGTTCTCATCGCATACCTATGGCTCTATCGCCCGGTGCCACCCCAACCGGCGGACCGTGACGCCTTCGGGGGGCGTAACCCACTGGTGACGGTGGTGATCCCGGTTCTGAACGAGGCCGACACCGTCATGCGCACGGTGGAGTCCCTCCAAGACCAGACCTACCACCCCGTCGAGATCGTGCTCGTGGACGACGGAAGCACCGACGGCACCCCAGAGGTGTGCACTCAGGTTCAGAAGCGGTTCCCGAACGTCCGGTTTTTCCGGAACGTGGAGCGGGAGGGAAAGTCGCCAACCCTCAACCTGGGCGCCCGATACGCCAGGGGGGAGGTGTTCGTGTTCGTCGACTCCGACACGACCTTCGACCGGGACGCGATCGCCCACATGGTAGGCCACCTCCGAGATCCCCAGGTCGGGTGTGTGGCCGGGAACGTGCGAGTGCGAAACCCCCGGGTGAACCTGCTCACCGAGCTCCAAAACCTAGAGTACGGATTTGCCATCGCGGTGGGCCGGCGCATCCGTGCGGCCATGGGAACCCTGCCCATCGTTTCGGGGGCGTTCGGCGCATTCCGCCGGGAGGTGTTCGAGGCCGTGGGGGGCTACGACCCGGGACCGGGCAACGACTCGGATCTCACGGCGAAATTCCGCAAGCTCGGTTACCGTGTGAGCTTTGCGCCCGAGGCGATCTGCATGACCAATGTGCCTACGCGGCTCGGCGCCCTGTTTCGCCAGCGACGTCGCTGGGCCCGGAACCTCGCGAAGAACCGGCTGTTCAAACATGGAGACGTGTTCAGCCCGTTCCGGGCCGTGTGGCGGCCCGAGAACGCAGTGTCCAGCGCCGACAGCGTGTTTTTCCATGTGGTGCTGGCGATGACCTCGATCGTTTACCTCATCGATATGATCCTCCATTACCCGACGATCCTGCCCTGGGTGATCCTCGGAAATTACGTCCTGTACCTTCTGGCGGAGGTGTTCGAGGCGACCGTAATGATCGGCTTCTCGGAGAGGCCCGGGGTGGACGCTCGTGGGCTTGCCTATCTTCCCCTGTTCAACCTCTACAAGCGGCTGCTCAAGTTCGCCCGGGTATCCGGGTACCTCGAGGAGATCCTGTCCAAGGGGTCATACCGGGATCCCTTCGCCCCCTTCAAAGTCCGGTCCCGGATGGATCGGTGGTGAGGACCGCCGTGACCGGACGGGTGGCACTAACGCTGTTCTCTCTGGTGGTGGCCGCGCGGGCCTGGGCCGGCCCGTCGCCTGATTTCGCGTGTGTGCCCGAGATCCAGGAGGTCGAGGCGCGTCTCGCACGGGTCGAGGAGCGCCTCCGGGCCTACGACGACACCCTATGGGAGATCCGGGGGTCGTACTTCTATTACCCGGACCCCAACCTCACCGAGGAGGATCTAACCGGCACCCAGCAGCGGGCCGATCTCTACCTCCGCTACCCCCTGTGGGAGCGGTTCCGGCGTCTGCCGCTCGAACGGCAACGTCTCGAGGCGGAGATCGAGGCCCTCCGGGCCGAGCGGGACGAACGGGTCCGGACCCAGGCGGCCCGCGCCCGCGCAGCCCAGGCCCGCCACGCCCGAGCCCGAGAGCTCGCGCGGCGGGCCCGGGAGCGCGCCGGGCGTCTGGACGAGGAGGCACGCCGTCTCGAGGGGCTCTGGCTCGACAAGGTGGTCCTGTTGGAAGACGTGCTCGCCGCCCGGAGGGACCGCGACGAGGCCCTTGCCGAAGCGGCCCGCTGGGACGCCGAAGCCCGCACGGCGTGGGAGGAGTGGAGGGGGGCACAGTGCGCCCCGCCCGATCCGGAGCGGGACCTCGATCCGGTGGTGTTCCCCGATCCGTCGTGCGATTCCTCCCCAGGGCCCCCGGCGTCCCTGCTCCGGCGCGCTCGCCTGGAGCGGGAACTGGGAGAGGAGCTTGGACGGAGCGGCGCCCGGCTGGACTTCGAAACCGGTTACACCTGGGAGGAGGACGTGGACGAGGGACTGCAAGGGGGTGGCCGCATCGGGATCCGATTCGTCTGGCCGCTGGGGGGCTCCGAAAGGCGGGGAGCCCGGGCCGCGGCCCGCCGCTGGGAGGCCCGGGCCCGGGCGCAGGCCGTTCGAGCCGGGGAGCAGCGGGTGGCCCTGTGGGCCCGGGTGGACGCGCTGGTGGCGGAGGATCGTCTGGCCAGGACCGAGGCGGCGCTCGCCGCCGAGCGGGAGCGGACCCGGTCGCTTCGAGGCGATCCACCGCGGCCGGCCCCGGACCCGTTGGAGCGGGCCTGGGACGTGTACCTGGAGGCCCTGGAGCTCCACGCCCGCCTGTTTCCGGCGGGGGTCCCCGCCTGCGAGCGCCCCCCGAAGGCGGTATTCCGACCGCCCCAACGCCTCACCGGCCTTCGAAAGAACCCGCCACGGGGCGTGTACGTGTGGGGTGGCCCCTCGGCGCTGGGCGACCCATCCGAGGCCGTGGCGTTCTGCCGGACGAAAGGGATCGACCGGATCTACCTCTCCCCCGGAGGGACCGAGCTGGACCCGTTTTCCGGGGGGTGGGAACGGGTGCTTCGGGAGCTCGTCCGGGCCGGGATCGAGGTCCACCTCCTGCTGGGGGAGAACCGCTGGGCCGAGCCCGGAGGCGTGGACCGGTTCCGGAAACGCCTGACCGAATTCGAGACCTTCCAGACGGCGGCCCCGATCCCGTTCCAGGGCCTCCACCTGGACGTGGAGCCCCAGGCCCTCGCCGCTTGGCCTCGCGAAAAGGAGAACCTGATTCAAGGACTCGTCGAGGTGGTGGAGACGGCCCGTCGAACCTTGGACTCGCTGCCCACGTCGGTGCCGCTGACGGCTTCGTTCCCCCTCTGGCTGGCCCAGGGGGCGTCCCCCGAGCTCGTGCGTCGGTTGGCGGCGGCCCTTGATGGGGCGGTGCTCATGGCCTACGGAAGGCCCAGGGCCGACCGGGTGTCGGCCGCGGCCGGAAGCTGGAGGCCGACGCCTTGCTGGCCGGCGGTAAACGCCCGGGAGGCTGCCACCGAGGGGGAGTTGGAGCGGGAGATCCGGCGGCTCGCCGAGCTATGGCCGAACGCGCCCCGCGTCGAGGTGCACGACTGGGCCCACTGGCGCCGGGCGGCCCGGGCCGTCCCGGGAGAGTGACCCATGCGACTCACGAAACTGCGTCCTCAGGTTCGCACCCCCTCCGAGAGGGAACGGAGACGGATCTCGGTGGGCAAGGTGATTTACTTCGGGGTTCTCGTCCTCGCGGCAGCGGTGCTCTTCCGGCTGGGGTTCCGGAAGCTCTGGTACATCGAGGGGAAGGGCTTCGTGCGGGGCGCGTCCGCGCTGGTGCAGACCGTGGACCGGGGCCGGATCCTCTGGTCGGGGGCCGAGGTGGGCCGGCGGGTCGAGGCCGGTGAGGTGCTGGCGCGCCTCGGCCCCGACTCCGCCCCTGCCGGTCTCCCCCGGACCGGTCCAGAGGAACGGGAGGCGGTGCGGGCCGAAGTCCGGAGGCTCGAGGCCCGAGCCCGAGACGAACGCCGGCAGGAAGCCCAGAGGATCGCCCGGGAGCGGCAGACCCTGGAGGACCGGACGGCCGACCGGGAACGGCGCCTGGCCGTACTGGAGGCCGAGGCGGCGCGACGGCGGGCCGCGCGGGAAGCCGCGGAACAGGAGCGCGCCCGGTGGCGAAGGCTTTACGAGCTGGAAGCCATCTCCCTGGAGGAGTACCTGAAACGGGCCCCCCCAGCCCCGCCCCCCGCCGACGACGACGCGGAGCTCCAGGCCCTCCGGGCCGAGCTGGCCCGGCTCCGGGAGCGCCTCCGGGCGCTCGGGGCGCGCAGCCCCCGGGCCTCGGAAGAGACCCGGGCCCGGCTCGCCGACGCGCGGCGCCGGGCGGCCTCCCTCGCAGCAGGGGCTGACCGGCACGGCTCCCTGAGGGCCGAAACGGTGGAACTGCGATCCCCCCTGGGCGGGGTGGTGGGCGAGGTGTTCCGCCGAACGGGCGAGGTGCTCCGGGAGGGCGAGGCCCTGGCGCGCGTGGTGGACCCCGGCTCCCTCCTCGTGGAGGCGTGGTTCCCCCCCGCAGAGCAACCGCGCCTCCGGACGGGAACCCGAGTCACGCTGGTGTTCGCCACGGGAGCCACGGGGGCCGGCCGGATCGAACACGTGGACCCCACGGTCACCGACGTGCCGCCGGAGTACCAGAAACGATACGAGCCCCTTCAACGGGCCGTCCGGATCACGGTGCGGCCCGACGAACCGGCCGCCCATATCGGCGCCCTGGACGCCAAGGTCGCGGTCCGGATCCCGCGTTTCGCTCCGACCCCGTAGGAAGCCCCGTCCGGTCCCTGCGAGGCCGCCTAGAGAGACTAAAAAATCTTTGGGGCCTCGGCCCGTGAGGCGGGCGGGCGCTCCAGCAGACCCCGTGCCCGCGGGGGGGCGAGAGTTGCTTGCCCTGAGGGGCCAGGAAACCGAAGACCGGCGACCGTTGACCGGAGGCTGTACGATGCGTTGCCGCCCACACCGAAGCCACACCTCGAGAAAGCTGGCCGTCGCCCTCCTGTTGGCGCTGGCTGCGGTGGCCGCGGCGGCGGGTCAGGCGGAACGGGCTCCGATCCGGGTCGTGCACGTGATCGACGGCGACACGGTGGTGGCCCGGTGGGCCGGGCAGAAGATCCACGTGCGGCTGCTTGGGGTGGACACCCCGGAGAAAGCCCGGGAGGGCAGGCCGGCCGAGCCGTTCTCCCGCCGGGCCACCGAGTTCACCCGGGCGTGGATCGGCCGGGCCGAGCGGGTGGATCTGGAGGTGGCCGGCGACCGGATCGACGCCCACGGCCGGATCCTGGGGTTCCTGTGGCTCCACGTGCCGGGGAGGAGGGAGCCGGTAAATCTGTCGGAGGAGATCCTCAAGGCAGGGCTCGGTCGGGCCATCCGGTTCTTCGACTACCCCGGAAAAAGCCGGTTCCTCGCCCTGGAGGCCGAGGCTCGGCGGGCCCGCAGAGGGATCTGGGGGATCGGGCGAAGGAGCCGCGGGAGATGACGGGTCACGAACCCGGGCACGCCGGCAGGGCCACGCCCACCGTCGTACCCCGGCCCGGGGCGGAGTCGATCCGAACGGCTCCGCCGAACCGGCGGGCCACGCCCCACACCACCGAGAGCCCCAACCCCCGGCCCAGGAACTTGGTGGTGAAAAACGGGTCGAAGGCCCGCCGCCGGGTCTCCTCGTCCATGCCCGGCCCCGTGTCCGCCACCTCCAGCAGTACGTAGGGCCGCCCCCCTTCGATCTCGAAGAGCTCGGCCCCGGCGAGCCAGGCCTCGGCGTCGTCCAAAAGCCTCACCCGCACCGCCACTTCGCCCCCGGCCGCCACCGCCTCCAGGGCGTTGGTGATCAGATTGAGCACAACCACGCGCATCTGCCCCACATCGGCGCACGCCGCCGGGGTCTGGGGGGCCGCCTCGACCCGCAGATTCACCCCTTCCGGCACCAGATCGGCCATTTCGTCCGCCACCTGCCGCGCCACCCCTGCCAGGTCCACGGTCTCGGGCGCGGTGGGTTCGGCGCCGGCGTAGGCCAGCAGTTTCGCCACCAAGTCCGCGGCCCGGCCCGAAGCAGACGCGATCCGCTTGAGGGACCGCCTCACCGCCTCGGGGCGGGTGGTCTGGAGAAGCCCCAGCTCCGCGTTTCCCTGGATGATCATGTGGAGGTTGTTGAAGTCGTGGGCGATGCCGGCGGCGAACCGGCCCAACGCCTCCAGCCGTTCCGCCTGCCGCAGCCGCTCCTCCAGGCGTTCCCGCTCCCTACGCGCCCTCACGAGGTCGGTGATCTCGCCGCCGTACGCGTGCACCCCCCGGCCCGAGAGCACGGGCAGGAAGTTCCAGGAGAACCACCGCTCGCCGCATCGGGTCTCCAGCCGCCGCTCGGGCTGCCCCGTGGACAGACACCGCACAACCACCTCCCCGTGACCCGGGGGCAAGAGGTCCAACGGAGACGACAGCCCCTGCTCGGTGGCGAACGAGCGAGCCGACGCGTTGGCCCACACGAACCGCCCTTGGCCGTCGAACGAGACCACCGGACCCGGGCTCTCCTCGGCCAGGGCCGCGAGCCACCGGTCTTCCCGACGGCCCCGCCCGGCGCAACACCGCACCAGCCAACCCGCCCCGGCAGCAACCACGGCGACCAGCACCGCGCCCTCCACCCGCCGAAAGCGCAGCAGATCCTCCACACCGAGCCCCAGCCCTTCCAACCAACGGTCCGAGGCCACCAGCCACGCCATGCCCAGCGCGGCAACCGCGCCGACCGCCACCCACGCCGCCCCGGCAGGGGACCGTTCCCCGAACCTCATGAGGAATCCTTTCCCCACCCCACGGACACCGCACCTTCCATGTAACTTCCGCTAGGACGTTAGGAGGCTGGGACGCTGGGAGGTTTGAAAACCTCCCGGATTGCCCGACGTTCTAGGCATTACCATGCCTCTTCGCCTCCACCTCATGGTCCGGGAGGCATGGGGTCTGCTGGAGAGCCGCGCGCGGCCGGAAGCAGGCCGCATGCCTTGTCGCCGAAACTCCAGTGTGAGCCGCGCAAGAAGTTCCTTTTTTTCACGAACAGGTCGCCTCGTGGCCTACCACAGTTTCAAATGCATACCATAAATGCATACCACGTTCCCGGTCGTTTACCAGCGCCCGCCCGACCCCCTGGTGCCGGGGGGCCGTGTTGGGGGTACAATGGGCCCGCCATGTACGGAAACGTTCTCGTATTTCTGATCGCGATCGCGATACAGGCGCTGGCCCCCCGCGGAGGTGAGCCCACCTGGACCCTGTCGGCAGCGGGGCACATGGTGCTGTACCCGGCCGTGACCTGGGCCGCGCTGCGGTGGCGGTTCCGCCGTCTCATGGCCCAGGCGCTCCACGACGGAGTCGAGGCGGCCCACCTCCGCGCCCTGTTTCCCGGGCTCCTCCAGACCTACCAGGCCGTCATGCTGGTGCCGTTCGCGGCCGTGTGCTACGCCACGGACTACGTGGGGTTGGTGGTGGAACCGGCCGCCGGGCGGTCCGAGATGCTCGCGAGCGTGCTCGGCATCCTGCCGTTCGTGGCGCTCCTGGTCATCCTGTGGTGGGAGGCATACCCCCTTCAGGGCGTGCTCCTTGGAGGGGAGCACAGCCGGGCCCGGTTCGCCTGGAGCCACGCCCGCATGGAGTTGCCGATCCTGGCGCCGTGGATCGTGCTCATGGCGCTGTCGGACGCCCTGCGCGCCCTGTGGCCGGCCGGCTACGCGGCCCTCGAGGCAAACCCCCTCTTGCAGCTCCTGTACGCGCCGGCGTTCCTCGTGCTCCTCGGAGTGTTCCTCCCCGCCCTGGTCAAGGCCATGTGGGGATGCGAACCGATCCCACCGGGCCCGCTCCGGGCCCAGCTCGAGCGGCTGTCGGCCCACCTGGGGCTCCGGGTGCGCGAGATGCTCTACTGGCCCCTCCTGGAGGGGCGGGTGCTCACCGCCGGCATCGTCGGACTGGTGCCCCGGTACCGGTATCTGCTGATCACCCCTGCCCTGGCCGAGTTGCTTCCCCCCGACGAGATCGACGGCGTGGTTGCCCACGAGGCCGGCCACGTGCGATACCGCCATCTCTGGTACTACCTGTTCTTCTTCGTGGGGTACGTGGGGCTCGTCGGGGTGTTCTTCCGGCTCGTGGAGGCCGCCTTGGCCGGGTGGGGGATCGCCGATCCCCAGTTCCTGCGCAACCCGCGGGCGGACCTGGTGGTGTCGGCCTCCACCACGGCCGGCCTGCTGCTGCTGTTGGTGGGGTACTTCCGGGGTCTGTTCGGCCGCCTGAGCCGGGCCTTCGAGCGCCAGGCCGACCTGTTCTCGCTGGAGGCCCTGGGCCGGCCCGAGCCGGTGGTCGCGGCCCTGGAGCGGGTCGCCCGGTACTCGGGCGACATCCGCGACCTACCCAGCTGGCATCACGGATCCATCGCGGAGCGGGTCGAGTTCCTTTGGGCGGCCGCCCGGGACCCCCGGGTCGGCCGGGCCCACCACCGTCGGGTGCGGCGGCTCATCGGTCTCACCGGGGCCGGGGTGGTGCTGACGGCCGGGCTCGCCGTGGCGCTCCACACCGGCCCCCTGAACCGATCCCTGAACCGGTTCGTCGCCGAGCAGGGCCTGGTGCACCGGGTCGAAAAGAATCCCCGGGACGCCGGCGCGTGGTTCGTGCTGGGGAACCTGTACTACGAGGCGGGCGACGAGGCGAAGGCGGAGGAGGCCTACCTCCGGGTGATCCGGCTCGACCCCAACAACGCGGAGGCACTGAACAACCTGGCGTGGCTCTACGTCACCACGAAGGCTCCGGACCTGTTCCGGCCGGAGCGGGCCCTGGCCCTTGCCGAGATGGCGGTACGGCTCAAACCCTCCCCCCACATCCTCGACACCCTGGCCGAGGCCCGGTTTCGGGTGCGGGACTTCCGGGGCGCGGTCGAGGCGGCGCGGGCCGCCCTGGCCCGGGCGAAAACGAACCGTTCCTATTACGAGGCCCAGCTCCAGAAGTTCAAGGCCGCCGTCGAGGACGGCGGGCGGGCGCGGGCTTCGGGCGAGAACGAGGGGTGACCGACGCGATGCAGGCGCTTCTCGAAAGACTCGATCGTCTGGCGGCACTGCTGGCGGGGGCGTCCCCCGGTCCTCCCCCACCCCCCGCCGCCGACCACCGGGCCTTCGTGTGGAAGGGCCGGTTCGAGCCGGTGGCTCGGGTGGCCGAGGTGGACCCCGCCCTCCTCGTGGGCGTGGAGCGGCAGAAACAGGCGCTCTACGAAAACATCCGCCGGTTTCTGAGGGGCGCGCCTGCCCACGACGTGCTCCTGTGGGGCGACCGGGGCACGGGGAAGTCGTCGTTGGTGCGCACGTTGTTCCGGGTGTTTCCCGAGCTGGCGCTGGTGGAGGTGCCGGAGCCCCGAATCCCCGAGCTCCCGTCGGTTCTCGAAGCCCTGGACCGGGACCCCCGGCGGTGGGTCGTGTACCTGGACGACCTCTCGTTCGCCGGCACCGACGACCGGTACCGGGAGCTCAAGGTGCTGCTGGAAGGGGGGCTGCGGGCCCGCCCCGAGAACACCCTGGTCGTCGCCACCTCGAACCGGCGGCACCTGGTGCCCGAGCGGTTCCCCAACGACGGTGAGATCCATCCCCAGGAGGGCGTGGCCGAGGCGATCAGCCTGGCCGACCGGTTCGGGCTGTCCCTGGGGTTCTACCCCTTCGATCCGGCCACCTTTCGCGAGGCCGTGGCCCGGCACCTGGCGGCGTTCGGGGTGGAGCCCCCGGCCGGGTGGGAGGCCGAGGCCGAGCGCTGGGCCCTGGAGCGGGGCATCCGGTCGGGCCGCACGGCCCTGCAGGCCGCCCGAGAGATCGCGGGGGACCGGCTTTTCGGGCAGGGCGGCTGACCCGACCGCGGTCCGAGGGATGGTTCTACCGGCGACCTGTCGGTTCTCCGGGCGATCCTTTCGTGGGGCTGGGCGCCGGCGGCAGGTACATCCGGAACACGGTGCCCCGGCCGGGCTCGGACTCCACGGTGATCCGCCCGCCGTGCTCGGTCACCAGACCGTGGACCTGTGACAACCCCAGGCCCGTGCCCTCGCCGGGCCCGCGGGTCGTGAAGAAGGGATCGAAGATCCGCGGCCGGACGTCGGACGGGATCCCCTCTCCCGTGTCCCGCACGGTCAGCCGCACCCATTCCCCCTCCTCGGGGGTCCCGGGCTCAACCGGCTCCGCCGGGAGCCGAACCCGGTCCGCAGCGAAGGTCAAGCCCCCCCCTTTGGGCATGGCGTCCCGGGCGTTCACGGCCAGATTCACCAGAATCTGCTGGATCTGCACCGGATCCGCCCACACCCTGAGATCGCTCCCTTCGGGGATCTCCACCCGCACCTCCACCGCGTCGGGCAGGGTACGACGAACCATCTCCCCGACCTCGGGGACGAAGGAGCGAAGGTCCAGCACCCGGCGGTCGGGTGGGGCCCCCCGCCCGAAGTCCAGGAGCTGGTGTACCAGCCTCGCCGCCCGATGGCCCTGCTCCCCGATCACCTCCAGCGCCCTGCGGACCCGGTCGGGGACCCCCGGCAGGTCCCGGAGCATCTCCGGATAGTTGCACACGGGGGTCAGGAGGTTGTTGAAATCGTGAGCGATCCCGGCGGCCAACTCACCGAGGGCGGCCAGCCGCTCCTGCACCCGCAACTCCTGCTGACGCCGCCTCTCCCCGGTGAGGTCCCGCACCAGGGCCAGGACCTTCGGCTCCCCCGGCAGCCCCTCCAAGCGCCGGAGTCGCACCTCCACCGGAAACGTGGTCCCGTCTTTCCGGCGGGCGGTCCATTGGAAATCCTGCGGATCCCCCGCCTTGGCCCGGCGGATCCGCTCCATGGCCTCCTCGGGGCGCATGTCCGGCCCGCTCGCCTCGACCACCCCCACCCGCCGGGCCTCGTCCCGGGTCCACCCGAACGTCCGGAGCACGTTCTCGTTGACCTCCTCCACCCTCCCATCCGCGCCGTGAAGGAAGATCATGTCCGGCACCGCGTCGTAAATGGCCTGGAGCAGGGCGTTCTTCTCCCGGAGTTCCCACGTGCGGTCCCGAAGCCGGACCTCCACGAATTCCAGGTCTTGCGCCCGTTGAGCCAGGGGCTCGTTGGTCGCACGGAGTGACCGGAGTTCCTCCTCCAAAGCGGCCACCCTCATCCGGATATCGTCAGCCACCACGGTTCTCCCCTCCCCTTCGGGAGCCTCCACGCCCCCCGGGCGATCCCGTGAACTGGGTTTGTCGCACTTCACGCCCTCTCTCCTCCGCCTGGTCGGTGTCTGCCTCTCGTACCAAGTTGCCATTCATCGGAATCCGGGTTATCCGGGGTGCTCGGATCGCCGGAGAGCCACCCACCCAGGAACACCGAGGCCGCAACCCCGCCGCCGAGTCCGAGGGGCTCTCCGAATCCCTTCACGAATCGGGCCAGGTCTCGGCCCGACCGGGCTCTTCCCGCGAGGACCCGCCGCCGTCCCCCCCCGTCCGCGAGCATGACGCCCCCCACCGAGCCCGCCGTCAACGCGAGCCGGCGCCACTCCTGCCCACCCCACCGAGCGGGAACCGTGACGTACGCTCCCGCGTCCCGGCCGAGACGCCCCGCCGTTCCCTCCGAACGGGCAACCCCCGACCACAGGGGGAGCAAGAGTAGGGCCCAGAGCGTGGCGCGTCTTCTCATGATAATTCCTCATCCTACCCTCATCCCGCCGGCCCGTCGATAACTGACTCTTTCAGTCTATATTTTGAGAAAGAGATTTCCCACCCGAGGAACCGAACTACTCACCCCTCTGCCCTCTTGCGACCTGCTCGCGGCTGAGCGGGCCGGTACAGACCTTGCAAGTTTTTCAAAACCCGTGAAACGTTCGAGGAACATCATGCGGGGGGCACAGGAATGACCCCGGAGGTACGACTAGGAGGAGGCACATGGGTGCGCGGATCCGAGGCTGTTACCCCTCCCCCGGCGGCTGGATGCGGATCGCCTTGGCAGGGATGCTCCTGTTGGCAGGCGTGTCCTGCGGCGGGGGAGGCTCCGGGGGGGGAGACTCCGACCCGACCGTTGACCCGCAGGTTGCCGACGAAACCGGGCCCAATGGAAGCTCGCTTGAGCCGCCGGCCGGGGGCGGAAAAGGGACAGCACCGTCGATCTTGCCGGGATTCTCCGAGGTGAACCTCTACTCCGCCGACAGCCCCCTGAACCGGCCGATCTCCCAAGACCCGGCCATCGATCCGGACTCCGACGCCATGGTGCGGCTCCTCCAAGCGAGCGGGGAGCTCGTGATTCAGGTGCGGCAATACTCCTCACCCGTGTACATCGCCGACGCGTCCACCCCGCGGCGCACCGTGGAGCTGCCGTGCGGCCCGTGGTGGGAGCTCGGCGCCTCGCGCATGACCGGTGTCCCGATTCCCGACAGCGCAGAGCCGACCCTCGACGTGGACGGCTCCGACAACCCGGTCCCCCCGGACACCACCACCTGCGGTGAAAACGCCGACCAGGACAACAACCTGATCGTGCTCGACCTCCAGACCCGGTGTGAGTACGACTTCTGGCAGTTCCGGTGGGTCGGCGACCAGGCCGTGGCGAGCTGGGGCGGGGCGGTCTCCCTCGATGGCACCGGGATCTACCCGGGAGGCCTTTCGACCCGGGGCTCGGGGTTCGCTTTCTTGGGCGGGCTGATCTGGCCCGACGAGCTGCAGGCCGGCCGGATCGAGCACGCCCTCGTGTTCAACTACCCCTACACCCGCGCGGGCGGTCCCGTGGCGCCGGCCACGGCCACCGATGGGGTCTGGGACGGCACGGAAGAGGAGATCCGGGACCTCGCCGGTCCGGGCGCCGTGCCCATGCCCGAAGGGGCCCGGCTCCAGCTCGATCCGGAGTTGGACCTCGACACCCTCGGGCTTACCCCCTACGAGAGAACCATCGCCCGTGCGCTCCAGGAGTACGGCATGTTCCTCGTGGACACGGGCGGAGGCTCGGGGATCGGGCTCTACGCCATCGACCCCCGAAGCGTCGAGGGAAACCCGTACGACGGGGTGTTGCCAGACGGGGACTTCGTCCCGCTGCCGAACATTCCCCTGGACCGATTCCGGGTGCTCAGAACCGGCGAGATGGACCTGGACTGGCAGAGCAAGGCGGCCCTCCCCCAGGGCCCATGCGCCACGTTCGAGTAGACGACATCGCGGGCGGGGCAAAGGAGTGAAATCATGCGCCGAGTGTCTCGACCTTTGTCCCCCGCCACGGTGGCGATGCGTTGCGTTGCCGTCCTCCTGCTGACCTTGGGCCTCGCCGCCTGCGGAGGAGGGGGTGGAGGAGACGCCACGGAAGAGACGGGGGGCGGAGCCGGGGAAGGTGCGGGCGGCGGGGCGGTGCAGCTCGCGGTCACCCCCCAGCAGCAGACCGTGGACATCGGCACCTCGGTGCAGCTCAGCGCCTCGGCCGAGGCCGACTGGTCGGTGGTGGAGCCCGGGGGGGGCACGGTGGACACCTCAGGCCGGTACACCGCTCCGCTCGTGCCCGGCACCTACCACGTGCGGGCAACGGCCAAAGCGGATCCGTCGGTCACCGACGAGGCGGAGATCACGGTAAGGGTGGGGGAGCAGTGGCTCGCCTACCTGAATCTGTTTCGCTCAGGCACCCGGGCCCCTGCCTCCCGCCGGGCCGCCCGCGCCGGCACATTCCTCCCCGCCGTGGCCGAGGACGCCGACCTGAGCGTCGGCGCCCTCAAGCACGCCAAGTACCTGGTGGCGAACGACACCTCCCACCCCGAGATCGATCCGGACGGCAACGTCCACGACGAGGAGCCCACCAAGCCGGGGTACTCGGCCGAAGGGCAGACCGCGGCCCAGAAGGGCAACGTGGTCAAGTCCGAGGACGCGGCCATGGACAGCGCCCGGGCCTTCGACGCCTGGATGACCGGCCCGTTCCACGCCCTGGGCATCCTGGATCCCCGTCTCGAGCGGGTGGGGTACGGCATCTGGAACGAGGCGGACGGCACGGGATGGCAGTCGGCGGCCGTTCTGAACGTGCTCTCGGGCCTCGCGGACCAGGTGCCGGACGGGGTGAGTTTTCCCCTGTTCTTTCCCGGGCCGGACGCGGTGGTGCACCTGCTGGAGTACCCGGGGTTGGAGAGCCCCGACCCCCTTTCCGGCTGCGATGGATTCACGGCACCCACGGGGCTCCCCCTGGTGGTCCAGCTCGGCTCGGATCCCTTTGGGACCAACGTTCCCGACGTCACCGCGGTGTCGCTCCAAGCCGGGGGGGGCACCGACCTTGAGGTCTGCTGGTTCGACGAGGCCACCTACACCAACCCCGACCCGGACGACCAGGACCGCGGGCGGCTCGTCCTCAACACCCGCGACGCCGTGGTGATCGTCCCCCGGGCCCCCCTGGAGCCCGGCCAGACCTACACCGCTTCGGTCACGGCCGACGGCACGACGTACAGCTGGAGCTTCCGGACCTGGCCTCCGGTCACAGGGGACTTCGCCCTGGTGCCCGCGCCGGGTACGGTGCTTCCCGGGCAGGCCGTTTCGTTCCAGCTCGTAGACGCCGGCGGATCCCCGGCGACGGACGCCCGCTGGTTCGTGAACGGCGAGGAGGGCGGCGGCGCCGACGCCGGCACGATCGACCCGGCCGGCACCTACACCGCGCCCTCGGACCCCTCGGCCCCGGTGGTGGTCACGGTGCGAGCCGAAAGCGCGACCGCCCCCTCGGCCGCGGCGGAGACGACGTTCACCGTGGCCTCGGTGGGGATCACCCTCAACCCGACCACCGCCGTCCTGGACCCGGGGGGTACCACGGTGTTCACCGCCGCGGTCGCGGTGAACCCGGAGGGCGCCCTTTCGGACACGGCTGTGGAGTTCCTGGTGGAGGGGATCCTCGGGGGCAACGCCACCGTGGGCACGGTCTCGGACTCCGGGCAGTACGCCGCGCCGGCCAGTCCGCCTCCGGCCGGGCAGGTCGCGGTCACGGCACGGCTCAAGGCCCTGCCCCAGGTCGCGGCCTCGGCCACGGTGACCTTTCGGCAGCAGCAAGCAGGGGGAAGCGGGGGAGGCACAACGCTCTCGCTCGCGCCTGCGGTGTCCCAGGTGGCCCTGGGAGAAACCGTGGGGTTCGTGCTGTTCTCGGGCGCCGACCCCGTGACCGACCCGGTCCGGTGGCTCGTGAACGGCGTGGAAGGGGGCGATGCCACCTACGGCTCGATCGCGTCCGACGGCACCTACACCGCGCCGGCGGGCGCCCCGCCCGGTGCGGTCACCGTGCGGGCCGAACTGGAGTCGGATCCGACGCGGTTCGCCGAGGTCACCTTCACGGTGTCGGCCCCAACGACGGTCTCCATCGCCCCGGCCGAGGCCACCGTGCCCCTGGACGGCCGGGAGACCTTCACCGTGACCACCGAGCCGGCGGGCCAGGCCGTGATCGTTCTGGTCAACGGCGTGGAGGGGGGCGACACCCAGGTGGGCACGATCGAGGAGAGCGCGGACGCGCCCGGCACGTACACCTACCACGCGCCGATCCTCATGCCAACGGCCGGAAACCAGGTCACGCTCGAGGCGCGGCTGGCCGGCGATCCCACGGCGAGCGCGTCTGCCGCCGTGACCCTGGTGGCCGAACCGGCGGACATCCAGGTGGCGATCGATCCGCAACCTCCGCGGGTGGGGCTGGGGGCCACGGTGACGTTCACGGCCACGGTCACGGGAGCGGTGAACACGAACGTGCGCTGGTTCGTGAACAACGTGGAGGGGGGCGATCCGGCCACCGGGACCATCACCGACGCCGGGGAGTACAAGGCGCCGCCGCTCATGCCCACGAAGCCCCTCACCATCACGATCCGGGCCCAGAGCGTGGAGGACCCCACCGCCTTCGACGAGGTGTCGTTCCCGCTCATGGAGCTCGTGGCCGACCCGGGGATCGTGCGGTCCACCCAGGCGGGTTCGAGCCACGCGATCTCGCTCACGGCAGAGCTGTCGGACGGGACCTCGGTGGATCTCACCAACGACCCCGGCATCCAGGCGTCCACGGACAACACGGCGGTGGCCACCGCATCGGTCGCCCCCCCCACGGTCACCATGGGCAGCGAGCTCGGCCGCACCACGGTGACGTTCACCGACACCACGACGCCCGGCTCCCCCCAGGCCGGGGTGATCGTGGTCTCCGACACCGACTACGTGCTGGAGGTCACCCCGGACGCGGTCTACGGAGCGGTGGAAGGCTACCAGAAGCCCATCCAGGTGCTCCTAGAACCCCAGCGGGGGCCCCACGCCGGTGGGGCCTACGACCTGGCGCCCACCGACGCGGTGACCTACGAGGCCCTCGATTCGAACGGCTGGGTCCAGCCCCGGGAGAGCCCCGTGGATCCCCTGCCGGACCCCACCACCTACGTGGCCTACGTGGACGCGGCCGCGGGCCGGGTGGTGTTCGGCCGCAAGGTGGGGGTGGCCGCGTTCCGGGTCACCGAGAGCCAGACCGGGAAGAGCGCCACGTTCACGGCCGAGTTCCTGGGGCTGGAGGTCACCCCCTGGATCGTGAAGGCCGATGGCGTGGAAGGCGCGGCCACCAACGCCGGCGACGTGGTGGTGACGCCCGAGGGAACTCAGGGCTTCAACGAGACCGTGGCCCTGGCGCTCTTCCTCAAAGCCACCGACAGCCAGGGGCAGACCCTTTTGCCCGACGAGCTCGCCGCGCTTCTGGGGGATGTTCGGGGGAACTTCCGGGTCGCGGCGGACCAGGGCGGCTTCCTGCCGCCGGGGCTGGAGGCCCTCTGGCACAACACCGCAGGCGGGTTCGGCGGTAGCATCACCGTCGCCGACCCGCCCATCGTGTACGAAGACGGCACGGACCGGGTGGCCGAGGTGGAGGTCCGCACGGAGACCGTCACGGTTTCCGGCCTGGTGCCCGCTCCGCAGATCGGGGGCATCCTCGACCTGCCCGGCCAGAACCCGGATCTCCAGGGCACGGTGCACGTGCTCGCCGACGTCGTGCCCCGGGCCGTGGGCGACGTCACCGTGACCCTCGACCTGACCGGCACGGTGCTCCTGTACCGGGGGCAGCGGATCGCCACGCCGGTGCAGTTCACGGTGACCGGGGCCTTCCCGGAGCCGGACACCGTGAACGTGGGCCCCACGAACATCGGGCCCACGGGCTCTCCCTTCTACGTCAACGTGAGCTACGCCCCCGCCGTCGTCGGCCTCACCCCGGTGGTGGAGTACCGGCCGCAGGGGGGCGGCGGGGGATGGACTCCGGCGCCGTTGCTCACCGGGACCTTCCCCGGCTCCGGGATCGGAGGCGGCTCGGGGCTCACGTCCCAGGGCACCGACGGGTTCGTGGCCGCGTTCGACTCGAGCCAGGCCGGCACCTACGAGTTCCGCATCCGGTACCTGGAGTTCCCGGACGACACCGGCTACGCGGTGCAATCCACCGAGGTGGTCACGGGAAGCGCCTCCACGTGGGCCGAGCGGACCGTCCAGGACTTCTCCGAAGGCGCGCTCCAGCCCGTGAGGGTGTGCACGAGCGCGGATAACGGCGTGGAGGTAGACTTCTCCTCCAGATCTTTCACGCTGTACCGCCCGGACGGCAGCCAGCAGTCGAACGCCCTCACCTTTACGGTGTTGAGCGGGGGGACGAATACCACCTCCTCGACCACCGAGGTCGCAAAGGGCGGGTGCGCCGAACTCCAGCCCCAGCTCGCCGTGGCTGCCGAGCCCGGGGATGTGATCGCGGGCTCGTTCTTCTACACGGAACTACCCAACCAGGCTGCCGGGACGATCGAACTCGTGTTCGGGGGCGCCTCCCTCGTAGCCACGCCGGCGGTGCAGCTCGCCCCCTCGGGGCACTCCGGGGCGTTCCAGGCGACCTGGCGGCTGAAGGGAGGAAAGAGTTTCGCCGACCTCCTGGCCGCCGGCACGCCCACCCTCGCCCGGGTGGAGCTGCGGCGCGACGGGCAGGCGGCGCTCGAGCCCTTGGTGGATGCGGTGACGCCAGTGGACGCCAGCACCCTGGACGTGACCCTGACCGTGCCCGAAGAGTACTTCACCTCCGGCCGGGGGAGCTTCGAGCTCCATCTGTTCTTCGGGAGCCAGGGCGAGGCCCACTACAAGGCCGGCCCCCTGGACATCGCCGAGGTCAAGCCCACGGGCGCCGTTCCCACGGTGCTCCCGCTCAATGCCAAATGGCCCGGGGTGGCGGAGCGGGCCCGGGTGCCCGTGGAGGTGGAGGTCACGGGCACCACGCTTCCCGTGCGCGTGACCGCCCGGGTGGAGACCGCGGGCCAGACCACTCCCCTTGCCGGGTTCTCCCGCACGCGCACCCGGACCCCCGGGGTGTACGTTCCCACGTACACCCTGCAGCCCAAGCTGCAGCGGTGGCTTGCGGGCGGGCAGACGGCGCGGTTCGACCTGTACGGTGACCTCACGGACCAGACCACCACAGTGGGCGACCAGACCGTGGATCTGCCCGACGGGCTGCCCGACCGGGTCAGCTCCAACCCGGGGGACACCACGCTCGCCGTGGAGGTGACCCAGCAGGGTCTGGCGCAGACGATCTTGGAGCAGACCCTCACCGTCTTCAACTTCGTGCCCCGGCACGAGACGCTTCGGGCGCCGACGCTGGCCGTGGAGGAAGGAAACCTATCCCGGGACGATGCCTACGCCGCCCTTTCCTTCGAGCCGAACCAGACGACCGGGGAGCCGACCCCTCCGGATCCCAACGCGGCTCAGGAGGTCTGGATCGGGATCGACCACGACCCGGAGAAGGGGCTCGGAGTCCTGGACATGCCGTTCTTCCCCGGCACCCCGGACGACGGCCGGTGGGCGGACTTCGTCGGTGAGCCGGAGCCGTTCGCCCCGGATCCGGTCACCGAGACGATTGTGACCGGGTCCACCCGGCTCACGCCCTTTGGCCTCACATTGGGGGGGGTGTGCTTCGACCCTTGGACGTACGGCAGGAAATCGCCCAACGGGACCGAACTGCTGTCGTTCTTTCCTGCTCCGCCCGACACGATGCTCGACAGCGGCCTTCTGTATCAGCAGGGCGGCGCCTCGGGAGGACGGTTCGCGGGCACCCGGTACCAGGTGATCACCCGAACCCCCGGGGTGGACACCCCCGGGCTCGACTGCGGCTACCTGCGCACGGGTCAGATCTCGGACCTGGGCGACACGATCGGCGAGGAGGCGGTGCGCGCGGACTCGGCCGCCGACGGCCGGGTGGTCACCTTCTCCAAGGACCTGGACGGCCGGGACGTGATCCGCACCGCGTTCCACCTGGGGGGGCCGAACGCGGCCTTCGAGTTCACCACCGACCCGACGGACCCGAGCGGCCAGCCCCTGGTCGAAGCCACCCTCAAGGCGCCGCTGGTGCTGAGCCGCTACCCCCAGGTGGTTCGGGACGACGACATCCGGCTGACCACCCGGGTGGACGCCGAGGCGGCCCTCAAGGCCTCCACGGCCAAGGTGGTCGTGTCCGTGGGGGCGGCGGCCGTGGGCGCCATGCTCACCGCGGCCGGCCCGGCCGGAGTTCTGGCCTCCGCCGGGGTAGCCGCGGCGTTCCAGATCTGGGACAACCAGGCCATGAACCCCAGCACCGGCAAGGGCCTCCCGGACCACGCCCTGGCCTCTTTGGTGAGCACCGCCCAGGGGGCGCCGCCAGGGATCCTCGCCCAGGAGGGCCTGGAGGAGGTGTTCCCCCGGGTATGGGAGCGCCTCACCGTGAACGCCGTGCTCGACCAGGACACCGGCAAGTTCCTCTTGTATGAAACGGGCACCTTCGAACGGGTTCCGGTGAAGAAGCCCTTCGGCGTGTTCACTCAGGCTCCCGAATCCCTCCGGTTCGAGGTGAGCGGCGCCCAGCTCACCGCAGGCCTCATCGCGGGGGTGCTGGCCAACGTGATCAACGACTCCATAGCCCCGGAGAACTACTCGGCCAACCATACGTCCCACGCCTACGCCCTGGACCAGGTGGCCCTGGTGATCCCGGAGAACGCGGTGCAGGGCGACCCCCAGGCCGGGGCCCGGGTGGCGTGGCTCGCCCGGCTAACCCAGTCCGATCTGGACCTGCGCACGGCCCGGATCCTGGCCCGAGCCAGCGCCCGGGCGAGCCGCAAGGGCGGGGGGGCCACGGTCCAGGTGGCCGGGCAGGACCGGAGCGCCCCGTTCTACCTGCGCATGAGGCCGGCGTTCGGGCCCCTCGTGATCGTCGCGGTACCCGGGGGACAGACCCAGGCCGCCCCCTCCGATCTCAGCACGAAGTACCCGGAGGTGGACCCGGCCCAGCGGAATCTCGTGGACTTCCGCGTGCGAGTGGGCGGCTCGGACCCCACCGCGTTCCCGTTCCTCACCACCACCGTGGTGGAGGCAGGCCGCACGAGCCCCCAGGCCACGGCCCGGGTGTTCGTGGACCAGAGCGAGAGCGAGCTGGAGCTGCGGATGATCGATCCGGTGCTGGAGTCGATCTCCGACGGGACGAGCACCTGGATCTCGCCGTAGCCCTGGACCGACTCTTCGGCGGGAGCCTCTTTGCGGGCGGGGACCGGCCGGGAGGCGGTCCGCCCTGGGGACGGGAGGAAGTCCGTGCGCGGCCGCTCAGGCGTTCGCGCCGCCGACGGGACGGCTCGGTACGCCCGCCAGCAGCGCCGCCGCGCCCACTGCCAGCGCCGCCCCGACACCGAAGGCCACCGGAGCCCCCCAGGCCTCCCAGAGGCCCCCGAAAAGAAGGCTCGCAGGCAGGGCGGCGAGCCCCATCGCCCCGTGAACCCACCCGTAGGCGGCGCCCCGGACGCCCCGGGGGGCCAGGGCGGCGGTCCATGCCCTTTCGGCGGGCTCGGCCAACCCGTGATAGAGGCCGTAAGCCAGGAACCACACCACGCCCGCGCCCGGCCCCCGCGCCAGGGCGAAGCCGAGGTAGACCACGGCGTACCACAACCACCCGGCTGTGAGGCACCGTCGCGGGCCTAGCCGGTCCACGATCCGGCCCCCCCAGAGGGTTGCCGCGGTTTTCACCCCGTGGTGGGCCGCCCACAACACGGCCACGCTGGCAGCCGGGGCCCCCAGCTCGGACATCCGGAACAGGAGAAACGCGTCGGTAGAGTTGCCCAGGGTGAACACCGCCAGGGCCAGCAGAAACCGTCCGAAGCCGGGGCCGAATCCCCCCGGCTTTGGGGCCGCGGCCAGGGACGGATCGGGTTGCGGAGCAGAACGGGGAGACTCCGCAACTCCTCGCGCGATCACAACGACCACCGCCGCTGCGGGCAGCGCGGCCAGCCCAAACACGACGCGGAGCGGCACGCCCCAGCCCAGCAGGGCCGCGGCCACCAGGGGCCCCACCACGGCACCCGCGTGGTCCATGGCCCGGTGGAATCCGAACGCCCGGCCGCGCTGTTCGGGCGCCACGGCCTCGGCGATCAAGGCGTCGCGCGGGGACGTGCGAAGCCCCTTGCCCACCCGATCCGAGAACCGCAGTCCCAGCACCCCGAGCCACGAGGAGGCCGCCCCGATCAGGGGGCGGCTCATCCCGGACACCGTATACCCCACCAGCACCAACGGCTTCCGGCGCTCCATCCGGTCGGACCACCGGCCCGACACCCACTTGAGCACCGACGCCGTGGCCTCGGCCACCCCCTCGATCACCCCCAAGGCTCCGGCCCCCGCCCCCAGGACGCCCGTGAGAAACGCCGGGAGCAGGGGATAGATCATCTCGCTCGACAGATCGGTGAGCAGGCTCACCCACCCGAGCGCCCGGACCGTGCCGGGAAGGCGCGGCCGGCTCAGAACTCTCCGGCCCATGCCAGGCCTCCCCCGCCCGGGCCGACCCAGGGCACCAGCCGGGCGGCGGACTCATCCGGGCGGTGCGCCGCCCACCAGCCGGTGGCCGCGCCCAGGGCGGCCCCCGCCGCGACATCGCTCGCCCAGTGGTCGTCGTCGTGGAGGCGCGACCAGCCCACGAGCGCCGCGAGCGGATAGGCCACCCAGCCCGAACCCGGCACCCGTTCGGCCGCCACCGCGGCCACGGCGAAGGCGAACGTGGTGTGGCCTGAGGGGAACGACGAGCGCCCGCCGCCCAGACCGCCCCGGAGCGGCCGAAACGTGCCGGCGCCCTGCCCCTCCCCGGGCCGGCTTCGGCCTGCGGCGACCTTGAGCACCGATGCCGCCGCCAGCGAAAGCACGCCGGCCTCGGCCATGCGAAACCCGGTCTCCCGCACGTCGTCGGCTCCGGCCGCCCAGCCCCCCAGGTACGTGGCCGCGACCACAGCCCCGCCCCAGCCCAGGGGCTCGCCGAGCCCCTTCACCGCCCGGGCGAGATCCCCCGTGAACCCGGTGCGGACGTCTCGTACGGAGACCCGGACGCCCTCGTCGGCCACCCCCACGGCCGCCACCGCCCCCGCGGCGAGCCCGAACCGGCCCCATTCCTCGGCACCCCAGCCGGCCGGGGTCACGGCGTACGCGAGGGCGTCCCGACCAGCCCGGACCGGGTCTCGGCCCACCCCGGCAGAGGCCGAGCTCGCCGACACCATGATGAGGGCGAGGGCCACGGCCAGGAGGGAGACCCGCATCACGCTGCGTTCTCCCGACCGCGCCGGGCAGCCAGGAGGTCCCACGCGCCCACCGCGAACACGAGGAACAGAACCGTACCCGGGACGTGGGTGGCCACGAAGCTTCTCAGATGCAGAAAAACCAGGTTTCCGGCGCGGGCCAGAAGCCCGAACGAGGGCGAAGGAATCCGAACCACCTCCTCGCGCACGCCCCCGGGTCCCACCGTGACCTTCACGTAATGGTAGAAATCGTGCTCGGGGTCGACCCCGACCAGCGGGGCGCCGGCACCCCCCGTCAGGGTGAACGGCACGCCGGCCCACTCTCCCCGGTAGAAGCCGTGAACGTGGGAGCAGTACAGCCTCGTGACCCCCCACCGCCGGAACGCTGCCGCATACTCCCGGGCCTTCGCGTCGTCGGCCAGGCTGTGGTGGAACATCCAGTTCCGGGCGGGCCCCGGCAGCACGGCTTTGAGCCAGTCGAGGTCCGTGCGGTGGCGGGGATCGAACAGCGGCACGTGAAACATCACGAACGTGTGCGCGGCGCCCGATTCCTTCACCACGCGCTCGGCCCAGGCCCACTGGGACGGCGTGAATCCCACCTCGTCGGCGTCGTCCAGCACCACGAACAGGGCGTCGCCCACCCGGAACGAGTAGTAGAATGGGCCAAACGCGTCATAGTACACGGCGCGGCCGCCCTCGCGGATGTCGTGGTTTCCCGGCGCCACCAGGAGGGGCTTCGTGAATCCGCCGATCTGCTCCAAGAAGAACCGGTACTTCTCCCTCTCGCCGTCGAATACCAGGTCTCCCAGGTCCACCGCGAACCGGATGTCGGGATCCGCATCGATGCGCCGGAGAATCTCCGTGAACACCGTCTGGCTGTTGCGGTTGTCGCCCAACACCGCAAAGCTGAACGGCTCTCCCGGGCCCACGGCGGGAATCCGGGCGATCTCCCGGAAGTTCCGGTCGGCCGCGGGCAGCGGTTGGGCGGCCACCGCCGCGTAGTAGACCACACCGCCCAATGCCGCGGCCAGCAGGGCCAAACGAAACCACCGGCGGCGTCCCAGGTACCCGCCGGCCAGGGCCGCCCCGGCCCGCCGGATCCGGTTCCACAGGCCGAGGGCCCGGCCCACCCGAACGAGGGCCCACCCCGCCAGCACCAAGCCGACCGCGGCGGCGAGCACCTGCCAGCGGTGGGCATGGAGGAAGCCCAGGGCCTCCTCCAGGTTCGAGCCGAACACGTACCCCACGAGGACCACCAGGGGAACCGAGAGCACGGCCCCCGTGAGGTCGAGCAGAACGAACGTGGCCGCGTTCATGCCGCTCGCCCCGGCCACAAAGAACACCGCAAACCGCACCCCCGCGACGAACCGAGCGAGGAACACGGCTCCCGCGCCTCGACGGGCCAGCATGTCCCGCGCCCGGTCCATGCGCCGTGGGCTCGCCAGGTACCGAAACGGTCGATGTTTGAGGACGTTGGGACCGTATCTCCGCCCCAGGAGGAAGAGCAGGAGATCCCCGACCAGCACCCCCAGGAGGGCCGCCCCCACGATAGGGTAGTAGCCGGTGCGCCCCCAGCTCACCACGGCCCCGGCCGCCAGAAGGATCACGTCCTCCGGCACGGGAAGCCCCAGTCCCGTGAGCACCAGCAGGAAGAAGGTCACCGGATGGGGATGGGCCGCCAGGAGCGTCAGGATCCGTTCGGTAACCGAGTACACGACTCCCGTCTCCCGCCGTCACAAAAGGGGTGCCAAGAGTTCCGCCAAGTCCACCAGGAGTTCTCCCACGTTGCCCCTGCGGTGAGGAAACGCCAGGGGTCCGGACGCCGACGCGTATTCGGCGGCAATCCGCCGGAGCGCTCTGACGTCCGCCGGGGTGTAGAGCGCCAGCCCGACCTCGAAATTCAGATAGAGGCTTCGCATGTCCAGATTGGCCGATCCGAAAAGACCGAAGCTCTCGTCGACGGCGACGAGATTCGCATGGATCATGCTGCGGCCGTATCCCAGGACCCGGGCTCCCGCGTCCCGCAGGATCTGCAACGGGCGTTCCCGTGCCCAGTCCGCCAGCCGATGGTTCGAACGCTCTGGAACGACGACCGTCACCTCGACCCCGGCCCGGGTCTGGACGGCCAGCATCTGGAGCAGGGCCTCGTCCGGCAGGAAATAGGGCGATACGACCCACACGCGCCGCCGCTCGCGCGGATCTCCGCGAGGTCCCGCTCATCGATCGGGAACGCGGCGCAAACGCGGGGTCGGATCGCACCGTAGGTCAAACAGAGTCCTTGCCCGGCGAACATCGGGCAGGTGAACGCAAGGCTGCAGCAACGCCCGCACCGCAGGCACCGGCCGGTCCGCTCCCGGCGTTTCCGGGCCACGTATCGAGGACGAAGCCAGACGAGCCAGAGCCGGCGGATCTTTCCCAACATCTGGCGCGCCAGCAGCGGCATCCTGAGCCTCGCACAGTGGAAACGGCCTGTGGGGGGGCGTGAGGCGCTGCGCAAGTTGGTGGTCCGGCCGGAGCAGGCCGGGTCAACCCCTTCGGCTCAGGGCCACACCCGCCAGTACAAGAGCCCCGCCGGCCAGCTTCTGGGGGGTGAAGGGTTCGTCCAGGCAGAGCCAGGAGAGCAGACCGCTCACCACGGGTACCAAGTACTGGTACACCACGGTGCGGCTCACGCCCCGCTGCCCGATGGCCCAGTTCCAGAGGCTCACGGCCACCACGATGGGGAACACCACGGAGTAGGCCACGGCCGCCCAGCCGGCCGGGCCGATGCCGGCCCAGTCCTGGCCAAGGAGCGCAGGCACCGCGAACGGCAGGAAGAGGGCCGCGCCGATCTGGAACGTGCGGGTGGTGAGGTAGAACGCCCCGTACCTCTTGAGCAGCGGCTTGTTGAGGATGCCGTAGCACGACCACGACACGGCCGCCCCCAAGGCCAGGAGATCCCCGACCCCGCCACCTCCCCGGGCGAGGAGGCGGGGGCCGACGTAGAACACGAGCCCCACCAGGGCCAGGAAGATGCCGGCCCATTGGCGGCGGCCGACCCTCTCCAGCCCCCAGAGGGTCAGGATCAGGGCGGCCCACATCGGGCCGGTGTTGATCATGAGCGCGGTGGAGAACGCGGTGCCCCGATGGAGCCCGAGGATGAACAGCCCCTGGTACAGGGTGTAACCCACCAGGGCCGACCCCACGAAGGCCTTGCGGTCGGCGCGATCCAGGCGCCCCTCGACCCCTTTGAATCGCAGAAGGATCTCGAACAGCACGGCGATCCCCATGAACCGCAACGCCGCGAGGGCCAGGGGGTCGAACCGGGGCAGGGCCGCCTTCAGGATGACGAAGTTCAGGGACCACAGGAGGACCACCGTCACCAGGGCCAGATCCACGGCCCACGGGGCGGCTTTGGGCTGGGTACGCATCCGAGAGCCTCCGATCGCGAAGGCCCCAACGGGTACCACAGCTCGAGGTGGGAAGGCCAGGGAGAAGAACGGCCCGCGCCTTCTCTCGGCTCTCGAAGATCGGCGACCAAGAAAAGGCCGGCCCTGCAAGGGGCCGGCCTTTTCGATCCATCAAAGGGGGGACGGCTACTTGTTCAGCCGGCCCTCCACGAGCTGGTCCACCACCGATGGATCGAGCAGGGTCGAGGTGTCGCCGAACCCGGCCTCCACCTCGTTGGCCGCGATCTTCCGCAGGATCCGGCGCATGATCTTGCCGGACCGGGTCTTGGGCAGACCCGGCGCGAACTGGATGAAGTCCGGGGTGGCGATCGGCCCGATCTCCTTGCGCACGAGCTGGACCAGCTCCTTGCGCAGTTCCTCCGACGGCTCGGCCCCGGCCACCAGGGTCACGTAGGCGTAGATCCCCTGGCCCTTCATGTCGTGGGGGTAGCCCACCACCGCGGCCTCGGCCACCTTCGGGTGGAGCACCAGGGCGCTCTCCACCTCGGCCGTGCCCATCCGGTGCCCCGAGACGTTGATCACGTCGTCGATGCGGCCGATGATCTGGTAGTCGCCGTCCGCGTCCCGGTTGGCCCCGTCGCCGGTGAAGTAGTACCCGTCGTACTGCACGAAGTAGGTCTGACGGAACCGGTCCGGGTCCCCGAACACGCCGCGCATCTGGCCGGGCCACGGCCGGGCGATGCACAGGGCGCCCTCGGCCTCCCCCTCGAGCACGTGCCCCTTCTCGGGGTCCACCAGCACGGGCTCCACCCCGAAGAACGGGGTGGTGGCCTTGCCCGGCTTCATGTCGATGGCGCCGGGGAGCCCCGTGATCAGGATGCCGCCGGTCTCGGTCTGCCACCAGGTGTCCACGATGGGGCACTTGCTCCGACCGGGGAGTTCATAGTACCAGCGCCAGGCCTCGGGGTTGATCGGCTCGCCCACCGTGCCCAGCAGCCGGAGGGTCTCCAGCTTGTCCAGCCGGCTCGTCACGTACTCGTCCCCCTGGGCCGCGATGGCCCGGATCGCCGTGGGAGCCGTGTACAGGATGTTGATCTTGTGCTTGCCGATGATGTCCCAGTACCGCCCCGCATCCGGGTAGGTGGGCACGCCCTCGAACATCACCGTGGTGGCGCCGTTGCACAGGGGGCCGTACACGATGTAGCTGTGGCCGGTGACCCACCCGATGTCGGCCGCGCAGAAGTAGATGTCGCCGTCGTGGTAGTCGAACACCAGCTTGTGGGTGTAGGACGTGTACACCAGGTACCCGCCGGTGGTGTGCATCACGCCCTTGGGCTTTCCGGTGGAGCCCGAGGTGTACAGGATGAACAGCGGGTCCTCCGCGTCCATCTCCTCGTAGGCGCACTCGGGGCTCGCTTCGGCCACCGCCTCGTGCCACCAGATGTCCCGCCCCTCCTTCATCTCCACCTGCACGTCGTCCCCGACACGGCTCACCACGATGCATGTGCTCACGCCCGGGCACTGGGCCATGGCCGCGTCGGCCTGGGCCTTCTGGTTCACCAGCTTCTTGCCCCGGTAGAACCCGTCGCAGGTGATCAGCACGTGGGAGTCGCAGTCCAGGATCCGGTCCTTGAGGGCGTCGGCCGAGAACCCGCCGAACACCACCGAGTGGATGGCGCCGATCCGGGCGCAGGCGAGCATGGCGATGGCCAGTTCGGGGATCATGGGCAGGTAGATGGACACCCGATCGCCCTTTTTCACGCCCCGGGACTTCAGCACGTTGGCGAACCGGCACACCTGCTCATGGAGCTCCCGGTAGGTGATTGTGCGGTCCTCGGTGGGCTCGTTGCCCTCCCAGATGATCGCCACCTGGTCCCCCCGCTTCTCGAGGTGCCGGTCCACGCAGTTGTACGCGACGTTCAGCTTGCCGTTGAGGAACCACTTGATGTAGACCTCGTCCTTGGAGTACTTCCAGTCCTGCACCCGATCCCACTTCTTGAACCAGGTCACCTGCTCCTCGGCCACCCGGGCCCAGAAGGCGTCGCTGTTCTCCAACGACTCCTTGTAGAGCCGCTCGTACTCCTCCCGGCTCTGGATGTACGCCCGCTTCCGAAACTCCTCGGGAACCGGATACACCTCGCGAATCTCTTCCGCCATGACTGACCTCCTTCTCCCAACGGGTTGAACGAAAACGCGACCCGGCGGTTTCCCCTTCTCCTCCCCCGGGGTCGCCCCTCACGAACCCAAACGCGGTTCTGAGTATACCCATGCGAACCGAAGTCGCGCAATACCCCAAACGTCGTTAGGATCACACGTGGGAACAGCCGGGAGAAGGGACTTCTGCGTCGTGGGAAGAGCGGCTCCCGGAAACCGAGAAAGGAGAGGATCTGCGAAACTCCCGGCGCCCCAGCCCGCATTATTCATGAAGCCTTCTGCTGCAACCGCCGATTGCACGCCATCTCGGGGCGTGCTCGCGCCTCGGGGCTCGACGTACCGTCCAGTACGCCTGCGCCCCTCGTTGCTGCGCTTGCCCCGATCTCACTCACACTCGACGGTTTCGCGACGAACGCTCATGAATAATGCGGGCTAGCCGACCGTGGCACGGGGGGCCGAAACATCGACCCGGCTCAAACGGCGGGGTCCCGAACCCGGATCCCGTAGGTTTCGGCTTTCTTCCGCAGGGTGAGGCGGGTGATGCCGAGCAGCCGGGCCGCGGCGCTCACGTTGCCGCCCGTTCGCTCCAGGGCCTCGGCGATCAGGCTCGCTTCGGCCCGGGCCACGAACGAATGGAACGCGTCGGTCGGGCCTTCGTCGAGGACCCGGGCCGCCAGGGAGCGAAGCTCGGAGCAGACCGCCGTGTCCTCCGCGCACGCCACACCCAACTCCGGGGCCAGGACCTCCCCGCGGGTCGAGGCCAGGAGCCGACGCACCTCGTTCTCCAACTCCCGCACGTTTCCCGGCCACGACCGAGCCTGGAACGTGCGGATCAGGTCCTCAGACACCCCGGTCACGGTTCGGCCCACGGCGGCCCCGTGCTTGCGGGCGAAGTACCGGACCAGGGCGGGGATGTCCTCCCGCCGCTCCCGCAGCGGCGGGAGGTGGATGCGGCCCACGTTGATTCGGTAGAACAGGTCCGAACGAAACGTGCCGTCCGCCACCCGTGCCTCCAGGTCGGCGCAGGTGGCGGCCACCACCCGGACGTCCACCGGGATCTCCTCGGCCCCACCCACCCGCTGGATCCGGCCGCCCTGCAGGACCCGGAGGAGTTTCGCCTGGAGGTCCACCGGGATCTCGGCGATCTCGTCCAGGAACAGGGTGCCCCCGTGGGCCAGCTCGAACTTCCCCAGCTTGCCCCCCTTTCGGGCGCCCGTGAACGCGCCCTCCTCGTAGCCGAACAGCTCCGACTCCAACAGATCCTTGGGCACGGCGGCGCAGTCCACCACGAGAAACGGCCTCCCCGCCCGGTCTCCGTGGTGGACCAGGGCCCGGGCTACGAGTTCCTTGCCCGTGCCCGTCTCGCCGGTGATCAAGCACGGGAGGCTCGTGGCCGCCAGTTGACCGATTCGCTTGTACACCCGAACCATCGCCGGGGAGTTGCCGATGATTCGGTCTGCGCCGGCCTCCGCCTCGGGCCCCAAGGAGACGGCCGAGCGGGTCAGGGCCCGCTGCTTGCGGGCGGCCTCGATCAGGGTCTGCACGTGCCCCACGTCGAACGGCTTGACGAGGTAGTCGTAGGCCCCCTGTTTCATGGCCCGGATCGCCGTCTCGGTGTCTCCGTAGGCGGTGACCATGACGACCGGGAGGTTCGGATGGGAGGAACGCAGCCTCTCCAGCAGCCAGAACCCGTCCCGGCCCGGCATCCGAATGTCGAGAAGCACCAGGTCAACGCCTCCGGGATCGGCCTCCACGGCCGCCAGGCCCTCCTCGGCCGACGCGCAGGCCCGAACGTCGTAGTCCCGCCCGAGGGCACGGCCGAACGAGTATCGAATGTCCGGATCGTCGTCCACCAGGATTACAATACCCACCTACGCCTCCTGTGCTTCCACGGCCCCCCGGATCACGAAACGGGCCCCACCGTGTTCCGGGGCCTCGACGTCGATGTCCCACCCGTGCTGGAGCACCGCCGACCGGGCGATGCTGAGCCCCAGACCCAACCCGCCCTCCCGCCGGGTGAAGAACGGCTCGAACACGCGGCTTCGGAGCTCCTCGGGGATCCCCCTTCCCTCGTCCTCGACCCACAGGGCGAACCGATCGCCATCCGCGGACCACCCCAGCCTCACCGTGCCCTGGGGCGGCGAGTGGGCCAGGGCGTTGGCCACCAGGTTCGTCAGGGCCTGCTCCAGTCGTTGCCGGTCGGCCGTCACTCGTACCGGCGGTCCCGGGTACACATGGATCCGCACCCCTCTTTGCCGGGCCGCCACGGCCTGGGCCTCGGCCACGGCCCCCACCAGGTCCTCCAGGTCCACCGGCGCCGGCCGCAGGGGCCGGGGTCGGGCGAACCGAACAAACTCCTCCAGGACCGCGTCGATCTTGGCCGCCTGGCTTGCGAGAAGATCCAGGTCCTGGCGGGCCACCTCCACGCGGGGGGAGTCCTCGGGGGCCTCGCGGCCCATGGACTCGAGAAGAAGCCGGACCGTGGTCAGGGGATTCTTGATCTCGTGGGCGAGCCCGCCGCCCAGATGCGCCAGGCTCTCCAGCTCTTCGGCTCGCCGGGACGCGGCCTCGGCCCGCCGGACCTCGGAGACCAACGCTTCGATCCGGTCGAGCATCCCGTTCACCCCCTTGGCCAGCCGCCCCGCCTCGCCCCAGGCGGTCTCGTCGGCCCGGACGGTGAAGTCCCCGTCGCTCACCCGGGCCACGACCCGATCCAGCCTCCGGATCGGCCCCGAGATGCGTGCAGCCGCCACCACCGATACTGCGACCGAAACGGCCATGAGGAGGGCGGCCACCCGCCAAAGGGCCCGGTGGACCGGGGCCACCCGCGCCTTGATGCCGGCTCGATCGTAATACACCCCGAACCATCCCAGAACCGCACCGTCCACCTCGGCCGGCCTCACGCTCGCCTTCAGATCGTCGTCCGCTCCGGTCCGGCCGGAAGGGGGACCCGGCTCCGGCTCCCACCCAGGCAGCTGGGTCCGGAACACCACCACCCGCCCCTGGGCATCCCACACCGCGGCCGCGAACCACGTGTGGGGGGCGCTGGTGACCAGACCGTCCACCAGGCGGTACAGCTCGTAGCGGTCGTCCGTGGCGAGCAGGGGTGAGGCCAGCCGCGCCCCCAGGCTCGCCACCTCCGCCGCCCGCTCGGCCCGCATGTCCTCGAGCACGCTCACCGCCCCCCGCTCGAACCAGACCGCGGTCAGCACCACCCCGCCCAGCGAGAGGGCCACCATCACCGCCCACAGGGACGGCACCAGCCCCCACCCGCCCCACCCGGCGGGAGGGCGATCGGTCCCGCGGACGGGCCGATCAGGGCTCACGGCCCACCTCGGCCTCGACCCGGCGGAACAGATCGAGCACCCGCGCGTACCCCTCGGGATCCGGGTCCACGAAGCCGTCGATCCCCAGTTGGGCCAGGGCCATCTGCCCCTCCCCGTCCTGGGACAGCGTCACCAGGGCCCGCTTGAGCTCGGCCCGGACTCCGAGGGACAGGCGCTTCGACACCACGAGGGGAGCAATCGGAAACTCCTCGGACCGCGCCACGACCACGAGGCCCGCCACCGTGTCGGGGCGGGTCGCCACGAGGTACCCCCACACCCGGCTGTCCACGCAGGCCGCGTCCGCCAGCCCCAGGGCCACGCACCGGAGCGATCGGTCGTGGCTCCGGGAGAAAAAGTAGTCGCCCAACCAGCGCCGCGCCCCCCCGAACTCCTTCAGTCGCGCCCAGGGATACACGAAACCGGTCAACGACAGGGGGTCGGTGAACACCATGGTCCGCCCCTCGAGGTCGGCGAACGACCCGATCCCGCTCCCCCTGCGGACCACCAGCAGGGCCCGATACCGGGGGCTGCCACCCATGACGGGCACGAGCAGGGGCTCCCCGCCGCCTCGGCTCACCACGTCGCAGTACCCGCCCGTGCACAGGACCGCCATATCCAGCTCACCCCGCGCCAGCAGATCGTTCAGGCGGCCGTACCCGAACCGCTGCACCAGGTCGACCGGCCGGTTCAGCCGGCTACCCAGGGCGCGGGCCAGGGGCAGATAGAGCGGCCGCGCCACCTCGGGCGACAAAATCGAGGCCACGCCGAGCCGCAGGGGGGGAGCGGACGGGGCCTCCCAGGGCCACGCCACCCCGAGCAACGCCATCACCACGACCACAAGCACTCTCACGCACGAACTCCTACACGACGGGCCGGGCCCCTCACCGGAACCCGGCCCGTCGCCGTCCCAGGTCTGCCGTACGTTACGGAGTCGATACGTGCATGTTCCCGGTGAAGCCGGTCGCGTCGTCCGCCGGCTCCTCCGCATCGTTGTGGCACGCCATGCAAGCGAAGCTCCTGGTGATCCAGGGATACGCGAACTTCCCGTCCGAGGTGAACTGGTCCGCCGCAGACAGATCGATCTTCACGATATGGCTGCGGATGCCACCGAACGCCGGCGCCGGTCCCTCAGGATCGCTCTTCACCGCGCTCTTGGCAAGGCGCGGCATATGGCAGTCCTCGCACTCCACCTCGCCCTCCATCGCGTCCACCGTCAGGTCGTCGTACCCCTCGTGGCAGTCGATGCACTCCTGGCGGATGGCCCGGCCCGTGGACGCCACGTCTTGGTACCGGGTGGTCTTGTGGGGGTCGTGGCAGGTAACGCAGGTAATGCCCGCGTTGTAGTGTGCACCGGTGGGTCCGGCATTCACATCGTCGGGGTTGATGCCACGCAGCTCATCGTACTGCTCGTGATGCTTCACCAGCCCCCCCGAGGCCGCGATCCGGCCCTGAGCGTCGCGGGTGTGGCACCGGCCGCACAGCTCGGCCGTGGTGTCGATCTCGATGTGCTCGGGGTTGCGCGAGAGGGCATGGCTCGATCCCGGCCCGTGGCACGCCTCGCACTGGATGCCGGCCTCGGCGAACCGGTCCCCCCCGAACCCCGGAAGGCCCGGGTTCGCATTGGGGTCACCCAGGTTCTCCGGACCGGTGGTGTGACATTTGAAGCAGGAGTAGTCGTAGGGTTTGTCCACTTCGCCGTCGTCGTAGGCCACCCACTTCCCGAGGTCCGGGTAGGTGCCCTCCAGATCGGTTCGGGGCAGGTTGTACTGGGTGTCCGCACCGGTCACGATGTACCCGTTCTTGTCGATGAACCGGGCCTTCCAGCCGTATCCGCCGATCACGTAGGCCACGTCCGCGTACGAGGTCGGCGGCCCCAACGCATTGTCGCCATCGGTCAGGCCGTCCACCCCAAAGGCCGATGCGTCCGGGATCTCGGAGAACGGGTAGGTGGGCTTGGTGTCGAAGGTCACCTGGTTCAGCTTGTAGTTGTGCCCGGACAGCTTGAACTCCTGATACTGCTCGTCGTGGCACACGGCACAGGTGGCCGTGCCCACGTAGGTGGGCGACTCGTCTGGGGTCTGTACGTGGACCCGGATCTCGAAGTCGACCTCATCGGTCTCTTCCTCGCCGTTGTGGCAGGTCTTGCAGGCGAACTCGGCCGTGATCGCCGGGAACGCCAGCTTTCCGTCCGACGTGAACTGGGAGGAGGCCGAGGTGTCGATCTTGAAAATATGGCTGCGAATGTCGCCCAGGGCCGGGCCCGAGCCCTCTGCCTCGCTCTTGACGGCACTCTTGGCCATTCGCGGCATGTGGCAGTCCTCACAGTCCACCTCGCCGGCCATGGGAGCGGCTTCCTCGGTGAACTCGTCGTAGCCCTCGTGGCAGTCGATACACTCTTGGCGGATCGCCCGGCCCGTGGACGCCACGTCTTGGTACCGGGTGGTCTTGTGGGGATCGTGGCACCCCACGCAGCCCACGCCGCTGGTGTAGTGGCCTCCTTCGGCCGCCCCCGTCACAGTGCCGTCGGCGTCGATCGGAAGCCGGAGGAACTCGTCGTACTGCTCGTGGTGCTTCACGAGCCCCCCGGAAGCGGCGATCCGGTTCTCGCCGTCTCGGGTGTGGCACTCGCCGCACAGATCGCTGGCCTCCATGCTTCCCGCCTCGTCCTCGGGGTGGTCGATGTCCTCCGGGTCGAGCGAGTTGGCGTGCTTGGCACCCATGCCGTGGCACCGCTCGCACTGGATGCCCGGCATGGCGAATCGGTCGCCGCCGAACCCCGGGAGATCGGGGTTCACGTTGTCCGGGTCGTTCAGGTCCTCGGCGCCCGTGGTGTGGCACTTGAAGCAGCCCTGATTGTACTCCTTGTCGACCACGCCGTCGTCGTAGGCCACCCACTTCCCGAGGTCCGGGTAGGTGCCCTCCAGATCGGTTCGGGGCAGGTTGTACTGGGTGTCGGCGCCCGTGACGATGTAGCCGTTCTTGTCGATGAACCGTGCCTTCCAGCCGTACCCGCCGATGACGTAGCTCACGTCGCCGTAGTCCGCCGGAGGCCCGAGGGTGTTGTCGCCGTCGGTGAGGCCGTCCACCCCGAACACCGAGGCGTCGGGGAGTTCGGAGAAGGGGTAGGTGGGCTTGCGCCCGGCCACCACCTTGTTGAGCTTGTAGTTGTGGCCCGAGAGTCTGAACTCCTCGTACTGCTCCTCGTGGCAGGTGGCGCACACCTTCGTGCCGACGTAACCGTCGTCGACCACCGTGATCGTCTCGCCCCCCTCGAACAGATACTCGAAGTACCCCTGGAGCCGGTCGGCCCATGCGTCCTGGGACTCCTCCAACCCTTGCACGTGGCAGCCCCCGCAGGCATTGGGAATTCCCGCAGCCGTGGTTTTGGACTCCTTGGGCTCGATGATCTCGAACGTGTGGCTTCGGATATCGTACTTAATCGCGCTCTTGGCCGTCTTGGGCATGTGGCAGTTGGCGCACTCCGACACCTCGGCAGGGTGCCTCGTATGCCCCTTCACGGTCTCCTCTACGGTCGCCTCGGCCGTGGTATCGCCCTCAACGGCAGCACGAAGGGTGTCCTTGTCGAGGCTGCCGAAAGGCCCGAACCCGGCATGGCAGGCCAGGCACAGCACCACGCCGTCGGCCTCGCCGTCCTCCACCGGGATCGTCACCCCTTCGATCTCCCCCGCGATCGCGGCCTCGACCTCGTCGGCGCCCCGGTGGACATCGTGGCACTCGAAACAGGGGGCGTCATACGGCTTGTCCGGGGCGTGGGGCCCCAGGTTCAGGTCCATGCCCTGTTGGTGGTGGGCCTTGGAGCCCAGAACCGCCCCCGTGTCGGGATCCTTCCAAAGGTCCCCGTCCTTCGTGGTGGGGATGTAGTAGTCGAGCCAATACTCCCCCGGCAGAAACGGAACGAACGAACCGTCGGCCGCCGCCTGGGACGGGTACCCCGTGGCGGCCCCGTTGGCCTCGAACTTGCCGCTCCCCCGGCTGTGACACGACGTGCACACCGAGTTCTTGAGGAGCAGGGTGTCCACCGTATCGGTGTCGCCGTCTCCGTCCACGTCCCGCTCGGCCGCGATGTGGTCGGGGTTGACAATGCTCCCCTCGGCCGTGGGCGCGGCGGCGTGCCGACTGCCCGGGCCGTGGCAGGCCTCGCACCCCACGTTGCGTTCGCCGTTGTCGAGATCCGCGACCCACTCCCCGTTCACGAACACCACCCGGGCCGCCAGCCCGGTGTTGTGGCACCCCGTGCAGCGCCGCTCGTAGGAGTCGTTGACGCGCCCCTTTGTCAGAGGCGTCTCACCGGCTGCGTAGATCGGGTCCCCGTTCTCGTCGTACCAGTTCCCGGGGGAGTATGCCACGTACTGGCGGGTGGTTTCGTTGTACTGAACCGGGAGGATGTAATGGGAGTTGCCGATCTGGGTGACGTAGCGCTGCTTCCACTTGCCGTTGCCGCCCAGCACGTACTTGACCTCATACGTGACCTCTCCGATCGTGATCGTGGGGGTGCCGCCCTCCTTGCCGAGAACCGGGGCCACTCCCTTGGAGGCCTGGGTATCGAACCCGGTCACGTCGTAGCCGGGCTTGGGATCGTTGAAGTCGAGGCCGTCCGTGAAATCATCGACCCCGTTGCCGTCGGAATCGTTGACCAACACCGTGCCGGTGGCGCCCGGTTCGTCCAAGGCCCGCAGCTTGAACTTGTGGAGGCTGTGAGCCCATCCCCCCTTCTCGGCGTGACACTTGAGGCACGTCTCCGACCCCACGTACGAGGCCTTCTGCAGGGCCTCGGAGGTGGCCTCGTCGGCCAGGGTGTCGCCCCGGCCGGCCGGCTCCCGGGCGCCTTCGCCGCACCCGGCCACCGCCAGCAGTCCGGCCACGGCCACGGGGAGCGCCAACCCCGTCCAGAGCGTTCGTCTCCGCATCATGCGCCTCTCCTTTCCGCTGGGTTCTCGGACTCCCGTCGAACCGGTTCCCTTGGGATCCATGGTCTCCCTCCCTTCGCTCAATGACACCGCTGGCACACGGGATCCCTGCCTTTGGGCTCGTGGCACTTCTCGCAGGTCCGCTCATCCGAGGCCCTTGCCAGCCGCTCGTGGTTGCTGTTCCAGTTCTTGGGGTGGGGGCTGGCCTTCAGACCTTGGGTGGCGCTGTGGCACCGTAGGCAGACCTTGCCCCGGGGATGGCACGACTGGCAGGTGGTCAGGCTCCGGCGCGCCTCCCGCTGGTGATCGCTCGTCCACTGGTGGCTCGACAGGATCCCTTCCGGGTGGCACTGCCGGCAGCTGTCCGGATCGGCCTGGAACTGCTCGGCGTGCCGCCGGCCCCCGTCCCCCACGGGCTTGTCGGACCATCCGCGCCGGTGGCTCAGGACCTTCAGATCCTCGCCGCGGAACCGCTTGTGACAGTCCGTGCAGAAGCTCACCTCGTGGCACTTCCGGCAGGCGTCCTCGTTGCCCCAGGCCTTGATGGGATGGATCTCCAGGTAGTCGGCCACGTGCATGTCGGGGCGCTGATGCTTGGGGTCGCCCTTGTGGCAGTCGAGACAGAACTTCTGCTCGTGGCACGAGGAGCAGTTCGCGTTCGAAGCCTCGGCGTCACGCTCGTGCTCGGTGGCCCAGAAGGGGCCGTGGGTCTTGAGCTTGCCGAAGGTGTAGGTGTCGAGCTCGGCCTTTTCGTGGCAGTCGAGGCAGGTCTTCCTGGGAGGCACGATGGTCAGGGCCCCCGGCTTGTGGCAGACGGTGCACTCGGTCACCCCCTCCTGCCGGTGGGTCTCGTGGGTGAACTCCTGGGCCCGGGCCGGCCCGACCAGGAGGGCCGCGGTGAGCCAAGCCGCCCCCAGGACATGAAGCGATCGCGCACGCACGTCTCGTCCCTCCTTTCCTAGAAGTCCCAGTCCACCCGGAGGAGCCCCTCCAGATGGTTCTCACCGCCGCCGTCGACGAGGTTCTCGAGCCGAACCGAGGTGGCGAGCGTCCGGGTCCAGCGGTACTCCACGTAACCCCAGTACGCCGAGGTGGTGTCGTCGTCCTGATCCTCTTCGCGTTGGAACGCCTGGTACTCGGCACCCGCCTCGACGAACAGGTGGTCGTTCCAGAAGTTGCGGCCGGCCACCAGGCGGAAGCCGTCCAGCTCGCCCCCATACCCCCGGCGCCGGTTCAGCGAAAAGTCGATCCGGGCCCCGTACACGTCGAACATCCGGGTCCCGACCTCCCCCTCGAAGGCCCGATCGCCCTCCTCGTACCAGGCCCGGATCACCTCGGCGTAGAGCCTCACGTTGGGCGCCACGTCGTAGCTCGCCTTCAGCCGGCCCTCCTTGTACCGTTCGGTGGCGAACACCGAGTAGATGCTGGTCGAGTCGAACACCGGCAGGCTCTCGAAGTACTCGCCCGTGAAGATCCAGCCGGCCCAGGGGAACAGCCGAAGCCCCAGCAGCGTCTCGCTCACGGTGTCGCCCAGGTAGTCGTACTGCAGGTCCCCGTACGCCCGGCCCCAGTTCCACAGGTCCTGGCTCACCGACGCCCCGGCCATGAGTCGGGCCAGGTCGTACTTGTCGTACTTGGTGAACAGGGCCAACTCGGCGAACGTGTGCTCCAGCCCGTCCAGGTACACCGAGAACCCGCCCAAGGCGTCACCCGAGTTGTACTCGTTCACGTACTGGACGTCGCCCCCACCGAACAGGCGCACCGCCACCGGCCCGGCCACCCGCAGGTGCAGGTCGGCGCCGTCCATCACCGCCGAGCCGGCCGCGTTCTGCACGAACTGCCTGCCGGCCGCGAGGTCGAGGCGGTCCCCCCACAGGTCGTTCCAGTCGGCATACAGGTAGAACACCTTGCCCCTCCAGGGGTCCCCGCCGGTCAGGTCCTTCGTGAGCTGACCATAGCCCCGGATGGAGAGGTCTTGGCCCTGCCAGAGGTCCGAGGCGACGAACGAGAGGTACTGGGACAGGGGGGTGATGTCCCGCCCGTCATAGGCCCTCTCCCACCACTGCAGCACGGTGGAGGCCCGTCCATGGAGCGAGGCCCCGGCCGCCCAGCCGGGGGCCAGGACGAGCACCAACGCGCCGATCCAGGCTCCTGCCCTCCTTCTCATCCGGCTCCGCCTCCTTTCTCCGGGGCCCCAGCCCGGATCATTCATGGGCTGGGGCCCCGTACCCGCATGGTTGCCCACTCCTCGTCCGTCCCACACCACATCCACCGCAAGGTCGCCGTCGGGCAGTATGGCGCCAAAAACCTCGGTGGCAACGCAGACACCTGCCCCCCGGCCCTTTAGCACGATCCGTGCCGCCCCCCTGGGGTCTGAATTTCCCGCCAAACCCCTGCTCTCGGTCGGCGGCCGTAGCCGCAGATGGTCACTGGACGACCAGGTTGCCACCGGAGGTGGCCATCCAATGACCACCCCTTGACGTCCCCCGGGCCGGCCGGCACAGTGGCCGGGATCCGGCGCGGAGGGCGAGAGAGGTGGAGCCGATCCTCGAGGCGAACGGGATGAAGGCCCTGGCGGGGGGGGACACCGTGGTGTCCGGGGTGGAGCTGCGGCTCGGGCCGGGCGAGGTGGTGTGGGTGGAGGGGGCGTCCGGCGCCGGCAAGACCACCGTGCTCCGTGCCCTGGCCCGGCTCACCCCCTGGGAGGGGGAGCTCCGGTTTCAGGGGCAGAGGGCCCGGGACGTCGCCCCCCACCGGTGGCGGGCGTGGGTCACGCTCGTGCCGTTCCCCCCCGTCGGCCTGGCCGACCGCGTGGCCCCGGACCTCGAGGCCCCCTGGGGCCTGCGGGTGCGGCGGGAGGCCCGGCCCCCGGGCCCTGACACGTTCCGGACGGAGCTCGATGCACTGGGCCTCGCAGACATCGGGCTCGACCGGTCGGTGGGGGAACTGAGCCAGGGGCAGCTGGCCCGCCTCGCCCTGATCCGCGCCCTGCTGGCCGGACCCAGGGTGCTCCTGCTCGACGAACCCGGAGCCAACCTGGACCCCGACGCGGCCGGCCGGGTGTGCCGGAGGGTGGCCCAGTTCGCCGCCGCGGGCGGAGCGGCCGTGGTCGCCGGGCACGGGGCGCCCTGGCCCGGCGTCGCCCGGCGGTATCGCATCCGGGACGGCCGGTGGGAGGCGGCGGGGTGAGCGGGGCGATCCCCATCGGTCCCGGCCAGCTCGCATTGGCCTCGGGCTTTCTCGCCGCGGCAGCGGGTCTGTCGCTGGCCCTCGCGCTGGGGCTCACCCGGTCGATCCTGGCGGCTGCGGCGCGGGCCTACGTGCAGCTTCTCGCCTTGGGGTTCGTGCTGCGGTGGGTGTTCGGGGTGGGCACCCCGTGGCTGGTGCTCGGCATTCTCGGGGGGATGATCGTGGTGGCCGCCCAGACCCTGACCGCCCGGCTCAGGGGGGCCCCGCCCGGGCTGTTCCTGCGGGGCCTTGGGGCTCTGGCGGTCTCCGGCTTCACCGTGACCCTGGCCGTGACCGCTCTCGTGGTCCGGGTGGACCCCTGGTGGGAGCCCCGGTACGTGATTCCCATCGGGGGCATGGTCATCGGGAACTCCCTGAACGGCGTGGCCGTGTGCCTCGACCGGCTGTTCGCCGACCTGCGGTCCCGCACCCGCGAGATCGAGGCCCTCCTGGCCCTCGGGGCCACCCCCTGGGAGACCGTGCTCCCCAGCGCCCGCTCCGCCCTGCGGGCCGGGCTGATCCCCACCCTCAACTCCATGGCGGCGGCCGGAATCGTGTTCATCCCGGGGATGATGACCGGCCAGGTGCTCTCGGGCACCGACCCCCGGGTGGCGGCCGCCTACCAGATCGTGGTGCTCCTGATGATCTCGGCGGCCACCGCCGTGGGCTCGGTGCTGTCCCTGGTAGCCGGGTACCGCCGCGCCTTCGACCGGGAGGGCCGATTCGTACTGGGGGACGGTTGACCCCTGGCACCCGGGGGGCCGGCTCATGCGCAAGTTGCCATCCATAGGGTACCCAGCCGGAGGCGGGGCAAGGGACCTGCCTTTCAGGAATCAGGGCTCGGTGGACAGAAGACAGGGAAAACCGCTCCTGCGATTCTTCTGTCCACTGTCCTCTGAATCCTGGGCCCTGACACGGCCGCGCCCGGCTCTCCGACAGGACCCTTGCCCCTCTGATCAGGGGGGCAATAGCTTTGAACGCGACTTGGTATCAATCCTCCCGGGCCAGCCTGCGGAGCACGGTGTGGAGGATGCCGCCGTTGTGGTAGTACTCCATCTCCACCGGCGTGTCGATCCGCACCAGCGCCGGGAAGGCCTTTTCTCCCCCGTCCTCCGCCCGGGCCCGCACCGTGAGGGTCTGCCCGGGGCGCAGGCGGTCGTCCAGGCCCTCCACCGTGAACGTCTCCCGGCCCGTGAGGCCCAGGGACTCCACCGAGTCTCCCGGCTGGAACTGGAGCGGCAGCACCCCCATGCCCACCAGGTTGGAGCGGTGGATGCGCTCGTAGCTCTCGGCGATCACCGCGCGCACCCCCAGCAGGGCCGTCCCCTTGGCTGCCCAGTCCCGGCTCGACCCCATGCCGTAGTCCTTGCCGGCCAGCACCACCAGCGGGGTCCCCTCGTCCCGGTAGCGCATGGCCGCGTCGTAGATCGGCAACACCTCCCCGGTGGGCAGGTGGGTGGTGAACCCGCCCTCGGTGCCGGGGGCCAGCCGGTTGCGGATCCGCACGTTGCCGAAGGTGCCCCGCATCATCACCTCGTGGTTGCCCCGGCGGGACCCGAACGAGTTGAACTCCTCCGGAGCGACCCCCTTCTCGATCAGATACCGGCCGGCCGGGGTGTCGGGCCCGAACGCCCCCGCCGGGGAGATGTGGTCGGTGGTCACCGAGTCGCCCAGCACCGCCAGGGCCCGGGCGTTCTCGATGGGCCGCACGCCCGGCGGATCGAGGGTGAGGTCCTGGAAGAACGGCGGTTCCTGGATGTAGGTGGACGTCGGGTCCCAGGCGTAGAGTTCCGCGCCCCGGGCCTCGATGCCGTTCCACAGATCGGTCCCCTCGAACACCTTGGCGTACTCCTCGCCGAACATGCCGGCCGACACCGCCCGGCCCACGGCCTCGCGCACCTCGCCGTCGGTGGGCCACAGGTCCTTGAGGTACACCGGTTGGCCGTTGGGGTCGTGGGCGACGGGTTCGCGGGTGAGGTCGATATCCACGGTGCCAGCCAGGGCGTAGGCCACCACCAGGGGTGGGCTCGCCAGGTAGTTGGCCTTCACCAGGGGATTGATCCGGCCCTCGAAGTTCCGGTTCCCTGACAGGACCCCCGCCACCACCAGGTCGTTCTCGGTCACGGCCCGGGCCACCGGCTCGGGCAGGGGGCCGCTGTTGCCGATGCAGGTGGTGCAGCCGTACCCCACCAGGTGGAATCGAAGCGCCTCCAGGTAGGGCAGCAGGCCGGCCGCCTCCAGGTACCGGGTCACCACCCTGGATCCAGGGGCCAGGCTGGTCTTCACCCAGGGCCGCACCGTGAGCCCCCGCTCCACCGCCTTCTTGGCCAATAGGCCGGCCCCCAGCATCAGGGTGGGGCTGGAGGTGTTGGTGCACGAGGTGAGGGACGCGATCACCACGGCGCCGTGGGTCAGCGACGCCTCCACCCCGTCCAGGTCCACCCGGACCCGCTGGTCGTTGTAGGTGTCGTGGCGCCGGGGGGCGGGGACCGCCGGCCCGTCCGAGGGGTTCCCCCCTTCGTCGGCCCACCGGCCGTCCTCCTCCGGCGGCGGCAGGTCGGCCCCCACGCCCTTGTTGAACGTGGTCCGGAGGGCATCGAAGAAGGCCCGTTTGACCCGGCCCAGGGGAATGCGGTCCTGGGGCCGTTTGGGGCCGGCGATGGCGGGCTCGACCGTGGAGAGGTCCAGCTCCACCACTTCGCTGTAGCGCAGGGGCGGGGCGTCGTCGGACCGGAACAGCCCCTGCTCCTTGGTGTACCGTTCCACCAGGTCGACCAGGGCCTCGTCCCGCCCGGTGAACCGAAGGTACTCCAGGGTGCCGGCGTCCACGGGGAAGAACCCGGCCGTGGCCCCGTACTCGGGCGCCATGTTGGCCAACACGGCCCGATCGGGCAGGGTCAGGCCGCCCACCCCATCGCCGAAGTACTCGACCAGCTTGCCCACGACGCCGTGCTCCCGCAGGAGCTCCGTGACCCGGAGCACCAGGTCCGTGGCCGTGACGCCGGGACGCAGCTCGCCGGTGAGGCGGACCCCCACGACCCGCGGAACCAGCATGTATACGGGCTGGCCGAGCATCACGGCCTCGGCCTCGATGCCGCCCACACCCCACCCCAGAATCCCCAGGCCGTTGATCATGGTGGTGTGGGAGTCGGTCCCCACCAGGGTGTCGGGAAATGCCACCCCCTCCCGGGTCTGGACCACCCGCCCCAGGTACTCCAGGTTCACCTGGTGGCAGATGCCGGTCGCAGGGGGCACCACCCGGAAGTTGTCGAAGGCATTCTGGCCCCACTTCAGGAACTCGTAGCGCTCCCGGTTTCGCTCGAACTCCCTGCGGGCGTTGAACCCGAAGGAGTCCTCGGTGCCGAACCGGTCCACCTGGACCGAGTGGTCGATGACGAGGTCGGCCGGGATCAGCGGGTTGATCTTCTTGGGGTCGCCGCCCAACCGGGCCATGGCCGACCGGAGGGCAGCCAGGTCCACCACCGCGGGCACTCCGGTGAAGTCCTGCAGGAGGACCCGGGCCGGCATGTACGCGATCTCCCGCTGCTCGCCGACGGCCGGGTCCCACCCGGCCAGGTACGCCACGTCGTCCTCGCCCACGTGGTACCCGTCGCAGTGGCGCAGCAGGTTCTCCAAGAGCACCTTCAGGGTGACCGGAAGCGTGGACACCTCGCCGAGCCCCGCGTTCTCCAGGGCGCGAAGGCTGAAGATGTCCACGGAACCCGATGCGGTCGAGAGGGACGTGCGGGCGTCGAACGGGCTGGCCATCGTGCGGCTCCTCCTGGGCTGGGGTCACATGAAGAGCCGCAAAGGATTCCACACCGCCGTGGCCTTCGCAAGGGGCCGCCCCTGTCGCCTCTCGGCGTCACCCCCACCGGCGGGTGACCCGCCACACCCAGCCGCAGTAGCGACACACGAACCGATCGGACAGGAACACCAGACGGTGGGAACGGCAACGCATGGACGTCTCCTGGGGGACGGAATCGGGAAAAGGGAAATCTGGAGCGGCCGCCTACCGCCCTCACCAGCCCACTCCAAGCAGGGCGCGTGCCATCCACACAACCTCCTGTTTTCCCGGGACGAATCATCGCCCGTGCCCGCTCCAGCTGCCGGCCTCGCGGGAATTCTGTCGCCCCGAGGCGACAACGACCGGGGCAGGGGACCCATCGACCCTTTTGTGTGCCGGGCGGGAGTAGTAACGTACTCGCTTGGGTCTTTCGGTCGTCGGTCTCCGGCCCCGGCCCTGCGGCCCGGTTCGATAATCTCGAGTTTCCGGTCTCCAGTCTCTGAAGGCCCCGCAGGGGCCTGAGGGACTTCCCCCCATCCCCTGGAGAGATGCCATGCGCGACACCGCTGCCGACACCCGCGTGGTCTACACCGACTGCACCCTGTGCTACCACAGTTGCGGATGCAAGGTGACCGTGGAGAACGGACGGGCCGTGGCGGTGGAGGGGCTCGAGTCCCACCCGCTGAACCGGGGCCGCCTGTGCCCACGGGGCGAGGCGGCCCTCGAGAACGTCTACCATCCCGACCGAATCCTCAACCCGCTGAAAAAGGTGGAAGGTGGGTTCCGGGAGATCTCGTGGGAGCAGGCCCTCGACGAGATCGCCGCCCGGCTCGACCGGCTGCGCCGGGAGTTCGGGCCCCAGGTGCTCGGGATGTTCAGCGGGTCCATCGGGGTCGAGAACCTGGAGATGGCCGGCCTGGCCCAGCGGTTCAAGGCGGCCTTCGGCTCCCCCAACTTCTTCTCGGTGGAGAGCGTGTGCTACCGGATGCGCATCCGGGCCCGCCAGATCACCTTCGGCAAGTACCCGACCGAGGAGCTCGACTCCAAGCTCTACATCCTGTGGGGCCACAACCCCGATGCCAGCGACTTCCCCCTGAAGCTGGCCATCGAGCGGAACCTGGCCCGGGGGGCCAAACTGGTGGTCATCGATCCCCGTCGGATCCCCCTGGCCGACCGGGCCGACCTGTACCTGCGGATCCGGCCCGGGTCGGACGCGGCCATGGCCTTGGCCATGATCCACGAGATCGTCGCAAGCGAGCTGTACGATCGGCGGTTCGTCGAGGCGTTCGCGATCGGGTTCGACCGGCTCGTGGAGCACGTACGGCCGTTCACCCCCGAGTGGGCCGAGGAGCTCACCTGGGTTCCGGCCGAGAGGATCCGGGAACTGGCCCGATGGATGGCCAGGACCAAGGGCGCCAGCATCTACCAGGGCACCTGCACCCAGGATCAGACCGCGGCCGGGGTGCAGGCGAGCCGGGCGTTCTCGGTGCTCCAGGTGATCACCGGAAACATCAACGTGCCGGGGGGGTGGGTGATCAGCCCCCGCCCCCGGTTCGGCAACGTGGGCCTCGGGGTGTCCGGGGATCCGCTGGGTTCCGACGAGTACCCCCTGTTCGTGGACCTGTGGGGCCGAAAGAGCCCCTACGGGGTCGTGACCAAGGTGCCCGAGGCGGTTCCCGAGCGGCTCAAGGCGTTCTACGTGGTGGGGGGCAACCCCCTGGTCTCCATGCCCGATTCGAACGCGTTCCGGGAGGCGTTCCGTAGGCTGGACCTGCTGGTGGTCCACGACCTGTTCCTGACCGAGACCGCACGAGAGGCCCACTACGTGCTTCCGGCCTGCTCCCACCTGGAGAAATGGGGCGTGGCCTACACATACAACGTGTGCCACTGCCTGCCGTACATGATGCTCCGGAAGAGGTGCATCGAGCCCCTTGGGGAGTCCCGTTCCGAGTGGTGGGTGTTCACCCAGCTGGCCCGGCGGCTGGGCCTGGAGGAGCACTTCCCCTGGCGTACGGAGGAGGAGTTCGTCCGGTTCGAGCTCGAAACCACGGGCCTCACCTTCGACGAGCTCCTCCACGAGAAACCCGAGGGGGCCTTCTACGGCGAGAAGAGGTACGAGATGCCCCCGAGCCTGCCCACCCCCTCGGGGAAGATCGAGATCTACAGCGAGGCCATGGCCTGTGCCGGCGCCGCCCCCCTGCCGGTGTACCTGGAGCCGGAACGAAGCCCCCTCGGCGCCCCGCCCGAGCTCAGGCAGCGCTACCCCTTGATCCTGACCACGGGCCACCGGAACTACTACTACACCCACAGCCAGTTCCGGGGGATCCGGCGGCTCGTGCAACACAGCCCGGAACCCTACGCCGAGATCGGCCCCGAGACCGCGGCCCTCCAGGGCCTGCGCGACGGCGACCTGGCCGAGATCGAGACCGACCGGGGACGGGTGCGCATGCGGGTGCGGGTGGATCCCCGGGTCGCGGAAGGCGTGGTGTTCGTGCCCCACGGGTGGGAAGGCGATCGGAACGCAAACCGGCTCACGGACGCCCGATGCCGGGAGCCGATCTTCGGCTACCCCCAGATGAAGGCCCTGTTGTGTGCGGTGCGGAGGGTGGGTTGCTAATTCTACTTTGTCAGATTCGCCGAGGCCTTGGCAAAGAGCGGGTCCGGAAGTATAGTAGCTCTGGGATTCATCGTAACACTTTGAAATAAAAGGAGGATTAGAATGATTACTAAATCGGAACTGACTAGGTAATAATTCTTCTAATCTAGCCAGCTCCCCTCACCCCCTCGCGGAGTTGGAGCACGACCTGGATCGGTTCACAGCACGCTACCGATCGCATTTCACCTCTCGTACCCGCTCGTGCGTGAAGGCCGCCGAGGCGTATTTTGCCGGCTTGGCGCAAGCCCGGAAGCGAAACATGGAGCGCATCGCAGAAGTCGTTCCGGACGCCGACGACCAACGCCTGCAGCATTTTGTGTCGTACTCCCCGTGGGATCACCGCGAGGTGATCGACCATGTGGCCCGTGACGCCGACCGGTTGTTGGGAGGCTCCCCCAACACGTGTCTGATCGTGGACGAAAGTGGGTTCCCCAAGAAGGGCGACCGATCGGTTGGCGTTGCGCGCCAGTGGTGTGGGCGCCTGGGCAAGGTGGAGAACTGCCAGGTGGGCGTGTTTGCCGCCCTGGCCCGCGACGGGGAGGTGACGCTCACCGATGCACGGCTGTACCTGCCGAAGGCGTGGGCCGAGGATTCGGCCCGGTGCAAGCGGGCGAAGGTTCCGGAAGCCGAGCGGGGGTATCGCACCAAACCGGAACTGGCCTTGGAGATGGTTCGGCACGCCCGGCGCCTGGGGGTGGAGTTCGCCTGGGTGGGGGCAGATTCGTTCTACGGGGCCGACCCGAAGTTCCTGCGGGGGTTGGACGCCGACGGGGAAGTGTTCGTGGTGGATGTGAAGGCGTCCCAGCGGATCTACCTGGAGGATCCTCGGCCCCAGGTACCCCCGCGGCGCAGTGCGCGTGGGAGAGCGCCCCAACGGCCTCGGGCGCAGGGGCCGGAACCGATCCGGGTGGATGCGTGGGTGCGCAACCAACCGGGGGAGGCCTGGCGGCGTTTGTCGTATCGGGACTCCACGAAGGGCCCACTGTGGGTGGAGGTGCTTCACCGCAGAGTGTGGGTGTGGGACGGGCGGGAGTCCAAGGCCCACTGCTGGCACCTGATTGTGCGGCGCTCGGTGCGCAACCCGGGGGAGATCAAGTACACGCTGAGCAACGCGCCGGAGCAGACGTCGGTGCGGCGATTGGCGTACATGCAGGGGCAGCGCTATTGGGTGGAGCGAAGCCTGCAGGAGGCCAAGAGCGAAGTGGGCATGGCCGAGTATCAGGTGCGGTTGTGGCAGGGGTGGCATCACCACATGGCGATGGTGCTGATGGCGTTGTTGTTCTTGTTGGAGGCACGCCGAAAGCATCGTGGTGCGTTCCCCTTGTTGAGCGCGCGCGACGTGCGGGAAGTGCTCAGCGTTTTGCTGCCGCGCGCGAACGCGACACTGGAAGACGCCTTGGCGCAGATGGCCCGACGTCACCGGCGAAGGGCATCCGCGATGGCATCGCACACCAGAAAAGCCAATCAAAGCCAAGCGTTATGAAAATCTGACAAAGTAGAACTAATTCCAACGAAAATATTCCAAGGCCCGTCCTCCCTTCCCCTCGGGGAGCACGGGGTGGGGGTCTGGTGGAGCGCCGGGTGCGGCCCCTTCGCTCGCCGCGTCCTCCGAACGTGCGGATCCCCTCAGGATCCCAAGGTTTCCGCTATCGTGGCATGGATCGACGGGCAAGCGGCGGCATGAGAAGGCGCGGCGATCGGATGCTGCACTCGCGCCCGGCCGGAACCAGGCCCCCACCCCGTGCCCTGGCAATACGTTTGAAGGTCTTGGCAAGCCGGGAGCCCGCCTCTCTGGCCGCCGGTCAGTAGTACGTCGCAGGAGGCGATGCGATCCCCCGGCGGATCGCCTGGAGAACCTCGTCCAGGCGCTGGAGGAAGCGGGACCGATCCGCCTTCTGGAACGGGGCGGGGCCTCCAGCGGGCAGACCCATCTGGCGCAGCTGCTCGTTGAGCTCCCGCCGGGCCAGGGCCTCCCCGATGTTGTGGGGCGTGAACAGGTTTCCCTTGGGGCCGAGAACCCAGGCCCCTTTGTCCACGCACCGGGCAGCCAGGGGCACGTCGGTGGTCACGACCACGCTCCCCGGCCCCACCCGCTCGGCGATCCAGTCGTCGGCCGCGTCGAACGCGCCCCCCGCCCCCACGGCCTGGATCTGGGGGTCCTTGGGCACGGCCAGGGGCCGTGCGCTCACCACGTACACCCGGGCTCCGACCCGGCGGGCCACCCGGTACACCTCGTCCTTGACCGGGCAGCCGTCGGCGTCCACGTAGATCACCGGCCCGGTCACCGGCCCCGCTCCTTTTTCACCCGCTGGGCGGTCTCCAACATCACGGCCAGCCGGGACTCCGGAGGCCGGCTCATGGCCTCGATCTCCTCCTGGGAGTAGTTCTCCCGGATGAACGAGGCGATGTCGACCCGGTCGGCCCAGCACAGTACAATGCGGTGACAGGGGAGCCCGCGGTTCACCCGCCGGCAGTGATAGAAAGGGACCTCGCCCCCGAGGGGCGGGCAGCGCGGGTGCATCTCCTGATCGTACCGGTCGATTCCCATGGGCGGCCTCCGGGCAAAGGGTTCGGGCCCTTTCCTACCGGATCGGGCCGGCCGAGGCAACGCCCCGTGCGACGACCCCCCATCCGGCCGTCGCACGCGATGCCGAGAAACGAGACCCTCCATTGGATCCGATCGACGACCTGAAAAAGTGCCTGGCCCTCTACCGGGAGCTCCTCGACCTCACGGCCGAGCAGGAGGCGTGCCTGCGGTCCGCCCGCTACGATCGCCTGATCGAGATCCTGACCCGCAAGGAGACCCTCGTGGGGGCGGCTGCCCAGTGCTGGGGCCGGGTCCAGGGGGCCCCCCCCGAGGCGAGGCAGGCCCCCGGCTTCGCGGCCACGCTCCAGGAGCTGCGATCCGTCACCGAGCGGCTCGTGGCGGCCGAGGCCCGTTGCCAGGAACTCGTCCCCGCCCGCCCCCTTCCCAAGGCCCCGCCCGGCCGGGCCCTCGCGGCCTACGGCAAAAAGTAGTTCCAACGAAAGCATCGCCAGATTCGTGCCCGGCCGGAGGCAGGCCCCCTGCCCCGGCCTCCGGAGTAACCGCATTTTCCGCTAAAGTCTTCGTCGGCCCGTGCCGATGGGTCAATTCGAAGGATCAGACCCTTTCCCAGGGATGGGACCATGGGCATCTCCCAATTCACGGTGCACAACGTGCTGCGCACCTACGCCAGGCAGGACCGGCTGGGCAAGGTCCACCGGCCCAAGGTGTCGGCGCGGGCCGGTGCCTCCCTGGCGGCGGACCGGGTCAACCTGAGTCCCACGGCCCAGAAGGTCCAGTGGGTGGGGAACCTGGCCGCCGTCTTGGTGGACCGCAACGAGCCCGGCATCGACCCCGACGCCCGCCAGGCGAGGATCCGCAGCACGAGGGACGAGCTCCTCACCCGGCACCGTGACGAAATCGCCGACGACGGCGTGCCGCCCCAAGAGCTGGAGGCCCGGCTCCGGGCCCTCTACCTGGGCTGAGCACGGGACGCCCTCCGCCGGAATCCACCCCTCTCCAGCGGGGAAGAGGGGCGTTTTGTGTTTTCGCCACGGGGGTGGGCCCGCGTTGACACACCCTGGGCCCGATGCTAGGATACGCGCCGGTTTTCCCCTCATCTCGCCCTTCCCCAGCCGTCTCGAACCCGAAGGAGTGTCGGCCATTTCCGCCGCCGAGCCCCAGCGCAGCAGGGACGAGCTCATCGAGGAGTACGCGCCCCTCGTCAAGTACATCGCCGAGCGGCTGGCAGCCCGGCTCCCCTCTTCCATCGAGGTGGACGACCTCATCAACACGGGGGTCCTCGGCCTCATCGACGCCATCGACAAGTTCGTGCCGGACCGGGGGGTCAAGTTCAAGACCTACGCCGAGTTCCGGATCCGGGGGGCCATGCTCGACTACCTGCGGCAGCAGGACTGGGCTCCACGGTCCATGCGGCGCAAGGAGCGGGAGCTCGCCCAGGTGTTCCACCGGCTGGAGCAGCAGCTCCAGCGGCCGGCCACCCATGAAGAGGTGGCCGCGGCCATGGGGATCACCATGGAGGAGTTCAACGAGCTCCTGTACAAGGCCAGGGGGCTCTCCCTTCTCTCCCTGAACCGGCCCGGCGGCGAGGTGGAGGACGACGACGAGGCCAGGGAGCTGGGGGAGTACATCCCCGACGAGCCCGAGAAGAGCCCGTTCGAGCTGCTCCGCAAGCAGGAGGTTCGCGAGATCCTGGCCCGGAAGATCGACGAGCTGCCGGAAAAAGAGTCGCTGGTGCTCAAGCTGTATTACTTCAACGAACTGACCATGAAGGAGGTGGGCAAGATCCTCGGCGTCACCGAGTCGCGGGTGAGCCAGCTCCACTCGGCCGCCGTGCTCCGGCTGCGCGGGCTCCTGGAGGGCATGTTCGACGAGTGATCCGGCGGCCGCACGCGCCTGGGGCGTGGAACCTGCGGGGGGGGCGCCGCGCCCCTCACGAACCGAGACCGATCTGCCGATCCGAATACGGTAGCCCTGCGTACACGGCCGCCCCGTGCGAGGCGGCCCGCGCCGCACGAGGACGAAGGTGTCGGAACTTCTCAGCCAGGAAGAAGTCAACGCCCTGCTCCAGAGCATCCCGCTCCAGCAGGAGGCGGCTCCGGCCAAGCCCGAGGCCAAGCCCACCCCCACCCGGTACCGCAAGCGGGCGAGCCGCTACGACTTCAAGCGGCCCAACCGGATCTCGAAGAACGTCCTCCAGAGCCTCCACTTCCTGCACGAGCGCTACGCCCGCAATCTGGCCCTGGACCTCTCGGCGTACCTGCGCACCATCTCGGACATCGTGCTCCTGAGCGTGGACCAGCTCTCCTACGCCGAGTTCCTGATGAGCCTCCCCGAGACCACCTGCATCAACGTGGTCAAGATCGTGCCCCAGGGGGGGACCCTGGCCTTCGAGGTCAACCCCACCCTGGTGTTCGCGGTGATCGAGAAGCTGATGGGGGGATCGTCCGAGACCCCCACCTTGAACCGGGAGATCACCCCCATCGAGCAGGCCCTGATCGAGGGGTTCATCGACATGGCCCTCAAGGATCTGCACGACGCATGGCGCACCATCGGGGAGACCCGGTTCGAGCTGGACCGCAGGGAGACGAGCCCTCAGCTCGTGCAGATCGTCGCCCCCAACGAGATCGTGGTGGTGATCGTGTTCGAGGTGAAGGTGGGCCAGACCTCGGGCATGATGAACCTGTGCATCCCGGCGATCTACCTGGAGCCCTTCGCCGTGGAACTGCGGCAGGAGCACCAGACCGACATCACGACCCGGATGACCGAAGCCGACTACCGCCGGATCGACGAGGTCATCGCGCGGGCGGTGGCGGGTCTGAGCGCGGACCTGTGCCGCCAACGCATGACCATCCGGCAGATCCTGGCCCTGAAGGAAGGGGATCTGTTCCCGTTGGGAGCGGATCTTCACCAGTCCGTCACGGTGTCGGTGGAGGGCATTCCCAAGTTCCGGGCGGTGTTCGGGGCCCGGAAGGGGCGCAAGGCGGTCCGGATCGAGGCCCCCATCGTGGACGAGGAACCCGAGCCGTCCTCCGAGGGCGGGGAGGGGTTCCAAGCCCTGGAGACCGGGTCGGGCTGAGCCCCGGCCCCTCGCGGGAGAGAGCATGTCGGACATCCTGAGCCAAGACGAGATCGACCGACTGCTGAGCGCCGCCGCGGACGACATCGGCGACGTGCCGGCCGCCGACCTCAGCCCGGCCGAGGTGGAGGCCGTTGAGAAGGCCGCGCGGGTGTTCTTCGCGTCGGCCAACTCGGCCCTGGCGGCCCTCCTGGCCCGGCCGGCCCAGGTCACCGAAGGCCTCGGCCAGGTGGTGAGCCTGTCGGACCTGTCCGCGGACAAGGGGTTGCTGGTCCGGTTTCCGTTCCGGTCCGGATTCTCCGGGGAGATGGCGTTCCTGCTGCGCCACCGGGAGGCCTCGATGCTGGCGGACCTGATCCTGGGCGGCGAGGGGGAGGCGAAGGAGGAACTGGAGGAGGCCGACCTCGACGCCCTCAAGGAGGCCCTGACCCAGGTGGCGGGAAGCGGCGCTCCGCCGCTCTCGGCCACCATGGGCCGAGAGGTGGGGTTCGATCCGCCCCAGGTCCAGACCGTGGACGAGGGAGCCCTCACCGAGGTCCTCTCCTGGGGCGACCAGGCGTTCCTGGCGGTGGGCACCATCAAGGTGGAGGGGATCCTCGAGACCCCCCTCCGGGTCCTCCTGCCCGTCAATGTGGCCCAGGAGATGGCCAAGATCCTCCGGGAGGAGGAGGAAGAGGGGCCGTCCGTCGGCGTGGTGTCGGCTCCCTCGGCCCCCCCCACGGGGGCCGCCGCCGCGCCGGGGGGAGAGCAGCCGGCCCCGCCGGACATCCGGAACATCGACCTGATCCTCGAGCTCGAGGTCGAGGCCACCGTGCGCCTGGGCGAGGCCGAGATGTCCCTCAAGGAGATCCAGCGGCTCCGGCCGGGGTCCATCATCGATCTGGACAAGGACACCGAGGCGCCCGTGGAGCTGGTGGTCAACAATCAGGTGCTGGCCAAGGGCGAGCTGGTGGTGGTCAGCTCCGACCACTTCGCGCTGCGGATCACCGAAATTGAATCCCCCACCGAACGAATCCGAAAGCTCGGCTCGTAATCTTCCTCCTTGGGCCCTGGAGGTCCTCCAGGCCCGGGGGTTCCTGGTGACCGACGGGGAACGCCTCCCCGTGGACGCGGCCTGCGTGGACGTCCAGGGGGGCCGGGTGGTGCTGGCCCCCCTGGACGCCTCTCGCCCCGAGCCCGCCCCCGCCGGCACCCGTGCCGAGTTCCGGGTGCCGGGCACCCGCGGCATCCTGTGCCTGCGGGGGGAGCTGGAAGCGGGGACCGACGGCCTCCGGGTGCTGCGGGTGGACACAGGCGGCGTGGAGCGAATCAACCGTCGGGCCGCCTACCGGCTTGCCTGCTCCCTCAAGGCGGAGTGGGCCGAGCTGCCGGAACCGGCGCCCGCAGCGGGCCGCGGTTCGGCCCTGGAGACGCTGGCGACCCGGGTGAGCGACCGGCGGCCCTGCGTGGTGCTGGACGTGAGCATCGGGGGGGCCAGGATCTCGGCCGCGCCGCCCCTGCCCCGGCCGGGGTCGTGGATCCTTCTTTGGATCCGGCTTGCGCCCAGCGAGGTGCTCTCGGGCCTGGCCGCCCAGGTGCTGGAGGCCCGACCCGACGAGGGCACGGCCCCGTTCCCGGGGTTCGCCAGGCTGCGCTTCTCCCCCCTCTCCGGCCGAACCGAGGGGCGCCTGGGCCGTTTCATCGTCCAGGCCCAGGTGGACCTCCTCCGTAAGGGCATCCGACCCTAGCCCCACACCACCAGCCCAAGGTCCCAGGGGCTGGTCAGGTTGGGATGGTGGGGCAGCACCCGCACCACGTACCCGTACCGGCCCGTGCGCTCACACGGGATCTGACCGGCGAACTCCCAACCCCCGTCCTCCCGACGGCCCTCGGACCGCAGGGCCCTGCGGGCGGGGGCCGCCACCTGGCCCGAGGGATCCAACAGGCCGTAGTAGGCCTCCACCTGCACGTCCTCCGGGGCCAAACCGTTCAGGTGCACCAGACACCGCACGGCGAACTCGTCGCCCACCCGCCGCTCGGCACCGTCGTCGGCCCACACCTCGGCCACCCGGACCCCGGCCCACGCCTCCCGCACCCGCGCCTTCCACCGCGCCAGGGCTCGCGCGGCCTGATGGTTGCTCTGGGCAAACCGGGTCCACAGGGACAGGGCCGGCAGGTAATACCGTTCGGCGTACTCCCGCACCATTCGGTTGGTGTTGAACACGGGCGTCAGGCGCTCCATGGCCGTCTTCGTGCGCTGGATCCAACCCCGGGGCAGCCCGTCGTCTCCGCGGGTGTAGTAGAGGGGCACCACCTCGTTCTCAAGCAGGTCGTACAGGTCCAGGCTCTCCACCCGATCCTGCAGGTCCGGGTTCTGGTACTCCTCGCCGTGGCCGATCGCCCAGCCCACCTCGCCGTCATAGGCCTCGTCCCACCACCCGTCGAGCACGCTGAGGTGGAGCCCCCCGTTGGGCACCACCTTCATGCCGCTGGTGCCGCAGGCCTCCAAGGGCCGGCGGGGGGTGTTCAGCCATACGTCGCACCCCTGGACCAGGTAACGGGCCAGGTTGACGTCGTAGTCCTCGAGGAACACCACCCGGTTCCGAAACTCCTTCTGCCGGCAGTGGTGCACGATCTCCTGGATGAACTTCTTCCCCTCGTTGTCGGCCGGGTGGGCCTTGCCCGCGAACAGGATCTGGACCGGCCGGTCCGGGTGGTTGAGGATCCGGGCCAGGCGCTCGGGGTCCCGAAAGAGCAGCACGGCCCGCTTGTAGGTGGCGAACCGCCGAGCGAACCCGATCGTGAGGGCCTCGGGGTCGAGCACCTCGTCGGCGGCCCGCACCTCGTCGGGCTTCGCTCCGCGGCGCTCCAACTGGGCCCGCAGACGCCTCCGCACGAACCCGACCAGCCGTTCCCGGAGCCGCTCCTGGGCCCGCCACAGCTCGTTGTCCGGGATGTCGTGGACCCGCTTCCACATGGCCTGGTCCAAGGGCTCGTCCACCCACGACGGGCCCAGGTACCGATCGAACAGACGGGCCATCTCGTCCGACAGCCAACTGCGCACGTGGATGCCGTTGGTCACGTGGCCGATGGGCACCTCCTCCTCGGGGATGCCCGGCCACACCCCGGCCCACATCCGACGGGACACCCGGCCGTGGAGCCGACTCACCCCGTTGCGGTGGCCGCTGAGCCTCAAGGCCAGCACGGCCATGGACAGGGGCGCGTCGGGGTCGGCGGGGTTCTCCCGACCCAGGGCCATCAGGTCCCCGACCCCGATCCCCATCTCCTTGAGGATGTCGCCCAGGTACTGCTCAATCTCCGGCGGCCGAAATAGGTCGATGCCCGCGGGTACCGGGGTGTGGGTGGTGAACACGCTCCCCACCCGCACCGCCTCCAAGGCCTCGGCGAACGACAGCTCGGTGCGCTCCATGAGCACCCGGATCCGCTCCAGGCCGAGGAACGCCGAGTGCCCTTCGTTCATGTGGCAGACGGCCGGCTCCACCCCAACGGCCTCCAGCATCCGCACCCCGCCCACCCCGAGCACCACCTCCTGGCGGATCCGCATCCCCTCCCCCGGCGCGTACAGCTGGTGGGTGATCGCCCGATCCGCCGGATCGTTGGCCGCCAGGTTGGTGTCGAGCAGGTACAGCGGGATCCGCCCCACCTGGGCCCGCCAGGCCCGGATCCGCACCGGCCGGCCCGCCATGCGCACCTCCACCTCCACCGGCTCGCCGTCGTCCGTGCGCACCGGCCGCAGGGGCATGTTGTACACGTCGTTCTCGGGGTACACCTCCTGCTGCCACCCGTCGTGGGTCAGGTATTGGTGGAAGTACCCCTGGCGGTACAGGAGCCCCACGCCCACGAACGGAAGACCCAGCTCGCTGGCGCTCTTCAGGTGGTCGCCGGCCAGCACGCCCAACCCGCCCGCGTACACGGGCAGGCACTCGTGGATCCCGAACTCCATGGAGAAGTAGGCCACCCGGGCGGCCTCCAGCTCGGGGTAGGCCTGAGAGACCCACGTGGGCATCGAGAGATATCGGCCCAGGGCCTGGGCCACCCGGTCCATGTGGGCCACGAACACCGGGTCCCGGGCCAGGGACTCGAGTCGGTCCTGATCCACCCGGCCCAGCAGCGCGACGGGGTTGTGGCCGGTGGCCGACCACAGGTCGTGGTCGATGCGGCGGAACAGGTCCACCGCCTCGGGGTTCCACACCCACCAGAGGTTGTGGGCGATCTCCAGGAGCGGCGCAAGCCGCTCGGGGAGCCTGGGGGTCACGGAAAACGTGCGCATATGCATGAAGGCATCCTTGTAACTTCGGTCGTCGGTCGTTGGTCGTTGGTCGTCGGTCTAGGGCCTTCGGTCCGCTGGGGGGCTGGGCAGCTAGGCCGCTTCCCCGAACCGCCGCCAAACGATCGGTGGGGCTGGGGGCTCCGACGAAGCGCGACGGCCGAGCAGCCCGGGCCGCCCGGCGCCAGGGGATCGGCCGCGGCGCGTGCCCTCACGCGCCGCGGCGGACCGCGCCGAGGCGGCCCCTGCGAGGCCGTTCAGCGAAGGAGGGGCCCCCAGCCCCACCCCTTGGGAACAGCACGAAATTTCCGAAACACGACACCAGAGCATACCCCCGATATTTGGCGGGTTCGAGAACCGCCAGGCCGCCTAGCCGAATCCAGCCCCCTGCCCCCCCGAGACCGCGAGGTGACACCAAAGAGGCGTGGCCATGCTCGGAACGCTTTGATATTACGCATATTTTCAAGCCTCCCAGCGTCCTAGCGTCCTAGCGAAAGTCATCCGGCCTCGCGCCGCAGCACCAGGGCGCACCGGCTGGGCAGGTACAGCCGGATCCCCAGGGTTCCGCCGGGCAGGGGATGGGTGAGGAACCGCTGGCCCGGCACCAGGCGGCCGGGCCCGGCGAACCGGGGCTCGTCGGTGTCGAGGACCAAGTCGTAGGCCCCGGCCGGCACCTCCACCGGGTACTCCGTGCGGGACCGGGTGGGGTGGAAGTTGAAGAAGAAGAACAGCCGGCCCCGGGCAAACCCCAGGATCTTGTCCTCGGAGCGCAGGAGCAGGAGCTGCGGCTCGTCCCGCCCCACGAACCCCTCTTTCCGGGCGAGACCGATCATCTGTCGGTCGAACTCGGCCAAGCCGTGGTACCTCAGGTCCGGATCGTCGGCCAGGCTCCACTGCCTCCGGGCGTAGCGATAAGACCACCGGTTCCCCTGCCGGGGGAAGTCCACCCACTCGGGGTGGCCGAACTCGTTGCCCATGAACGTGAGGTACCCGTGCCCGGCCGTGGCCAGGGTGGCCAGCCGGATCATCTTGTGCAACGCAACGCCCCGTTCCACCCGCAGGTCGGGGTCGTCCCGCCGCATGTGGCCGTACATCGCGTCACCGATCAGCTCGAACACGAGGGTCTTGCCCCCCACCAGGGCCTGGTCGTGGCTCTCGGCGTAGCTCACCACCCGCTCTTCGGGCCTCCGGTTGTTGAGCTCGTGCCACACCCACCCCAGGTCCCAGGCCTCGTCGGGCACCTCGCGCACCAGGCGGAACCAGCAGTCCGGCACCCCCATGGCCAGCCGGCGGTCGAACCCGGCGCCACCCTGCCCCACGGGGGCGCACAGCCCGGGCATGCCGCTCACGTCCTCGGCCACGGTGAGCGCGCCGGGCCGAACCTGGTGGACCACCTCGTTGGCCAGGGCCAGGTAGGCGTACGCGTCCTCGTCCACCTGGGGTCCGAAGTACTCGTCGTACCCCGAGAACGTGTGCCCCAGACCGTGGTGCAGGAACAGCATGCTCGTGATCCCGTCGAACCGGAACCCGTCCATCCGGTACTCGTCCAGCCAGAACCGGCAGTTCGAGAGCAGGAAGTGGAGCACCTCGGGTTTCCCGTAGTCGAACAGGAGCGAGTCCCACACCGGGTGCTCCCCCCGGGGCCCGGCGTGGAAGAACTGGTGCCGGGTCCCGTCGTACCGCCCCAGGCCCTCGTTCTCGTTCTTGACCGCGTGGGAGTGCACGAGATCCATCGTGACCCGGAGCCCCAGCCCGTGGGCCGCGTCCACCAGGGACTTCAGGTCCTCGGGGGTGCCGAACCGGCTCGAGGCCGCGAAGAAGCTCGACACGTGGTATCCGAACGAGCCGTAGTAGGGGTGCTCGGCCACGGCCATGAGCTGCACGGTGTTGTAGCCGGCCCGCACGATGCGAGGCAGCACCCGGTCCCGAAACTCGGCGTAGGTGCCGACCCCTTCCCGTTCCTGAGCCATGCCCACGTGGGCCTCGTACACCAGGGGCGCCTCGGCGGAGGGCTCCGGTCTGGGGTGGCGCCAACGGTACGGCCGATCCGGCGCCCACACCTGGGCGCTGAACAGCCCGGTCTCCGGGTCCTGGACCACCCTGCGGGCCCAGGCCGGGATCCGGTCGCCCGCCCCCCCGGCCCAGTGGATCCGGAGCTTGTAGTGCTGGCCGTGACACAGGGCATCGGCCGGCAGCACAAGCTCCCAACGGCCGTGGGCGTCCAGCCGACGGAACCGAAACGGCTCCCGTTCCTCCCATCCGGTGACGTCACCGACGAGATATATCGCCTCGGCCGCCGGCGCCCACTCGGCCAGGCGCCATCCCTCCGGCGTCCGATGGAGGCCGAAGTAGGTGTGGCCGCTGGCGAAGTCCGCGATCGAGGTCCGCCCCCCGGTGAGCCGCCGGGCCCACCGGTGGATCCGGCTCCGGCGGGCCTCGATCGCGTGCCGATACGGTTCGAGCCACGGGTCCCCCCAGGGGGGGGCACGGTCGGTCGCCCCCATCATCCCACCAACGGCCGCGCGAGCATGCGCTCGTAGAGCTCGATGTAGCGCCGGGCGGTCTCGGCATGGGTGAACCGGCCGGCCGCCTCGGCCATGATCCGCCGGATCTCCCGGGCCCGAACCCCGGGGGGCAGGCGGTGGAACGCCACGGCCTGCTCGATCGCCCACCGCAGCCCCGGGGGATCGTACACCTCGAACCGGAACCCGTTGCCCCGGCCGGCGTGCGGATCCAGCGGCTCCACGGTGTCGTGCAACCCCCCGGTGTCGTGAACCACGGGCAGCGCGCCGTAGAGCATGCCGATCATCTGGGGCAGCCCGCACGGTTCGAACCGCGACGGCATCAAGACGAAGTCCGCGGCCGCGTACCCCAGCCGCGACAGGTCCTCACGAAACGGATGGACCGCCACCCTCTGGCCGATGCCGTGGAACCGGACGATCTCCGCGAACACCTCGGCGGCCGGGCCGTTGGCCACGAACGCCACCTGCAGCCCCTCGGCCCAGTGGGCCGACACGGTCTCGTACAGGATGTGGGCGAGCAGGTCGCAGCCCTTCTGCACGGGGTCCAGCCGCGACGGCCAGAAGAACAGCGGGGCTTCGGGGTCGGTTTCGAGCCCCAGGGTGCGCTGGAACGCCAGCTTGTTCTCCCGCTTCGCCTCGGCGTGACGCTCGGGGCCGTAGCGGGCCACCAGGGCGTCGTCCCGCACCGGATGGTACGAGGGGTCCGGCGCGTTCAGGATGCCAGCGGCGCAACCGGCGTCGTGCTTGTTCCGGATCTCGTCCCGAACCGGCGCGGGCACGAAGTCGTGGCGCCCCTCCACGATCTCCCGGAGGAACGAGGGGCTCACCGTGTTGATGAAGTGGGCGGCGAAGATCCCGCTCGTGAGCAGGTCGATCGGTACCGCCTCGCGGGTCTGCTCGTACGGGCCCGGCAGGCTCACGTAGTAGAGGTTCTGCCAGAACTCGGCAGCGTCGATGCCCAGGTCTTCCACCCGGGCCAGGGTGGTCTCCCGGCTGTGGATGTTGTGCACGGTGAACAGGCTCGGAATCCCCAGCCGGCGGGCGTGGGCCGGCACCAGGCCCGTCATCCAGTCGTTGCAGTGGACCAGGTCGGGCCGGACCCTGGGCATGATGTTGTTGATCACCTCCCGCTGGAACACCAGGGCCAGCTTGAGGTTCTCGGTCTCGTAGCCGCTGTAGACCGCGTCGCGGTAGTAGAAGATCCGATCCTCCGCCAGGTGGACCTGGTCCTCGGGAAGCTTGCTCAGGTACGTGCGCAGCTCGTCGCTGATGAACCGGCCGATGTCGATGTGGAACAGCTGGCGGTAGTGGGGCAGCGCCACGTGCACGTCCGCCCCCAGGTCGTGGAGCGAGGCCACCAACGAGGCCGACACGTCGGCCAGCCCCCCGGCCTTGGCCGTGAGCCGGTTCGACAGGTTGCCCATGCCCTCGGGGAGGTACGTGATCTCCGGAGTCACGATCAGGATCCTGGGTCTCCGCCGTCGCACTCGCACCTCCCCTCAGGGCCTCGCCAGACCTCCCGATCGACGAGCCTTCACAGATCGAGCACGCTGTTGAGCGTGCCGAACTCGTTGGGGACCCACCGGGGGTTCTCCGGGTCCACGCACCACACGCCGTCGACCACGAACTTGTACTCGTACCGGCCGGGCACCAGCAGGACCGCCCGGCTGTAGTCGCCCTTTCCGGTCCGGTCCACCAGCACCGTGCGCCGGGGGTCCCACCCGTTGAAGCTCCCGGCCACGCACACCCGGTGGCCCGGCTCGGCCCGGTACTCGAATCGAACCCGCCGTCTTCCCGTCTTGGTTCGCTTGGTTCTCGCCATGGTCTCCCTCGAACGTTCGCCTCGGCTCTCGGCCGAGGGCAATGGGTGGTCCGACCCGCCCCTCGTCATCGCGGCTCCACCTTATCCCTCCCATCCAGAAGTGCAAGCACCCGCACGAACTCCGACACCCCCCAAGCCTGCGCCCCGCATCCCCGCTGGGCGTGGGGGGCGTCGCCGTCCAGGATCTCGGGCACGAGGCCCGCGCATCCGGCCTCCAGGAGGCCCCAGACCGAGTAGAGGAGCGATCGGGCCTCGCCGGCCGCCCCGTCGCCGAACACCCGCCACAACGCCTCGGCGTACAGGGGGAACGGCCAGGTCCACGCGGTGCCGTTGTGATAGGCGACCTTGCGGTCCGGGTCTTCGGGCCCCTCGTACCGCCCCCGGTAGGGCCGGCAGGGGTCGAGGACCCGTCGGCCCTGGTGCTCCACCCGCAGGGGGTGACGCACCGGCCGGTCGGCCAGGCTCCGGATCGCGCCCGGAACCAGCAGCGCCTGGCACCGTTCGAGCACCCTGCGGCACCGGCCCGGGTCGGTGAACAGGCCCAGGGTCAGGGCCAGGAGCTGGTTCGGCCGCAGATGGTCGTCGGGCTCGGCCTCCCGCGCGCCCCGGCCCGGGGGGGCGTGGAGGCAGTCCGACAGGAACCCCTCGTCCTCCCGGAAAAAGAGCTCCGCGAACGAGGCGGTCAGCCGGGCCCGGACCTGGCGCCACCGCGACGCGTCGTCGAGGGTCTCCACCACGCCCAGCGCCTCGTGCCACAGGGCCTGAATCTCCACCGGATACCCCTGCCGGGGCGTGCCGGCCGGATGGTTCGTGTCCATCCAGGTGAAGTGGGCCGGGCTGAACACCAGGCCGGTTGCGGGGTCCACCCCCACCCCGTTGGGGGTGCCCTCCAGATAGTGGCTGCCGATCGACCGGACCACGTCCGCCAGCGTCCGGGCCCCGCACCGCCGCGCCCACACCGCCGGCCCCAGCACCCCGGCCGCCTCGCCGGCCGCCACGGCGAGCCACAGGGAGGCGTCCGAGGTGTCCCGGTTCGAGGCGTCCGCCCCTCGGATCATGTTGGGCAGGGTGCCGCGGTCCTCGAACCGGGCGAACCCGAGCAGGATCTCCAGGGCCTCCTCGGCCAGGCCGGCCGCCAGCATCCCCCGCACGAAGATCAGCGCATCCCGGCCCCAGTCCAGGAACCACGGATACCCAGCGATCACGGTGAGGCCCCCCTCCCGGTGGACCAGGAACGGGTCCAAGCCGGCGCGCAGCACCGCCCCCAGGGGCTCCCGGCCCCGGGGCCGCCGCGCGCCCGGCCGGGGGTGGATCGCCGGGAACTCCTGGCCCGTGAGGATCTCGGCCCGGATCAGCGCTCGCTCGCCCCCTGCCAGCCGCACCCGCAGGTATCCGGGGCTGAAGAGGTCCGACAGCGGGTCGATGCCCCGGGAGGCCTCCCACGAATGCTTCAGACCGTACAGCCACTCCGGCTCGGCCACGAACGTGCCGGGAAGGGCGGTGACCCGCAGTCTGCGTTCCGGGCCGGGCGCGAACTCGAACCCGGCCGGAAGCGGCCGCACCGCCGGCGGCCACGCCGACTCCGGGCCGGCGAACGCCTTGGTGTGGTCGTGGTTCGGGCGGTCCTCCACGTCGGGCCGCAGCACCACCCGCACCGGCTCCTCGTCGGGCAGGGCCTCTGGGTCCTCACCGGCCGGAGGCCGGTGGACCTCGAGGTGCACGGCGTTCTCGTCGGGGGAGAACCGGAGCACGGCCTCCAGGACCACCCGCCGGCCCATGCCGCACGGCACCGAGAACCGCCAGGAGGCCGGGCCGCCCGGGGCCGCCTCGAACCGCTCGGTGCAGGCCCGACCCAGCGCCTGGCTGTACCCCCGCACCACCACCCATCCGCGCATCCGGGCCAGCATCGCGTGGCGGTCCACGGGAACGTTCGGATCGAGGTTGCCGGCGAGCCAGGCGTCGTACAGGCTCTCGACCTCGCCCCACCCCGCTCGGACCTGGGCCATGGCCCCCCGGGCGTTGGTCAGCAGGGCGTAGGGCCGCTTCCTTTCGATCTCCCGGGCGTCGTACACGAGGCGGACCGCGGGCTCCTCGGCGCCCAGGAGCAGGATCGGCGCCTCGGTGGCCCGGGTCCCCTCGGGGGCGTGCACCCGCACGGCCAGACCGGCCCGCTGCTCGTGCTCCGGCCGGATCCCGGGGACCACCACGGCCCAGAACCGGCCCTCCCCCAGCGGGAGCGAGTCCTCCCGGGCCACGGTTCGGTCGCCCACCCGCAGGTCGGCCCGAAACGGGTGGGGCGCCGTGACCAAGATCACGTGCCCCGCCGGCACGGGCACCCTCCGCCGCGTGTCCTCGGGCCAGGTCCACCGGGTCACAGGAGGCCACTCGCGGCCCGCGATCCGGCCGCAGGCGTCGGCAGGATCGCGGCCGAGCGCCTCGGCGAGCTCGTCCAGGCGGTCCCGAACCTCCTGTTCCCGCCCGTACCACCGGACCAGGTCGAGCGCCTTCGCCCGCAGACGCTGCCGCCGCACGGCCTCGGGCTCGCGGGGGGGCGCTGCCAAGGCCCGCTCCACCGCCTCCACCGCGGATAGGTCTGGGCTGAGGCACCGGACCTGACCGGGACCCAGGGCCACCGAGGGGCCGTGGGGGGAGGGTTCCGGCTCGACCCGCTCGCCGGTGAGGAGATCCCACAGGCCCGGGCCGGCCGGGGTGGCGCCCGGGTCCCATGCGACCCGGGCCGGGGCCGTGGGGTCCAGGTTGGCCACGACCAGGAGGGGCTGGCCCCCCTGGGCGGCGTCCCGGCGGGCCGCCAGCACGTTGCCCGGGCCCCGGTGCACCAGACGGATCCGGGCCCCGGGAAGGAACGCGGGGTGGGTCTCGTGCACGGCGTGCAGCCGGGCGATCCACGCCACCAGGTTCGGCTCGGCGCCCCAGTTCAGGTCCGAGGCGCCGTGGACGTCGAGCTTCTGGGGGGCGAGCCACTCCACCCCGCAGGTGATGCCGAAGGCTCCCTCCCGGCTCAACAGGGCCGTGAGCGTCGTGCGCAGCCGGGCGAACGCCTCCGAGGTGGCGGCCAGGCGGTTGTTGTCGTGGGTCTCGGCGTAGTGGACCAGGAGCCCTCGGGTCGTGGAGAGGGCGTCGGCGCCGGGAAGGTAGGCCTCGATCTGGGCCCGATCGTAGTTCTGGAACAGCTCCGAGTAGGCCCAGTCCAGCCCCGCGTCGGACAGAAGCGCCTCGGTGGAGGCCATGGGTCCGCCCAGCCCCTCGAGCAGGAACACCGTATCCGGGTACTCCTGCCTCACCCGGGCCACCAGATACCGCCACACCTCCACCGGCACCATGTAGCCCGCGTCGCACCGGAACCCGTCCACCCCCTGGCGGCACCAGTACAGGAACACCCGGGCCATGTACCGCCACAGGTCCCGGTGCCGGTAGTCCAATTTACTGAGATCCTCCCAGGTCACGCCCCACGCCCCGGGCGAGGCGAACCGCCTTCCCTCGTCCCGGGCGAACCAGTGGGGCCGGTGGATCTGCAGCCACGAGGCCCAGCCGGTGTGGTTGATGGGGATGTCCAGGAAGAGGCGTCCCCCGCGGGCGTGCACCGCGTCCACCAGCTCGCGGAACTGGTCCAGGGGGGTCGTTTTCCGATCGAACTCGGCCAGGGCGGGGTCCACGTCGAAGAAGTCCAACCCCGCGTAGGGGCTTCCGAACCTCCCCATGCGGGCGTAGGTGGTGGGCACGGGGTGGATCGGAAGGAGCTGGACGATCCGGCAGCGCAGGGTCCCCAGCACGTGGTCGAGCCGCCGGATCAGCTGCCGGAACGTTCCGGAGGGGGGGATCACGGTGTACCCCAGCCCGTCCAGCAGCCCCTCGCAGGGGCCGGCTCCCGCATCGCCGCCGCCGGACCGCCGGAACATGCGCACGAACGCGGTGTAGAGGCTGTTCACCGCCACGGTGTGGGCGGGTGCCACCTTGATCCAGAGGTTCGGCCCGGGGGGCCACACGGGGTCCCGCCGGCCCGCCGGCAGGAAGAAGGCCTTGGCCTCGAACACCCCCGTCTCGGCCAGGGGCAGACGGGCCCGGAACCGTCCCGGCCCCACGGGCTCCATGGGCACGTCGTGCCAGTCCCGGCCCAGGGCCGGCCGCCGGTCTTCCACCTCGGCCACGACCTCGGCCCGGCCCGTGGCGGCCCGGCCCAGGTTGGTGCGCACGAACGCCGCCCCGCTCCCCGGCGGCAAGACCTCGAGGGCGAGCGCGAGAACGTCTCCCCGGAAGGCCCGGAGCTGCGCCCCGGGTTCGGGGGACTGGGTGAGCTCCATGGGGAGGCTCCGATGGGAACGAGTTGGGGGGAGCGGCAAGGACGAGGACCCCGGCAACCGATCCGTCGCCGGGGTCCTCGTGGGGTCTGGGGCCGCCTGCGGTCGCGAGGCCGTCGGGGCCGGATCAACGCATCTTACACTCCCTTGGGAACGTGTGGGTTGTCGCGGCGCCCCGACCGCGCCTGGGCCCGGGTACCCATGCGACCCGGCCGCCCGGAACCGGACGGCCCCCAGACACAACTGAGCCTATCGCAAGAAACGCGGGTGTCAACCGTGTCACCACCCCAAGGTCGCCTGGATCACGTGGCGGCGGTCCGCGCGCTCGCCCGCGGCGCTGCCGATCTCCTCGGCGTACGTGGCGTAGTCGAGGCGCAGCACCCAAAGATCCAGGGTGGCCCCGAACGAGCTGTACCCCTGGTACAGGCCGGCCCGCAGGGACAACACCTTCGGCAGCCGGGCCTCCACCCCGAGGTGGAGGCGCTTGTACACGTCGTCGTCCTCACCCACGTTGTTCGTGACGTCCACCCAGTCCGCCGCGCCCAACAGGGTCAGCCACGAGAACGAGTGCTCCACCGAAAGCCCCACGTTGACCTGCTGGGGCAGCTCGCCGGCGTCCCCCAGGTCGGTGTCGGTCACGTTCAGCACCGTCACGCCCACGGTCGGCTTCAGGAGCACGGGAAACGTGTACATGGCCCCCAGGTCGAACCCGAACCCGGCGCCGTCCTTGAGGTCGTCGCTCAGTTGGTCCTCGAAGTCGTCCGAAGCGATGTCCGCCGCGGTGTACACCTCCTGGAGCCGGTAGGCCTTCACGTACTTCAGGGTACCGCCGAGGCGCAGCCGGTTCTCGAAGAACCCCCACCCGAGGCCCAGGTGGGCCCCCACCGTGCTCGACACGTCCACCTCTGCCTCCGGGAACGCCACGTTGTGGGGCTGGACGTTCACGTTCACCTGCCCCAGCACCCCCAGGGCGAACCGGTGCCGCACGAAATAGGGAAAGAGGGCGGCCCGGTAATGGAGGTACTCGCCGATGTAGTCCCGCAGCAGGTCCGTGACCTCTGTCGTGTCGTTGAAGTCGGTGTCCCGAGCGTCGTTGTACAGATCGAGGCCCTTCTCGCCCACCTCCACCAGGGGGTTCACCAACCCCATGCCCCAGTGCTGCACCTTGTCGAGTCCCGCCGGGTTGTAGAACAACGCGTTCTCGTCGTCGGCCACGGCGGTGAACGCCCCGCCCATGCCCAGGGGCCGCACCGCCTGGAAGTACCGGGGGAGCTCCCGGGCCGAGGCCCACGGGCCCGCAAAGCACAAGGACACCAGCGCCGCCCACACCACGCTCCGCTTCATCTCGGCCCCCTTTCTACTGGATCATTTGGTGGAGGAAATCACGAAGTTCCTGGTTGGTCACCTGCTCGCCCGGCAGGTACCCGATGTCCTGCAGGAACCGGTCGAAGTCCTCGGCGATGTCGTTGCCGTCCCTAGGGGTCGAGCCCACCAGGAGCTCGGGGGACAGCACGCCCACCGCCTCGCGGACCCATGCCAGGTCGTCGTCGAACCCGTCCGGGACCGTCACGCCGTCGATCACCGCCGGATGCTTCCTGAGCTCGCCAACCGTCAAGAGATGGTTCCCCGATCCCGCCGGGTACTCCAACTGCTCCACCACGCCCAGCACGGCGTGGATCGCGGCCAGCACCCCGGCCTGGAAGATCTCGTCGTCGGTCAACCCAGAAGTGTCCACGGCCGCCGCCATCCGCGCGGCCGCGCCCCCCCCGGCGTCGACCCCGAACACGGCCAGGGCCTTCTCCAACAACCCCAACTTCTCATCCAGTTCCGTGGCCGAGATCTGACCGTCGCCGTCCTCGTCGAAAATGTCGGTCACGGCCTCATACGCCACGCTGTCCGCCTGCCCGGTCTCCTGAGCCTGGGCCATGCGGTCCACGAGATCCAGCGTGTCGAATCCGGCCTTGCCCAGGTAGGCACTGGCCAGGTACTTGCGCACCTCGGGATCCGAGGTGTCCATCGCCGAGAAGGTCTCGATCGCGTCGTCCCAGTTCTGCTGGTCCAGCGCGGCCAGGCCCTGCTCCATCTCCGCTTGGCTCCCCGACGGGTCGGACGCCCCGTCGAACAGGTTGGCGTCCCCACAGGCGCCCAACAGGGCCACTACCGCGATCAGCCATCCGTACCGCGAGATCTGCTTCCACCGGTTCGTCCGCATGGGTTCTCCTCCCCGCTCGGTTGGTGGCGGTGCCCTCCGCCTCGTGACAAAGGTCCTTCTCTTATCGGTTCGGCTTCGGGTACTCTTAACCCTTATTTGCTCCCTTTCGGAGGGGGGGCGAGCCCCCCGCACGAAGCTCCGTTCTCCCCCGCTCCAAAGGCGAAAACCGTGCCGCCTTCCAAACGCTTCCGCATCGTGTTCGAGGACCCCCACCTGATCGTGGTGGACAAGCCCGCCGGCCTGCTGACGGTGCCGGTGCCCGGGACCCAGGCCCGCAACCTCCAGGAGCTGCTGAATCGCTACCTGATCTCCCAGAAGCGCACGGCCCGGGCCGCGCACCGGATCGACCGGTACACATCGGGCCTCGTGGTGTTCGCCAAGGGGCGAAAGGCCTGGGAGGGGCTCGTGGCCCAGTTTCGGGCCCGCACCCCGGAGCGGGTGTATCTGGCGGTGGTCCGCGGCCGGCTCGAAGGGGACGAGGGAACCCTGCGTCACCGGCTCGAGCTCACCCGCGACGGTTTCCGGCAGAGGGTGGTGGAGCGGGGAGGAACCCCCGCGGTCACCCACTATCGGGTGCTCGAACGGTTCGCCGACGCGACCCTGGTGGAGGTCCGGCTCGAAACCGGCCTCAAGAACCAGATCCGGGTCCAGTTCCGGGCGGCGGGCCACCCCCTCGTGGGTGACCGGCACTACGCGTGGGAGGAGAGGGGGCGCACCCGCTTGAACCGCCAGGCGCTCCACGCATGGAAGCTTGCGTTCCAGCACCCCGTCACCGGCGCGTCCCTGAGCCTGGAGGCCCCCCTCCCCCCGGACCTGGACCGACTTCTTGCGGGGCTTCGTGGCCGAGACGGCCGGCCCCCGCCGTGAGCCTGCCCGCCCCCGCCGCCGGCGGGGGCGGGGGAGCGACCTCCTCAAGTCCCCGCCCGTCGGGTCCGATCTGGAACCGGATCCCCCCTCCCGGGCAAGGACGACCCGGGGAACCTTCGACCGGAGGCGCCATGGAAGGCTACGAAGCGGTCTCCGAGCTGGTTTTGGACGAGGAGACCCACCAGGCGCTCCAGAGGGTGCTCGAGCGGGTTCGCGCCGAGCACCAGGCCCGCCTCGTGTTCCTCGCCGAATCCTGCGGCCGCCCCCTGGCCGTGTGCGGCCCGGATCCCCTGCCCGACCTGGAGCCCCTCGGCAGCCTGGTGGCATCCCTGTCGAGCGCGGCGGCCCAGATCGAGAGCCTGCTGGGGGAGTCGGGGGGGGCCGTGGTGTTTCAAAAGGGGGAGCGGGACGTGCTGCACATCACCCGGGCGGCGGACGTGGCACTTGCGGTGGTGTTCCCCCCCAACCCTCCCACCGGGCTCGACCGCGTCCGGGCCCGGCTCCGCCACCGCCGTGCCCTCGCCGAGATCGAGGGCTTGCTCCACAAACGCCGGACGGGGCCTCGCCGGCCGTCCCCCCTGGCGGGGGCTACCCCCCGGGAGCTCAACAAGCTCCTGGACACCGGACTGTGATCCTGCCGGACCGCGTGGTCGTACCGAGAAAACGGCCTCCTCCGGGGTAAGCTTGGGGCGGCCGTGGTTTCTCGCTGGAACGGTTCAGGGCACGATCAGCACGTGGCCCGCGCAGTGGTGCATCACGTGGTGGGACACCGAGCCCACGAACACTTCGGAAGCCTCCTTGAGCCCCCGGCGGCCCACCATGACGATGTCGTGCTCGTCCTCCTCGTAGATCCGGCACAGGGTCTTGCCCACCGCTCCCTCCTCGACCCGGGTGGCCACCTCGAAGCCGAGCTTGCGCAGCCGCTCGGCACCGCGCTCCAGCAGCTCCTCCCCCTGGGCAAACAGGTTGCTCAAGGCCTCGTACCGGGCCTTGGCCGGCAGCTCCTGGAGCCCGTGCACCTTGGGGTTGATCACGTGGATCAGGGTCACGTGGATCCCGGCGGCGGCCTCCTTGATGGTGGCCAGGGCGTCCAGGCACCGCTCCGAGGCGTCTGAGCCGTCCATGCCCAACAGGCATCGGATCGGACGGCGCTCGGGACTCCCTTCCAGAAACCGGCCGGTGCGCTTCACCACCAGGGCCGGGCGGTCCGTGTGGTGCACCACGTGGCTCGAGATGGAGCCGAACAGGAGATCCTGCATGTCGGAGTGGCCCCTCCGGCCCAGCACCACCAAAGCCGCACCGAGCTCCTCGGCCGCCCGGCAGATCACCTGGCCGGGCGATCCCTCCAGGAGCCGCGTCTCCAGCTCGACCCCCGCCTCCCGGGCCCGGGCCGCCTCCCGTTCCAGCACCAGGTCGCCGCCCCGCCGGGCCTGCTCCCGGATGATGTCCAGGTACATGTCCGCGATCATCCGGTACTCGAGCTTCTTCAGATCGATCACGTGGACCAGCACCGGCTCCAGCGGGATGCGCTTTGCCAGCTGGATCACGTAGTCCAGGGTCCGGGCGCTCGGCTGGGACCCGTCGGTGCACACCAGCGTACGAATGGCCATGCCGCCTCCCTCCTAGAAACTGTTCGGATAGAAGAACTTGGGCAGGAACAGCACCAGATCCGGAATGTACGTGAGGATCGCCAGCACGATGAGCTGGAGCAGGATGAACGGCATCACGGCCCGGGTGACGTAGATCAGGTCCTTCTTGGCCACGGCTCCGGTGATGTACAGGCTCACCCCCATGGGCGGCGTGATGTACCCGATACCCAGGTTCACGGTCATCAAGAGCCCGAAGTGAAGGCTGTTGATCCCGAACTGGTAGAGCATGGGCAGGAAGATGGGGGTCAGGATCAGCGTGGCCGAGATGATGTCCATGAACATGCCCACGATGAGCAGGAACACGTTCACCACGGCCAGGAACACCCACTTGTTCGTGATGTTCGAGGTGACCGCCTCGGTGATGATCTGGGGCAGGCGCTCCACGGTGAGGTACTTGCCGAACACCGTGGCCCCAGCCACGATCACCAGCAGGGTGGCAGAGGTCACGGCCGACGACACGACCACCTTCTTGACGTCGGCGAACCCCATGTCCTTGTGGATGAAGATCTCCACGATGAAGGCGTACACGCAGGCCACCACCGCGGCCTCGTTGGCCGTGAACACGCCCGAGAAGATCCCGCCGAAGATGATCACCGGGAGCATCAGGGCCCAGAAACTCTCCCGAATCACCGCCATGAACTCGCGGAACGGCGGCGGCTTCTGCATCCGGAACCCGCTCTTCTTGCATACGTAGTACGTGTACACGCACATGGCCAGGGTGATCAGGAACCCCGGCACGAACCCCGTCATGAACAGGGCCGCCAGGGAGTCGTTGGTGATCATGGAGTACAGGATCATCGAGATCGACGGCGGAATGATGATCCCCAGGATTGGGGCCGAGGTCATGACCCCCACGCTGTACTTCTCGTCGTACCCTTCCGCGATCAGGGCCGGGATCATGAACCCGCCGATGGCCACCACCGTGGCCACGGTGGACCCCGAGATGGCACCGAACAGACCGCAGGCCACCACGCCGGCCATGCCCAGCCCGCCCGGGAAGAACCCCACCACGGCCTTGGCCGTCTTGATCAGCTTGTCCACGATCGAACCCGAGGTCATGATGTTCCCGCACAGGATGAAGAACAGCACGACCACCAGGGCGAACTTGTCCATGCTTCGGTAAAACGCCTGGGCCAGGAGCATCGACTGGGTGTCGAAGGGCATGCTCGTCATGGCGAAGAACGCCAGCCCGATCACCCCGGTGAAAAACAGGCACATGTACACCGGGATGGTGGTGGCGAGCCCGCCGAGCAGGAGCAGCAGCACGTAGTAAATGGTGTTATTCATTTCCATGGTCCGCTCTCCCGTCTAATCCGCTGACTCGGCATCCGGCTCGCCCGCCACCGGCCGGCCCGTGATGTCCTCGTACACCACGTGCAGGAGCCGCAGGATCATCAGGATCCCCATTCCCGGCAGCATGAGGTAGAGCAGGTACTGGGGGATCTTCAGGATGATGGTGGTCTGCTTGGTCACGTACTGGAGTTGCACGAGCTTCCAGCCGTAGTAGGTCATAAACACCCCGAACACCAACACGACCGCGTGGTTGAGGAAGTCCAGAGGCTTCCGGATCCACGGAAACAGATTGGGAACCGCGTCGATCCGGATCAGGGCCCGGTTCTTCACCGCCGCGGCCGACCCGATGAACGTGGTGTACATGATCACCTCCCGCACCAGCTCCTCGGGCCAGGTCAGGGTGTAGGTGATGGTGTAGCGCGTGACAACGCTCACAAACAGGGCCAAAAGAGCGACCATCACCGTGAGGAACAGGGTCCACTCCTCGAAAAAGGTCAGGACCCGGTCGAGCACGTACAGGACCTTGCGAACCATGGAAGTCTCCTCCCGTGGGAACAAAACGGGCCGGGGGCCCCGACACCTCGTCGGCAGCGCCCCCGGCCCGGGTGCTCGTCTAGAGCTTGTAGCCCATGAAGTCCTGCACCTTCTTCAGGTACTCCGGACCGATCTTGTCGGCCCACTCCTTGTGGACCACGTCGCCCTTCTGGCGAAGCAGCTTCATGTCCTCCTCGGGCAGGGTGAAGAACTGCACGCCGCTGGCCTTGGCCTTCTCGATCTCCCGCTCCTCCTGCTGACGGGTCAGCACGCGGGTCTTGGCGCACTCCTCGCGGATCACGTCGAGCAGGGTCTTCTGGAGGTCCTTGGGCAGGCTCTGGAACCAGGCCTTGTTGATCAGGTGGATAAACAGGCCCTGGGCGTAGTTGATCTGGGTGAAGTACTTGGCCACCTCGAACTTCTTGGTGATGTTGCACACCATCGGGGTGTGGTCCAGGGCGTCGATCACGCCCTGCTTGAGCGCGATGTGCACGTCGGGCCACGGCATCACCACCGCGTTGAGACCCCACGCCTTGTACAGGCTCTGGTTCACCGCGGCCTCGGCGATCCGGAACTTCAGGGGCTTGGCGTCCTCGTAGGTGCGCACCGGCTTGGTGGTGGCCCAGCCGTAGTTGCCGTAGCCCGTGATGTCCACGCCCATGATGCCCTTGTCCTCGGCGCTGGACAGGAACTCGTTGAACAGCTCCTTGTTGGCGATGAACTTGTCGAGCTTGTCAAAGGAGTTGATGAGGAACGGCAGGTTCACCAGGCCCATGCGGGGCGCGATGTTGGTCACGGCCACCGAGGAGCACAGCATGCCCTGCACGGCCCCCATCACGAGCTGGTTCAGCACCTCCACCTCGCCGCCGAGCTGGGCCAGGGGATAGTAGTCGAAGTAGATCTGGCCGTTGGTGCGCTTCCACAGCTCGTCCCGGATGCGGTAGCCCACCGCGATCCCCTCGATCACCGGATGGGAGATGTTCGACACCTTCATCACGTACTTGGCGCCCGAGGGGTCGAACTTGGGCTTCCACGCCTCGAGCGGATTTTTCTTCTTCGCCGCCATGCCGACCCCGAGGCTCAGGGCCACGCCCGCCGCAACGACCAGGGCTGTCAAGTGCTTCCAGTGTCGCATGCTTCCTCTCCTTTCGTGAGGGGGTGGATGAACCGCCGCTTTCCCCGCCCCTGTCGGGGAGCGCCAATCAAACGCGGTTGATAACCTACCATTCGTTCGGTTGCGGATCAAGCGCGAAAATGCTGTTCGTTTGATCAAAACACGGTTCACCCCCGTCACAACCAAACAACGGTCTACCCGATCCCCGGGTCCCAAAAGAGGGGGCACGGACGTCCGTGCCCCCTCTTTCCACGTCTGCGAACCCAGCCCGGATCAGGCCTCCCGGCCGAGCCGGAACGCCTCGCGGTTCACGTCGCGCACCTTGGGCGGCACGCTCTCCTCCACGGCTTTCTCCCAGACCTCCAGGGGGAAGTCCAGGTAACGGGAGGCCGCGCCCACCAGCACCACGTTGGCGGCCCGGCGGTTGCCCGCCCGCTCGGCCAGGGCCGCCGCCTCCACCCGCACCAGGTTCACCGGGTAGGTCCGGAGCCGCTCCTCCACGTCGTCCGGGTACTCGGCCAGGCCGGCCGACACGGTGGACGGGTTCACCCGGTCCGGGGTGTACACGATGGTGCCGTCCTTGCGCACCCAGTGGGCGAACCGAAGGGCCTCGAGCGGCTCGAACCCAAGGAGGATGTCGCACCCGCCCTCGGCCACCAGGGGGGAGTGCACCTTCTCGCCCACGCGCACGTGGCTCACCACGCTGCCCCCCCGCTGGCTCATGCCGTGGACCTCGCTCTGCTTGATGTCGAGGCCCTGCAGAAGGGCCGCCCGGGACAGGATCGCGCTCGCCAGGATGACGCCCTGACCCCCGACCCCGCTCAGCAACAGATTCACGGTTTTCATGGAACCCTCCGTCAAGGCAGTGCGGCCCTATTCCTGGGGCCGGATGGCGTCGAACTTGCAGACCTGGGCGCACACGGTGCACCCGGTGCAGAAGTTGGGATCGATCTCGGCGTGCTTCGCGTCCCCCTCGCCGACCATGCCCAGGGCGATGCAGCTGGTCCGGAGGCACACCCCGCAGGCGGTGCACGCCTCGGGATCCACCCGCATGGGGGTGTTCTTCACGCGGTACTGGAGCACGCAGGGATCCTTGGTGATCACCACCGAGGGCTCGGGCTTGTCGAGCTCCTCCTTGAGGACCGTCTCGATCTCCTTGAGGTCGTAGGCGCTCACCACCCGCACATTCTCGGGCTTCACCCCCAGGGTGACCACCAGCTTCTCGATGTCGATGGCCGGGGAGTCCGCGCCCATCAGGGTCTTGCCGATCCCCGGGGTCACCTGGCCGCCGGTCATGGCCGTGATGCGGTTGTCCTGGATCATCACCACGGAGTGGCCGCCGTTCCAGATCATGTCCATGAGCCCGGTCACGCCCGAGTGGAAGAACGTGGAGTCCCCGATCACGGCCACGGTCTTGTCCTTGCGGTCGGTCACCTCGCCCATGGCCTTGGAGATGCCGTGGGCCATGGTGATCGACCCGCCCATGCACAGGCAGGCGTGGAGCGCCTCGAACGGGGGAAGGGCACCGAGGGTGTAGCAGCCGATGTCGCCCGACACGTACACCTTGAGCTTGCGGAGCACCGTGAACACGCCCCGGTGGGAGCACCCCGGGCACAGCACGGGCGGCCGCACGGGCAGCCCCTCGGCCGCGGGCTGGTGATCGAAGGCCTGGCCCGTGAGCCGCTCGGCCACCATCTCGGGGGAGAGCTCCCCCGTGATCGGGAACCAGTCCTTGCCGTGGGCCACCTCGATGCCCAGGAGCCGGATCTGCTCCTCCAGGAACGGGTCGAGCTCCTCCACCACGATCAGCTGGTCCACCTGGGAGGCGAACTCGCGCACCAGGTCGTCGGGGATGGGATAGGTCAGCCCCAGCTTCAGGAAGCTCGCGTTGGGCAGCGCCTCCTTGGCGTACTGGTACGCGATGCCCGAGGCCACGATCCCCACGGACCGGTCCCCCATCTCCACCCGATTCAGGGGGCTCGTGGCGCCGTAGGCCCGCAGGTTCTGGAGCCGCTCCTCGATCTTGGGGTGCTTGGGCCGGGCGTAGGCCGGCAGCATCGTGTACTTCTTGACGTCCCGCTCCATGTGGTCGGGCCGGGGCAGGTCGGCCCGATCCCCCAGCGCCACGATGGACTTGGAGTGGGAGATGCGGGTGGTGGTGCGAAACAGCACCGGCGTGTCGAACTGCTCCGAGATCTCGAAGGCGATCTTCAGGAACTCCTTGGCCTCCTGGGAGTCCGAGGGCTCCACGAGGGGGATCTTGGCAAACTTGGCGTAGTTGCGGTTGTCCTGCTCGTTCTGGCTGGAGTGGAGGTTCGGGTCGTCGGCGCACACCAGCACCAGCCCGCCCCGCACCCCGGTGTACGAGGCCGTGAACAGGGGGTCGGCGGCCACGTTCACGCCCACGTGCTTCATGGCGGCCAGGGCCCGCACCCCGGCGATCGACGCCCCCACCGCGGTCTCCAGGGCCACCTTCTCGTTGGGCGACCACTGGCTGTAGATGTCGTCCCGGTACCGGGTGCCGATGTTCTCCAGGATCTCGGTGGAGGGGGTCCCGGGGTAGGCCGCGGCGTAGCGCACCCCGGCCTCCCACGCCCCCCTGGCGATGGCCTCGTTTCCGGACAGCACTTCTTTCATGGCTTCTCCTTCGTCGTGGGGCCGGTCCCGCAGGAACCGGAGGTCGCTAACCTTTGGAGTCCACCTTGACCACCAGGGCGGCGCCGGTGTCGCCGGCCGCGCACCCGGTGAACAGGCCGTACCCGCCTCCTTTCTCCACCAGCTCCTCGATCATCTCGATGACGCACCGGCCGGCGGTGGGGCCCTGGGGGTGGCCGAAGATGAGGGGGCTTCCGTAGTTGTTGGCCTGCGCCGGGTCGATACCGAACTCCCGGGCGAAGTAGATGTCGTTCACCACGAACGGGTTGTGGGTCTTGAGCGCCGCCACCTGGTCGATGGTGATGCCCGCCCGCTCCAGGGCCATCCGGGCCGCCGGCACCGGCGCCATGGGCATGAACCCCTTGCGCACCCGGGCGAACCCGTAGGACAGGATCTGGATCTCCACGCCGGGGTCGGCCGACAGCTCCCGGGCCCGGTCCCGGGTGGTCACCACCACGGCGCAGTTGCCGTCGGCCGGGTGAGTCTGGGCCCCGAACGAGTGCACCCCGCCCTGAAGCACCGGCGGCAGCTTGGCCAGGGCCTCCCGGTCGGTGGGGATGATGCCCTCGTCCGCCTCCAGGGTGAGGGTCTTCTTCTTGCTCACCCGCACCTCCACCGGGAACATGTACCGTCGCTGGAACGCCCGGTCGTTCTCCAGGGCCTTGGTGTACTGCTCGTACCGGATCGCGGTGAGCTCGTCGCACTCCTCCTTCGTGACCCCGATCTCCTTGGCCACGTTCTCCGCGGTCTGGATCATGGCGTTCTTGGCGAACGGGTCCCGGTTGAAGTTCTCCATGACCCAGTCTTCCGCGACCATCTGCCCGCCCGGGCCCAGGGGGTTCGGCCACAGGACGTGGGGGCCGTTGGAGCACCGGTCGGTCATCAGGGTGAGCACGTGGCCCATGGCCCCGGACTCCAGCCCGGCGGCCGCGTAGTACAGGCAGGTGGTCGAGGTGGAGCACGCCTGGCTCACGTTGCACCCCGGCACCTCCTCGGCCCCGATCATGCCGGCCACCCAGGGAGCGCCGTAGAACGCCTGCTTCTGGTGGATGGTGTACCCGAGGTACAGGTAGTCGAACTGCTTGGGGTCCCAGCCCTTGTCGGCGAACCACCGGGCCGCGGTCTGGGCCCCCAGCTTCAGGGAGTGCTCGGTGGACAGGGTGCCCTGCCACTTGGCGAACGGGCTCGAGTAGTAACCTCGGAACGGGATGTACGCCTTCGTGAACATGGTTCCTCCTCCCTCTGAAGTTCGGTCAACGGTCGACGGTCTCCGGTCGGAAGTTTCGATCACTCCCTATGCGCCACCCCGGAGCTTCTTCTCCCGCTCCTTGAGCTCCCGCTTCAAGATCTTTCCGGTGGGGTTCTTGGGCAGCTCGTCCAGGAACTCCACGATCCGCGGGGCCTTGTAGTCGGCCAGGTGCTGCTTCACCAGGTCGATGATCTCCTCGGCCGTGGTCTTGCCCGGCTCCTTCAGGGCGATCACGGCCTTCACGGTCTCGCCGAACACCTCGTGGGGCACCCCGATCACCGCGCACTCGCGCACGTTGGGGTGGGTGTAGATCACCTCCTCCACCTCCCGGGGCCAGATCTTGAGCCCGGCCGAGTTGATCATGTCCTTCAGCCGGTCCACGATGAACACGTACCCCTCGTCGTCCATGTACCCGATGTCGCCCGAGCGCAGCCACCCGTTCACGATGGTCTCGGCCGTGGCCTCGGGCTTGCGGTAGTACTCCTTCATGACGTTGGGGCCCTTGATCCAGATCTCGCCCAGGTCCCCGCGGGGCACCTCGTTGCCGTCGTTGTCGGCGATGCGCACCTCCACGTCCATGATGGCCGTGCCCACCGAGCCCTCCTTGTGCCGGAACTCGTGGTTGTAGGTGGTGAACGGGGTGGTCTCGGTCAGGCCGTAGCCCTCGTTGATCACCAGGCCGAACTTCTCCTTCCACTGGCGGGCCACCTCGCCCGGCATGGCCGAGGCCGCCGAGAAGCAGTACCGCACCGTCTTCATGGCCTCGGCGGAGCGGGGATCGTTCAGCACCATGATGTAGATGGCCGGAACGGCGTACCACCGGGTGATCCGATCGTTCTTGAGGCTCTCCAGCACCCGGTCCAGGTCGAACTTCTTGTGGAGCACCAGGGTGCCCCCGGACTGGACCACCGAGTTGAAGATGAAGTTCTGGGCGAACGAGTGGTAGATGGGCAGGAAGCAGATGGCCCGGTCGTCGGGCCGCATCTGACACATGTACTTGGCCGCGTTGGTGTTCGAGACCACGTTGCCGTGGGTCAGCACCACGCCCTTGGGCTTCCCGGTGGTGCCCGAGGTGTAGATGATGGCCGCGCCGTCGTGGCGGTCGGTGTACACCGTGCGGAACTCCGACGAGCCGCCTTCGAGCAACTCGTCCCAGGTCCGGTCCCCCGAGCCGCCGTCGATGGAGACCACGGTGCGCAGCCCCGGCATCTTGTCCCGGGCCGGCACGTTCTCCATCAGGCCCTCCTCGGTGATCAGGACGACCCCCTCGGAGTCGTTCACCATGTACTCCACCTCGTCCGCCTTACACATGCTCGAGATCGAGACCGCCACAGCCCCCACCTTCTGGCAGGCGTAGTAGGCGATGATGAACTCGGGGCAGTTGGTGAGGAACAGGCAGACCTTGTCCCCCTGCTTCACCCCGAGCGCGGTGAGCGCGTTGGCCAGGCGGTTCGCGTCGGTCCAAAACCGGCCGTAGGTCCAGGTCTGGTCACCGTAGACGATGGCTTCGCGTTCCGGAAAGAAAATGTTGTTCCGGTCCAGGGTGTCGGCGATGTTCATGATCTTGCGCTCCCTTCGTCCAGGCTGGAGGGGGTAAGGGCAGGGCGGCTCGCGTCCCGCGGCATGCGACGCGAGCGGTGAAGATTCAAACGACCCCGACCGTTTTCCACCGCGCCCGTTCGGCCGCTCGCCGGCACGGGGCCTTCCGCCGGGGAAAACACGGGATCGAAACGTTCCCCTGTTTACCAAACGCACGGTCGGTATGCAACCCCTGGACCCGGGTTTCCGGAGACAAAACATGGGGCGGCTACGGTCTACGGTCGTCGGTCGAAAGACCATAACATCGGGCCCTCGGCCCGGTGGGCAGATGGGCGGGCGGCTCCCGAGCCGCCACCAGAGCTTCTCGGGGGCATGGGGTCTGCTGGAGAGCCGCGTGCGGCCCCTTAGCTCGCCGCGCAGCGCCTTCAACGCTTGTACCCTGAAACCGCTCGGCTCCGGCCGGCCTGTTAGGAAACCACGGTGGCTGCCCCGTGCCTGCGCGGCGAATCTCATGCCCGGCTTCGCGCGCGGCCGGAAGCGGGCCCCATGCCCCCTCCGCTTTCAGCCCGGACGTTGCTGGCGCCACAACTCGGGGGCATGGGGCCTGGTGGAGGGCTGGGCGAGAACCGGAGAGCCGCCCCGTGGCCCACCGAGGCTTCCCAGACGAAAACGCCCCGACCACGCAGGCGGCCGGGGCGTTCGTGCCGGAGGGGGGAGGGGCGTCACCGGTTGGGGGCGTTGCCCAGGGCGATGCCGGCGATGATGAGCTTCTGGATGTTGGAGGTGCCCTCCACCACCTGGTAGGACTTGGCGTCCCGGAAGTAGCGCTCCACCGGGTACTCGGTGGAGTAGCCCCAGGAGCCGTAGATCTTCATCACCTCGTTGGCCGCGTGCACGGCGGCCTCGGCTGAGTAGTACTTGGCGATCGAGGTCTCGAACTGGTTGGGCAGGCCCTTGTCCTTCAGGTAGGCGGCCCGGTACACCAGGAGCTGGGCCGCGTGGTGCTCGGCCACCAGCTCGGCGATCGAGGCCTGGATCATCTGGAACTGCCCGATGGGCTTCCCGAACTGGGTGCGCTCGTTGGCGTACTGGATCGCCAGATCCAGCAGCCCGCCGGCGCAGCCCAGGGCCCCGGCGGCGCAGCCCAGGCGGGTGTTGTTGAGCTGCCACATGCAGATCTTGAAACCCTCGCCCACCTGTCCCAGCACCGAGTCCTTGGGGATCTTCGCGCCGTCGAAGTAGATCTCGCCGGTCGGGGCGCAGTGCAGGCCCAGCTTGGTCTCGATGCCGCGGGTGGTGATGCCCTCGGTGTTCTTCAGGTCCACGATGAAGCAGGTCATGCCCTGGTACTTCTTGGCCCGGTCGGTGTAGGCGTACACCAGGCCCACGTCGCCCACGTGGGCGTTGGAGATCCAGGTCTTGGTGCCGTTGAGCTCCCAGTGGTCCCCCTTGTCGGTGGCCGTGGTCTTCATGCCGGCCACGTCCGAGCCGCTGTTGGGCTCGGTGATCGCGAAGAACCCGATCTTCTCGGCGCTCACCCAGCCGGGGATGTACTTCTCCTTCTGCTCCTCGGTCCCGAACTTCTGCACCGTCAGGGCCGGACCCAGGTTCTGCATGTTGAACGGCAGCCTCCACGAGGGGCTGACCTTGGCGATCTGCTCGGCCAGGAGCACGCTCTCCAGCAGCCCCATGCCGTTGCCTCCGTACTTCTCGTCGATGCCGCACCCGAAGAAGCCGAGCTCGGCCATCTTGCGCACCCTCTCCAAGGGAAACGCGTGCTCGGCCTCCTCCTTCTCCACGTAGGGCTTGATCTCGTTCTCGGCGAACCGCCGGGCCTGCTCCTGGACCATCTTCTGTTCGGGGGTGAGCTCGAAAACCATGGCATCTCCTCCTTAACTATGGGTTGTTTCACGCCGGCTCGATGACGATGAGAACCTGATCCTCCTCCACCGCGTCCCCGGGCTGCACCCGCACCTCCCGAACCACCCCGGCGACGGGGGCGTACACCTCCGCCTCCATTTTCATCACCTCCAGGATGACCACCGGGTCGTTCGCGGCCACGGCGTCCCCGACGGCGCACTCCACCTTCCACACGTTGCCGGCCATCGGCGCTCGGACTTCCATCATGATGCAATTCTCCTTTCCGTTCCACCCCTTGGGCCTTCGGCCCGCGGGGAGGCTGGGAAGCTGTGGGGCGAGAAAGCTCGCAACCCTTTTGATCTCCGAGTGTTCCGAACAAGACCACGCGTCCGGACCACCACCTCGCGGTCCGGGACCACCCCTCACCCCGCCATGGCCAGGAACACGCCCGCGGCGATCAGGGTCCCCAACACCCCGGCCACGTTCGGGCCCATGGCGTACATCAGCAGGTAGTTCTGCCGGTCCTCCTCGGACGCCACCTTGTGGACCACCCGGGCGGCCATGGGCACGGCGCTCACCCCGGCGGCCCCCAGCAGGGGGTTCACCTTGTCCCGGCTCACCAGGTTCATCAGCTTGGCCAGCGCGATCCCCGACGCGGTGCTCACCATGAAGGCGAACAGGCCCAGCACGAACACGAAGATGACCCGGGGCTGGAGGAAGGTCTCGGCCCGCATGGTGGCCCCCACGCTGATCCCCAGCAGGATCGTCACAATGTTCATCAGCTCGTTCTGGCTCGCCCCGGTCAACCGATCCACCACCTTGGACTCCCGGAACAGGTTGCCCAGCATGAACATGGCCATCAGGGGGGCCGAGGCCGGCACCAGCAGGATCACGGCCACGGCGGCCACCACCGGAAACAGGATCTTCTCCAGCGGATGGACCTTGCGGGCCTTGGACATCCGGATGCGACGCTCCTGCCGGGTGGTCATGAGGCGCATGATCGGCGGCTGGATCAGGGGCACCATGGCCATGTACGAGTAGGCGGCCACGGCCACGGTGCCGAGCATGTGGGGCGCCAGCCGGGACCCCAGGTAGATGGTGGTGGGGCCGTCGGCCCCGCCGATGATCCCGATCGTGGCCGCCTCCTTCAGATCGAACCCCATGAGGTGGGCGCAGAAGAACGTGATGTACACCCCCACCTGGGCGCCCGCGCCGAGGAAGATCAGGCGAGGCTGGCTCAGGAGCGGGCCGAAGTCGGTCATGGCCCCGAGCCCCAGGAAGATCAGCGGCGGGATCACTTCCCACTCGATCCCGTAGTGGAAGAACCGCCACAGCAGCCCCTCCCCGGGCTCCATCAGGCCGGTCCCCGGCAGGTTCACCACCAGCATCCCGAACGCGATCGGCACGAGCAGCAAGGGCTCGAACTTCTTCGCGATGGCCAGGTACAGGAACCCGCCGGCCAGGGCCCACATCACCGGATGCCCCCAGGACAGGCCCAGGAACCCGGTCTGCGCCCCGAGGTCCGCCAACCACCCGACCACGGGGCTCACGGCGTCTCCTCCCGGCCCCGGGCCCACCGGTCCACTCCAAACGCCACCAGCCGCACCGCCGCATACACGAGCCCCATGCCCACGAACACCGCGGCCGTTCCGGCCGCAAAGATCCGCACCACCTCACCCATGGGAGAACCTCCTCCCCCCGCAGACCGACCGGGCGCCACGGGACGGCAGACCCGGGATGGCCGGAACGGGCTCGTCCGGCCCCACGGGATCTCCTGCAGGGAGCGTGCCAAAAGGACAAAAGAAACATTAATGCAACAATTTCATATGGTTAAACGCACATGACGGAGAACATCCCTACTGCTCCCCCCGAAGGAGCGTCTAAAAAAATAGACACTGGCCGGGAAAAACGCGGGAAAGGGCCCCACAATAGGGGGCGAGGCGTGTAGGGACAGCACGACATGTCTATTTTTCACGACACGTCACGCCGTGGCGGGGCATCGGGGTCGCCCCGAAGGAAGGGATTGGGCGGCTATTTTTCGCCGTAGCGCGCTAGCTTCTGGTACAGGGTAGCCCGGTGGATGCCCAGCAGCTCACACGCCCGCTTCTTGTTGCCGCCGGTGATCTGGAGCACCCGGCGGATCACCCGCTTCTCGGCCTCCTCCACCGCCTGACGCAGGAGCGTGCCCTCCCCCTCCCCCCCGGCCGCCCGGGCGGCGGGGTCGGCGGTGAGGATCTGGGGCGGCAGATCCGCAAGACGGATCTCCGGGCCGGTGGCGTTCCACGCCACCCGCTCCACCACGTTCTGGAGCTCCCGCACGTTCCCGGGCCAGGGGTAGGCCTGGAGGGCGGCCAGGGCCTCGGGGGCCATGCGGCGCTTGCCGGTCCCCTCGAAGTCGTAGTGGGTCTCCAGGAAGTGCTCGACGTACAAGGGGATGTCCTCCGGGTGATCCCGGAGGGGAGGCAGGTACACCAGCATCCGGTTCATGCGAAAGTACAGGTCGGCCCGGAACCGTCCCGCCTCTACGAGGTCCTTCAGGTCCACGTTGGTGGCCGCCACGAGCCGGAAGTCCACGTACCGGGGGCCGGTGCCCCCCAGCCTCTCCACCTCCCGTTCCTGCAGCACCCGGAGGAGCTTGGCCTGGATGTCTAAGGGGAGCTCGCCGATCTCGTCGAGGAAGATGGTGCCCCCGTGGGCCTGCTCGAACTTGCCGATCCGCCCCTTGCGGTCGGCGCCCGAGAACGAGCCGGGCTCGTACCCGAACAGCTCCGACTCGGCCAGGTCCCGGGGGATCGCGGCGCAGTTCAGCCGCACGAACGGGCCGTGGGCCCGGGGGCTCTCGTTGTGGATGGCGTGGGCGAACAGCTCCTTGCCGGTGCCGGTCTCCCCCACCAGGAGCACGTCCGCGTCGGACCGGGCCACCCGCTTGGCCAGGTCCACGGCCTCGCGCAGCCTGCGGCCCCGGCCCAGGATGTTGTCGAAGGTATAGCGGTTTCGCTGGGGCAGCTGCCGGAGCTTGCGCTGGTAGCTGGCGACCTGGTCCTCGAGCACCCGAACCTTGCGGGCGAGGCGGTCCACCTCGCGAAGGTCGCGGAACATAATCGAGCCCATGGCGCCCACCACGCGGCCGTCGCGCCGCAGGGGGATCCGGGCCACCACCTTGGTCTTGCCCTCGATCTCCTGCAGGTGACCCACCTCGGCTCGGCCGGTCTGACACACCACGTGGAGGCGGGAGGAAGGGATCAGGTCGGTGATGTGCCGGCCCTTGGCGGCCCCGCGGGCCAGGCCGAGGAACCTTTCGTTCTCCCGGTTCATGTACACGACCCGGCCCTCGGCATCCACCACGATCAGCCCCTCGTAGCGGTTGTCGAGCAGGGTGCGCAGGGCCTCCACCACCGCCTCGTCGGGGTCGTAGGGACCCAGGGCCTCGGCGATCACCGAGAGGATGTCGCTCAGCTCCGCCATGGGGGGGTTCCGGGAGTGGGGCCTCGCCGGCCGGGTGCCTGGAGGATGCCTCAGGCGTTGACCGCCTGGGGCAGGGTGACGGGCTTCGCCCCGACCAGCTCGGCCATGAGCTCGGCCACGGGAAGGATCCGGTCCACCCGCGGCGCGTTCGCCCCCACGGTGTAGAGGGGGGGCTCCTCGCCGGTATTGTATCCCGCCGAGCTCAGCAGCCCGTTGCAGATGCAGAAATACCGGCCCTGCTCCCGCACGGCCAGGCACCCGTGGGGCCCTCGCAGGTACCCCTTGTCGCACCGCACCCGCAAGGCTCCGCCCGCGGCCAGCCGGTACATGGTGGAGGACCGGAGCACCCGAAACGGCAGCCCGCAGGGGCTTCCGGGCTCCATCGCCACCTCCACGTCCTGGGCCGTGCTCGCCACCACAGCCCGCTTGTAGGCCGGAGAGGCGCTGCTCTCCTCGGTGACGAGGAACCGGGTGCCCAGCTGGACGGCTGCCGCGCCGCGGGAGAGCATGGCCTCTACGTCGGCCCGGTCGAAGATCCCCCCGGCCGCGATCACGGGAATGCCCCCCTGGCGCCGGGCCTCGGCCAGCACCTCGTCCAGGAGCACCTCCAGCCGGTGGGCGGGGTCCTCCACCTCCTGGGCCGTCTTCCATCCCAGGTGCCCGCCGGCCAGGGGCCCTTCGACCACCACGGCGTCGGGCCGGCGGCCCGCCGCGGCCCAACGCCTCCCCAACACCCGCAGGGCCCGGGCCGAGGACACGATCGGGATCAGGGCCACCTCATCCGCCCGGGGGTGGCCGGCCACCACGTTCGGAAGGGAAAGGGGCAGCCCCGCTCCGGACACGATGGCGTCCACCCCCCCGTCCAACGCCCCCAGCACGCTGTCGGCGTAGGCCCCCTGGATCGCCACCATCACATTGATCGCCACCGCCCCCCGGCCGCCGGAAAGGCGCTTCGCCTCGGCCACCTCGATGGCAGCGGCCTCCCTGGCCCCCACCTCCCGGCCGATCCGTCGGGTCACCAGGCGGTCCAAACAGGCGCTCGACACCGTGCCCATTCCTCCCTCCCGGGCCACGGCTCCGGCCAGGGGGGCCAACGACACCCCCACCCCCATTCCTCCCTGTACGATGGGACGGTCACAGTGGACTCGACGGACGACAAACGGGGGAAACTGCGTGCTCACGAAGACTCCTTGTGTTGCTGACCCCTCACCCCAGTGGGGGGTCCTACGAAAAAAGGAGAGGCCGGCGACCTCTCCTTCACACCCGATCTTGGGATTGTGGGAACCCGACCTGCCGCTCGACGCCGATGGAACGACGTTCGTCTCGCACGGTACCCCACCCGCCGGGGCGGGGTCAAGGAAAAGGAAACATTCCGGTCGCTGGTCGTCAGTCGCTGGTCCTCGGTGTGGGGCCTTCGGCCCGCTAGGCTGCCCGTGTACCGTTTCGCAAAACCGTATGCGGATTGCTTCGGTGGGGCTGGGGGCTCCGACGAAGCGCGACGGCGGGCCAGCTCGGGCCGCCCCTGCGAGGCCGTTCAGCAAAGGAGGGGCCTCCAGCCCCACCCCTTGAGAAAACAACGAAATCTCGGAAACGCGACACGAGAGCCCGCTGGGGCTTACCGGGTGCTTATCAGGCCTTCGCCAAGAGAGTATCGTTCGCCCGGTACCCGCCCGAACCGACGATGGACGGGCCCCCTTTCTCAGGAGTCCTGCTTTTCGTCGGCGAACAGGTCTCCGAAGTCCAGGTCCAGGAGCCCGTCGTCCTCCTCTCCGGCCTCCTCTTGTTCCACCTCCTCGTACTGGGTGCGCTCCACCACGTCTTCGAACGACTCCTCGAAGTCCAGGCCTGCCAGGAGATCCTCGCCCCCCTCCGCCTCCCCCTCGGCGGCGAGGTCCACCGCCTCGATCTCCTCGCCGGCGGTCACGAACCCCTCGGCCTCCGTGGGCTCCTCCGCCGGCGGGCCGGCGGGCAGCCGCACACGGTCTTCGGGGCGGACCACGATCAACCCCAGAAGGGCCCGGGCGTCCCGAAGGTCGGTGCCGCACCGGCGGCACTCGTCCAGGTGGTCGAAGCTGATGTAACCGCACTTCGGGCATTTCATGGCGCTGTCCTCCGATCCGCCGGGCATCTCTGGGGCAACCTACCACCCCGGGGCCCGGCCCACAAGATCGCCCCATCGGGCCTGGGCCAACGCCGCACCCACCACGGCCGCGGTGTCGGCCCTGAGGATCCTCGGCCCCAGCCCCATCGTCACGAACCCGGCCGCCGTCAGACGCTCGAGGTCCTCGGGGGCCCACCCTCCCTCCGGGCCCGACGCCAGCACCACCCGGGCCGGCCGGAGCGACGGCCACGGATCGCGGCCCCGGCGTTCCGCCCACACGATCCGGACCTCACCCGGACGAGGCGGCCCCAGAGTCTCCAGGGCCTCGGCCAGGTCCACGGGAGGCTTCACCACCGGCACCCGCCCCCGTTCGCACTGCTTGGCGGCCGCGGCAACGATCCGGCTCCACCGGTCCACCTTGGCGGCCCGGCGGTCCTCCCGCAGCCGAGGTACCGTACGGCCCGTGTACACGGGAAGGAACCGGGCCACTCCGAGCTCGGTGCCCTTCTCCAGCACTCCCTCCCAGCGCTCCCCCTTGGGAAGGGCCACCAGGAGCTCCAGGTCGAGGGTCGGCTCGTTGCCGGGCAACCTCGACAGCCCGGCCACCCACACCTCTGTCTCTGCCTCCGCCCGCTCCACGACGCCCGACCACCGGCCGCCGACCCCGTCGAACACCTGGACCCTCTGGCCCGGCCGCAGCCGGAGCACCCGGCTCATGTGCCGGGCCTCGGCACCCCGCACGACGGCCCGCCCGGCCTCCTCGTCCACGTCCTGTGCATTCACCCGGAACTGGGGCATCTGGCTCCTCCTTTCGGCCGGCCGTCCCGCCGGCTTGAACCCCTCGGGCTCCGCCCCTGCCGAGCGGGCCGTGTCCGGATCGGCTATATTATCAACCCGGCTGACAAACAGGCGCTACCGCTCCCTGCTCGGGGACAAGGGACCTGCCGGGCGCGGCCCCTTAGCTCGCCGCGCAGCGCCTCTGACGCTCGGACCGCGAGACGGTTTGGATCCCACCGAGTTGTCATGAAATCAGCTCTTCGGTCCTGTGCCTGCGCGGCGGATCTCAATGCCTGGCTTCGCGCCCGGCCGGAGGCAGGTCCCTTGCCCCGCCCCTCGAGGAGGCGCGTCTATTTTGTCGCCGAGTTAACAGCATCGATCCGACAGCCGCGCCGCGCCGGCAAGCGCTTCCCCCCACGACGGAGGCTCCCTTGGGCAGATGGACGGACTACCTTTTCGTGAACGCGGCCACCCTCCTCTGGGCGGGCAACGTGGTTCTGGGGCGGGCCCTTCGGGAGGCGGTGGGCCCGTGGACCCTGGCGGCGGCGCGGGGAGTCATTGCGTCGGTCCTGTTCGCGGCGCTGCTGTGGCGCAGGGGGGGCACCCACCAACCCCTCCGGCCGGCGGACCGCTGGCTCGTGGCCGCCATGGCACTGAGCGGGGTGGTGGGGTTCCAGGTGCTCCTGTACGCGGGCCTGCGGAGCACCACCGCGGTGAACGCGGGCCTGGTGAACGCGGCAGGCCCCCTGGCCACGGTGCTGCTGGCCCGGATGCTCGTGGGCACGCCCTTGGCCCGGCGGCACGTGGTGGGAGCCGTGGTGAGCCTGGTGGGGGTGGCCGTGATCCTCTCCCAGGGGTCCTGGCAGACCCTGGCCCGGCTGCGGTTCAACCCCGGCGACGTGCTGGTGCTCGGCGCCGTGATCTGCTGGGCCCTCTACTCCATCGCCGGCCGCAAGCTCCTGGAACGCCACCCCACGGTCTGGGTCACGGCCACCTCCACGGTGCTCGGGGCCCTGGTCCTCGTGGGGCCGGCCGGGTGGGAGTGGACCCGCACGCCCCCGGCATGGTCGCCCGGCGTGGTGGCGGCGCTGCTCTACATCGGAGCCGGGCCCTCGTTCCTGGCCTTCCTGGCATGGAACGAGGGCGTGCGCCGCCTGGGCCCTTCCGGAGCCATGGCCTTCTACAACACCCTACCCCTCTACGCCGGCCTCGTGGCCGCGGTCGCCCTGGGGGAGCTCCCGGGACCGGCCCAGTGGGCCGGCGGGGTCCTGGTCGTGGGCGGGTGCCTCCTCGCCGCGGTCGGATCCGACCGGACCCGACCGTCCCGGCGATCCCGGCTTGCTTGAAGGGCCGGGGGCCCTCTGCTAGCATCCTACGATCTTTTTCCGGGGGATCCGTTCCCCAGTGTTCGATGGGGTTCCATGCGCGACGCACCTCGTCTCACCCTCGGCACGGCAGGGCACATCGACCACGGGAAGACCTCCCTGGTCCGGGCCCTCACCGGCACCGACACGGATCGTCTCAAGGAGGAGAAGGAGCGGGGCATCACGATCGAGCTCGGGTTCGCCCACCTCGAGCTCCCCGGCGGCACCGGCTTGTCGGTGGTGGACGTGCCGGGTCACGAGCGGTTCGTCAAGAACATGGTGGCCGGCGCGGCCGGGATCGACCTGGTGCTGCTGGTGGTGGCGGCCGACGAGGGGGTGATGCCCCAGACCCGAGAGCACCTGGACATCTGCCGGCTCCTCGGGGTGCAGCACGGTCTCGTGGCCCTGACCAAGGCCGATACGGTGGACCCAGACTTTCTGGAGCTGGCCCGGGACGACGTGGAGCAGGCCGTGCAGGGCACGTTCCTGGAAGGTGCGCCGATCGTGCCGGTGAGCTCGGTGACCGGTGAGGGGCTCGACGTGCTGCTGCGCGAGCTCGACTCCCTGGCGTCCCGGGTGCCCCCGCGGGGCAGCCGGGGCGTGTTCCGCCTGCCGGTGGACCGGGTGTTCACGATTCGGGGGTTCGGCACGGTGGTCACGGGCACCGTGATCTCCGGCTCGGCCCGGCGCGACGACGAGGCCGTGGTCCTGCCGGCCGACCGGGGGACCAAGATCCGGAACATCCAGGTGCACGGCCGCGACGCCTCCAAGGCGGTGGCCGGTCAACGGGCGGCCCTCAACCTGGCGGGCCTGGACGTGGGGGACCTGGAGAGGGGGGTCACCGTGGCCCACCCCGGCACCCTTGCCCCCACCCGCATGGTGGACGTGCATCTGGAGCTCCTGCCGGGGGAGCCCCGGCCGCTGGCGGACCGGGCCCGGGTCCGGCTCCACGTGGGCACCCAGGAGGTGCCGGTGGTGGTGGCTCTCCTCGAAGGCGACCAGCTGGCGCCGGGGGAGGCGGCCTACGCCCAACTGCGCAGCGCCGAGTGGATCGTCACCTGCCCCGGGGACCGTTTCGTCCTGCGGTCCTTCTCCCCGCCCCGCACACTGGGGGGCGGGGTGGTGCTGGACCACCAGCCCCGCCGGCACCGGGGCAAGCGGCCCGACACGGTCCGGTCCCTCGAGGTGCTCCACAGGGGGGAGCCCGGGGAACGGCTCGGAGCGTTCCTCGCGGCCCGGGGGTACCGGGGGCTGACCCCGCAGGAGGCCCAGGTGGCCCTGGGGACCACCCTGGAGGAAGCTCGGAACCAGCTCCAGGCGGTGGTTCGGTCGGGGGTGGCCCGGGTGACCGACCGCAAGACCCAGCGCCACCACCACCGGGCCGTGGTGGACGAGCTGGCCGAAAAGGCGTTGGGCCTCCTGGCGAGGTTCCACGCCGAGAACCCCTTGCGCCGGGGGCTGGGTCGGGAGGAGCTACGGGGAAGGCTGCCCCGCCACGCCGACCCGAAGCTGGTGGAGTACGTGCTGGGGGACCTGAACGCCCAGGGCCGCATCGCGGCCGAGGGCAACATCGTGCGGCTGGCCGAGTTCGTGCCCCAGCTCGACGCCGGGGACGAGGAGGCCCGCTCCCGCATCCTGGGGATGCTTGGCAGGCGGCGGTTCGAAGGACCGACCCAGGCCGAACTCGCCTCGGAGCTCGGCCTGGACGAACGGACGATCCGGCCGGTGGTGGAATACCTGGTGGAGCAGGGCGCCGTTCACCGCACCAAGGAGGGGTATCTGTTCCGGGTCGAGGACCTAGACGCCCTGGCCGCCCACGTGGTGGAGCTGTTTCGCCGGCAGCCGGAGATCGGGGTGGCCGACATCAAGGCCTTCACGGGAACCACCCGCAAGTACACGATTCCGCTGCTCGAGTACCTGGACGGCCGAAGGGTCACCGTGCGCCGCGGCGACGTGCGGGTGCCCGGGCCGCGGGCCCGGGAAGGGGGGGCGTAGTGTCGGAGGCCCGAGGTTACCGTGGAACTCCGGCAGGCCGCGAGGCGGCCTGTTTGCGGGGTACAAACTTCGCGTAAGTGTCGGCCCGAGCGTTGCGTGTGGGGCATGGGGTCTACCTCCGGCCGGGCGCGAAGCCGAGCGTTGAGATTCGCCGCGCAGGCACAAGACACGGGAGCTGGTTTCATCACAGCTGCGTGCAAGGGGTACCATTTCGCGGTCCAGACGCTGGAGGCACTGCGCGGCGAGCATAGGAGCCGCGCCCGGCTCTCCGGCAGACCCCATGCCCGCCGGGCCTGTGACTTGGGCCTGCTCGAAACGCTAGGAGAAATGAGGTGGTTAGCCTTCTAGCCTCCTAGCCTTCCAGCGGGCCAAAGGCCCAAAGTTACCGGGGAGGAGATCGCGATGGATCCGAAGGAACTGCAGACCTGGAAGGAGCGGCTCCTGGCGCTCCGGGACGAGCTGGCCGGAGAGGTGGAGGAGCTCAAGCAGGAGAGCTTCTCCCTGGGGACCGACGCGGTTCAGGACGTGGCCGACGATGCGGCCGTCACGTACAACCGGCAGGTGCTCCTGAACCTGAGCGAACGGGAGAGGGAGCAACTGCGCATGATCGAGGAGGCCCTGGAGCGCATAGAGCAGGGCAGCTTCGGGGTGTGCGAGGACTGCGGCGAACCCATCCCGCGGGCGCGGTTGGAGGCGGTCCCCTGGGCCACGTTGTGCGTCGAGTGCAAGTCCCTGCGGGAACGGGAAGGGGAGGCCTCGGGTTGATCCTCCCCTCGGTCCGGCCTCGTCACCACACCGAGGGGCGGCTGGCCCCGGAAGGGATGGCGGCGTGAAGAACAAACTGGCGGTAGTCGCGGTCGTCCTGGCCTTGCTGGCCTTCGGGTACGTGTTCACCCTGAACCCGGGGCCGGTGGAGTTTCAGATCTACCCCGGCACCCGGGTGACAACCAGCGTCGCCCTGGTGCTCTTTCTGTTCTTCCTGGCCGGGTTCGGAACGGCCATGCTGTTGAGCGCGTTCCGTGAGGCGATGCGCTCCCTCGGGTTCTGGCGCCACCGCAAGGCGGACGAGCGCCGGGCCGAGGCCCGGGCCCTGCTCTTGGCCGGCCGGGCCGAGGCGGCCCTGGGGCGTACCCGCAAAGCCCGCCGGTTTCTGCGCAGGGCCTGGCGGAAGGCCCGGGACGAGGCCCTGGTGGCCCTGGAGATGGCCCGGGTGGAGCTGGCCGAGGGCCGAACCGACCAGGCGGAACGGATCCTCAGGGACCTGCTGGCCCACGACCCCGGCAGTGCCGAGGCGCTGGTTCTGATGGTCGAGGTCTACCGCAGGCGCGGCGACTACGAGGGCCAGATCGCGGCCCTGCGGCGCTGGCTCGAAAAGGACCCCGACCACCCCGAGGCCCTTGCCAGGCTCCGCGACCTGTACCGGGACCGGGCCAACTGGGGCGAGGCCGTGAGGGTCCAGGAGCGGCTGGCCGCAAAGGCCCGGGACCGGGCCGAGAAGGAGCGCGCCCGCAAGGAGCTCGTGGAGCTCCGGTTCCGCCGGGCCACGTCGGGCCCCGCCGGCCCCGACAAGGAGCAGCTCCAGGAGCTCGTCCGGTCCGAGCGCGAGTTCGCCCCCGCCTACCAGGCGCTGGGAGAGGCCCTCCAGGCCGGGGGGAACCCGGACGCCGCCGTCGAGACCTGGCTCCGGGGCTATCAGGCCACCGGCCAGGCAGGGCTCCTGCTGCGCGCCCTGGAAGAGCGCAAAGCCCAGGGGCGGGCCAAGGATCTGATCAAACCCCTCAAGAAACTGAGCCGCAAGGGCGCCTCCGCCCCCCTGTTCCTCGCCCGGCTCCTGCTGGACCTGGAGGAGAACGAGGAGGCGCTGGCGCTGCTGGACCGCCTCCCAGCGCCGGTGGCGGGGACCCGGATCGCCCGGGCGCTGCGGGCCGAGGCCCTGTACCGGGCCCGGTCCTTCGATCTGGCGGCCCGGGAGTTCCGGGCGGCCGTGACCGGCGAGGGGCCGGCCGCCCCCGGATTCGCGTTCGCGTGCTCGGCCTGCGGACGCCGGACGGGCGTGTGGAACGCGGCATGCCCGGGGTGCTCGGCCCTGGACACCCTGGTGCTCGACCTGGAGGCGTTCCCTCCCCGCACCGAGACGGCCCTTGCGGCGGCCGGGAGCGTCCCATGAGACCCGTGGCCCTGATCATCCTGGACGGCTGGGGCTTCCGGTCCGAGCGTGCCCACAACGCCGTGGCCGGCGCCCGCACCCCCCACCTGGACCGCCTGTTCGCCGAGGCGGCCTGGACCACCCTGGGCGCCTCGGGCATGGACGTGGGGCTGCCCGACGGGCAGATGGGCAACTCCGAGGTGGGTCATCTGAACCTGGGGGCAGGCCGCATCGTCTATCAGGACTACACCCGCATCAACCTGGCCATTCGCGACGGGAGCTTCTTCGACAACCCGGTCCTGGTGGACTCGTGCCGCCGGGTCAAGGAGACGGGTGGGGCCCTGCACCTGTTGGGCCTCCTCTCCGACGGCGGGGTGCACAGCCACCAGGAGCACCTCTACGCCCTCGTGGAGCTGGCGAAACGGCAGGGGCTCGACAGGGTGTTCGTCCACGCCTTCCTCGACGGCCGGGACACCCCTCCCCAGAGCGGCATCGGGTACCTGGAGCACCTGGAGGCCCAGCTCGCGGACAAGGGGGTGGGCCGAATCGCCACGGTCACCGGGCGGTACTACGCCATGGACCGGGACAACCGGTGGGACCGGGTGGAGAAGGCGTGGGACGCCCTGGTGCGCGGCCGAGGGGCCCCGGCGCCCTCGGCCACCGAGGCCGTGAGAGCGGCCTATGCCCTGGGCCAGACCGACGAGTTCGTCGAGCCCCGGGTGATCGTGGACGGGGCCGGAGAGCCGGTGGGCCGGGTGGCCGACGGCGACGCGGTGGTGTTCTTCAACTTCCGCGCCGACCGCGCCCGGGAGCTCACCCGGGCCTTCACCGAGCCGGGGTTCGAGGCGTTCGACGTCTCGGACCGGCCCCGACTCGCGGGGTTCGCCACCTTCACCCTGTACGACGAGACCTTCGACCTGCCGGTGGCGTTCCCGCCGGAGCACCTAAGCGAGATCTTCGGGCAGGTGGTGTCGGACGCGGGCCTGAAACAGCTTCGCATCGCCGAGACCGAGAAGTACGCCCACGTGACCTACTTCTTCAACGGCGGCGAGGAGACCCCCTTCCCCGGGGAGGACCGGGTCTTGATCCCCAGCCCTCGCGAGGTGGCCACCTACGACCAGAAACCCGAGATGAGCGCCTTTGCCGTGCGGGACCGGCTGGTCCAGGAGATCGGGCGCCGCGCCTACGACCTGATCGTGGTGAACTTCGCCAACCTCGACATGGTGGGGCACACCGGCGTGTACGAGGCCGCGGTCCGCGCCGTGGAGGCGGTGGACTCCTGCGTGGGCGACGTGGCCGCGGCCCTGCGGGCCAACGGCTACGCGTTCCTGATCACCGGCGACCACGGCAACGCCGAGGAGATGTGGGACCCCGCCACCGGCCAGCCCCACACGGCCCACACCTGCAACCGGGTGCCCTGCGTGCTGGTGGACCCCGACCGCCCGGGCCTGCGGCTCCGGCGGGACGGTCGGCTGGCCGACGTGGCCCCCACCCTCCTGCGGATCCTGGGGCTTGCCAAGCCCGACCCCATGACCGGCGAGGACCTCGTGGAGGGGTGAGCCTCCGGTGGGCCCGCGCGGTCGCGGAGGCGGCCCGGGGGCTGGTGGACCTGTTCCTCCCGTCCCTGTGTCCCCTGTGCGGCCGGAGGCGGCCCGAGACGGGCTCCCGTCCCCTGTGCCCGGCGTGCGCGGGCCGCCTCCGGCCTCCGGCAGAGCCTTGGTGCCCGGTGTGCGCGGTGCCTTTTCCGGGGACCGGCCCGTCCCATCCTTGCCCCCGGTGCCGCGAGGACCCTCCCCCCTTTCACCGCTTGCGCGCCCGGGCCCTGTACGAGGGAGCCGCGGCCGACCTGATCCAGGCGATGAAGTTCTCGGGCCGATTGGAGGTTCGATCCGCGCTGGTGGACCTGGCGGTTCAGGCCGCCCTGGAGCACTACGCCGACGCCCCCTACGCCGCGGTGGTGCCGGTCCCTCCCGCCCCGGCCGCGCTCAGGAGGCGGGGGTTCGATCTCCCCGGCATCCTCTCCCGGGGGCTCGCCCGGCATCTTCGGGCCCCGTGGCGGCCCCACGCCCTGAGCAAGGATCCCGGGGCCCCCGAGCTGCTGGGGCGCGGCGCGGCCGCCCGGCTCCGGATCGCGGCCCGGGCCTACCGGCCGGCCGAGCCGCTCACGGGGCCCGTGCTCCTCGTGGACGACGTGGCCACGACCACGGCCACGGCCCGGGCGTGCGCCCGGGCCTGCCGGGAGGCCGGCGCCGACCGGGTCGACGTTCTGGTGCTGGCCCGAACCCCCACGGCCGGGTCCCCCGTGCCGGGGGCTACCGGTCCGGAGATTGCAGAGATTGCAAGAGACCCGGCCGGGCACGGGCGACCGGGTTGAGACCCGATCACGCCCTGTGGTACACGGTGCAGACGTTTTTTTCCGCCTCCGCCCCCCGCGGAAGATCGCCGCGGCGGGCCGTTTCCAGGGGACGTTCATGAAGAGGGATTCCGGTTTCGTAACCATCGAGTGGACCTCGGGGGTCTCGGGAGAGACCAACCGCTTGACCCTGTCTCGACGGATCCTCCTGCTGGGGCTCGGGGGTCTTCTGGCAGCCGGCTTGGCGGCCGTGGTGGGCACGGCCACGGCGGTGCGGCTCCACAGCGAGACCGCCACCCTCAGGGCTCAGCTGGCCGAGCTCACCCGCCAGCGCGACGACCTGACCCAGCGGCTCGCCACGGCCGAGGAGGAGCTGGAGAGCGTGAGGGAGGGCATGGCCCGGGTCCGGGCGGAGGAGGCGAAGATCCGCTCCTGGCTCGGGCTTCAGGGCGAGGGGGAGGAAGAAGGGAAATCGCAGGACCAAAGCAGCCCGGCCGGCGGGCAGGGCAGCCTGGGAGACGTGGATCTGGACGCCGTGGCCCCGGCCGACCGGACCGCCCAGGCCGACGAGGGGGCCGAGGAGGGCCCGTCCCCCGCGGGCCTGACCTCCCAGGTGGAGGCCCTGGCCGACGATCTGACCGACCTGGCCCGGGCCGTGGAGGCCCAGAAGCGCTCGTGGGACGCGATCCCGGCCATCACCCCCGTGGCCGGGGAGCACTGGATCAGCTCGGGGTTCGGCTGGCGGCGGAGCCCGTTCACCGGCAAGCGCGAGTTTCACAACGGCGTGGACATGGCCGGGCGGGAGGGCACCCCCATCGTGGCGCCGGCCGACGGCCGGGTGGTGCGGGTGGTGCGGGACGTCAACCTGGGCCGGGGCGTCACCATCGACCACGGAAACGGCATCCGCACGATCTTCGGCCACATGGCCAAGGTGCTGGTCAAACGGGGTCAGCGGGTCCGCCGGGGCGACCGGATCGGGCTCATGGGCTCCACCGGCCGCCGCTCCACCGGCCCCCATCTGCACTACTCCGTCAAGGTGGACGGCAAGTACGTGAACCCCCGGCACTACATGTTGGACCGGAACCGTCCGCCCTACACCGTGGCCAAGGGGGCTCGCCGCTGAGGACGCCCCCCCTCACCCGACGTGCCGCTTGGGTTCGTCGGGCGGCAGGAACCTTCGGTACTCTTCGTCGGCCGCCGTCTGGGCGGCGATGCGGGCGGCGTTGATCTCGTCGTACCGGCGTTCGAGCATCACCACCACCGACCGATCCAGACTTCTTCTCTCGGCCATCCTTTGAAGGACCCGAAGGGCCTCCCCTTTGGCCATGCCCGCCCGGTAGGGCCGGTCCTCGGTGACGGCCGTGAACACGTCGGCAACGGCCATGATCCGTGAGCCCAGCGACAGGTCCTCGCCCCGGTGGTGGAACGGGTACCCCGTGCCGTCGATCCGCTCGTGGTGGAACGCGCCCCAGGCGTTGATGGTCTCCAGGTCGCGGATCGGCTCCAGGATGCGGTAGGTGTGGAAGGTGTGGCTGCGGATGATCCCCAGCTCTCCCCCGGTGAGCGGACCCGGCTTCTCCAACACCTCCACGGGCACGGCCAGCTTGCCCAGGTCGTGCAGGTGGCCCGCCACCCGCATCATGAGACACTCCCGGTCGGAGAAGCCGGCCTCCCGGGCCAGGGCCTCGGCGCTCACGGCCACCCCAACGGAATGGGTGGCCGTGAACCGGCTCCGGAAGTCGATGATCTGCCGGAACAGGTTCGACAGGCCCAGAAGTCCCCGGAGCCCAAGCTCGGTGGTCTCGAGCCCCACCATGCTCCGCAGCACACCGCCCGGCGAGTTGGAGGCCGCGTCGAGCCAGAAGTACTCCTTCACGGCCAAGGAGCGAAACACCTCCACCAGCTCGGGGGAGAACAGGGTGCCCGAACGTTCTTCGATCTTCTCGCAGATCCCCCTGACCTGACCCAGGGTCTCCTCCCCGTCCCGGATCAGCACGGCCACCCGGTCCGCCAGGTGCAGGATATGGCTCTCCAGCGGGACGTCCTCCCCCACGGCGTCCGAAACCTCCCCACGGGTGTCCCAGTGCACGTGGTGGTGACGCACGAGCCGGGCCACCGCCCCCAGGGGCTCGAAGCTCCGGAGGAGCAGGTACCCGAGCTCGGCATGCTCGAACGGATCCTCCACGTCGAACCGCAGCGCGTCGAGCCGCTCCCGCAGGGACAGGGCCCCGCTGTCGTGGAGCGAGCCGGCCATCACCAGCTCCCTCAGCCGCTCGGGCGGAAGGCCGATCTCCGCGCCGATGCTGAACGCAATGTAGGCCACCCGCTCGTGGTGGTTGACCAGCGATGGGCAGACCAGATCCATGGCCTTCGAGAGGCACTCGATCAGGTCGAACAGTTGGACGCGGGGTTCTTTGATCATTCTCTCTTTTCCTGCCCCCCCTTCCTGGGTGGGACCTATGGTGAGACCCCGGCCATCCTCCTCTGCCCGGTGCCGCTGGGAAACGTTTCGGTTCCGGCACGGGAGAACTTGAACCGGCCCCCCCTGCAGTCCCGCTTGACACGGCGCCCGGTTTCCCCTATAAACCGGCGAACAATTTCATAGGACGCGCGCCGGTGCCCGAGAGGGCTGAAAAGGGAAGAGGGGTGAGAATCCCCCGCGGACCCGCCGCTGTGAGCGAGGACGAAGGACCACGACGCCACTGGCCGGATGCGGCTGGGAAGGCGGTCCTGAGGACGAATCGCGAGCCAGAAGACCTGCCGGCGTAGCAGCCCACCGCAACTCCCCGGGGCATGGGAGGGTGGGGAATCCGATGGCGCTTTGAATACGGAAAGCCCGCACTTCGTCGTGCGGGCTTTTTTCGTGGCCGCGGCTGCCCCTCCCCTGTCTCCGGGACCCGGGAGGACGCGCCGTGAGCCCGAGAACGACAGTTCGTGGACCCGTCTGTCCGGTTCGGGGAGCCCGCCCCGACGGCCGGGAGCCGACCGCTCCCGCCGTCCTGATCGTGGCCTTTGGGACCACTACCCGGGCCTCCCTCACCTTCTCCTTCCTCGACCGCGAGCTCTGCCGAAGGCTTCCCGGCCACGAGATCCGGTGGGCCTACGCCTCCGACCGGATCCGAAAGAAGCTCAACACCGGCCGCTCCCCGGAAACCCGGCTTCGCAGCGTACCCGAGGCCCTGGCCGAGCTGCAGGCCGACGGGTTCACCCGGGCCGTGGTCCAGCCCCTCTACGTGGTCCCCGGCGAGATGTACGACCGGCTCCTGGCCACGGTGGCCGGCTTTCCCGGGCTCCGTACGGAGGTGGGGGGCACCTTGCTCCACCGTTGGAAGAGCCTCCACCGTCTCCTCGGCGCCCTGTCCCACGACTTCCTGCCCCCGGACGAGGGATGCAACGTGTTGGTGGCCCACGGCACCCCCTCCACGGCCTCCGGTGCCAACGCCGTCTATCTGGGCCTAGAACGGACGCTGGCGCGTCACCACCCCAACACCTATCTGGGAATGGTGGAGGGCGTGGTGCCCCCCGACGACACGCTGACCGCTGCCCTGGTCCACCCCGGAGAACGGGTGCGGTTCATCCCGCTCATGGTCGTGGCCGGCGACCACGTCATGAACGACGTGATGGGAGAGAACGGCAAGGGGAGCTGGCGCTCCGAGCTGGAGGCGGCCGGCAAGCGGGTGGACGTGCCCACCGTCCGGTTCGGTGACTCCGAGCTGTACCGAGGGCTCGGCTTCGTGCCCGAGGCGGTGGCCGTGTTCGTCGACGAGATCCAAACGGCCATGGACCGCCTGTAGGTCCGGAGATCCCAGCCCATGGAGATCAAGAGCCTCGTCCTCGGCATCCTGTTCGCCACCGGCGCCTTCGCCGCAAAAGGGGGAGTCGGCCTGGCCTACGGCCTGGAAGGGGCGCAGGGGGCCGGCCGTCGCGTCCTCGTGGCCGCCGGCTTCGCGGCCGCCTACGCCGCCCTGTTCGCAGGAGCCCTGGCCGTTGCCCCACGCCTGGACCCGGCGACGCACCTGCCCCGGATCCAAAGGCTCGTGGCCTCGGGTATGACGGTGCATCTGGTGCTCGCCGCCGGGCTTCTCGTCTGGGGCGTGCGACTCCTGCGCCAGCCCGCCGCCGCGGCCCGGCCCACCCGGGCCCACTGGCTCCTGGTGGTCCCGTGCCCGGTGTGCCTCACCGTGGTCCTGCTGATCACCGGCTTCCTGGTGGCCCTTCTTCCCGGGACCGCGGCCTGGGCGGTGGCAGGGGCGTACGGGACCTTCGTTGGGGTGGCCGGAGCCACGGCCGCCGTGATTCTGACAAGTCGACGGCGCGCACGCTCGGCCCCCGAGCGCACCCTGGGGTGGGCCATGGTCGGGATCGGGGCCTACTTTCTCGCGGCCGTGGTGATCATGCCCCAGTTCGGGGACATCGAGGGGGTCTACCGTCTCGCCTCCCACACCGGCAGGGCGGCTCCGATACCCCCGTCCCACGCCCGGACCACCTGGACCGCCTTGACCGTCGCGTTTCTCGTGGGCTGGGCCCGCTGGGCCGCTCGGCTGCGGAGGAGATCCCCATGAATCTAGGCGCCGTGCTCAAGAGCTTCATCTACGTGGTCTCGAGCTCCCTCCTCTACCCCGTGCTCGCGCTCCTCGTCCTCCTGACCCTGTACATGCTCACCTGCGCCGGCTCGTTCCTGGCCGAGGGGCTGGACCGTGCCCGGCGGCGCCGGACGCGCCCCGGGCCCCAGGGAGGAACCTCGTTCGCTGAGGAGTCCCCTGCCGTGCGCGCCTACGTGAGCCGGCTGCGGGAGCTCCTGCAGGCCGAGGAGGACCTGCGGGAGGTCCGGGTGGAGAGTCTGCTCCAGGATCACATCCTGAGCCTCCGGCCCTCCCTGGACCGGGTCCGGCTGGTGATCCGGGTGGGTCCGAGCCTGGGGCTCATGGGCACCCTGATCCCCATGGGCACCGGGCTCGCCGCCCTGGGCCAGGGGGACATGGCGAGGCTCTCCACCGACCTGGTCATCGCGTTCACCACCACCGTGGTGGGGCTGGCCCAGGGCACCCTGGCCTACTGCATCTACACCGTGCGGGCCCGGTGGGCCGAGGAGGACGCAAAGGAGATGGAGCTGGCCACCGAGATCCTGACCCACAGCCCCGGAGCCCGTGAGGAGGCCGATGCGCTACCTGTCGAGAAACCGAAGGCGGTTTCTGTCTGAGACCGGGGATGCGGATCCCCTGACAGGGCTCGCCAACCTGTTCGACATCGGGCTCGTGTTCATCGTGGGGCTCCTGATGACCCTGTTTGCCGTGTACCGGATGCAGGACCTGTTCGACCAGCGCTCGGAGGTCACCATCCTGAAGAAAGGGCCGGAGGGGGAGCTGGAGATCATCACGAAAAAGGGCACACGGGTGAAGGCCCTGCGGGCCACCCGCGACCGGGTCGAGGGCCGGGGGGAGCGGCTCGGCACGGCCTACCGCCTGGAGAACGGCACCGTGGTGTACGTGCCGGAGTGACGGCGACCGAAGCCCGCCGGTGAGTTTGATCGTCTTGCCATTGTCTTGGGGGAGGAAGGAGGAAACGCCATGAACCGAAGGATCGCTTGGACCCTGCTCCTCGCCTGCGGCCTGGGCTGGGCCGCAGGCCCCCCGGCCGCGGCCGCCGAGGCCCCGGCCGCCCCCGTCCTGCTCGCGCCGGTCACGGTCACCGCCGAGAAGTTCCCGGTGGAGGAGCGGGAGAGCCCCCGGTTCGTGACGGTGGTCACGGCCGAGGAGCTCCGCCGCACCGGAGCGGACAACGTGGCCGAGGCCCTGCGCCGCATCGGGGGGCTCGGGTACAAGGCGTTCAGCCCCATCGGCGTCACCCACGGGGGCATGAACAGCGAGGTGGTAGTCCGGGGGATCTACGGCGGGGAACTCGTCCTCGTCAACGGCGTGCCCATCCAGAACGCCGCGAGCCGCTCCTACGACCTCGACACCCTCCCCCTGGACCAGGTGGAGCGGGTCGAGATCCTCAAGGGCGCCGCCTCCACCCTGTACGGTTCCGACGCCATGACCGGGGTGATCAACATCATCACGAAGACGACGACCCGCAAGCCCCGGGCCCGGGTCTCGGCGGAGCTCGGGGACTACGCGTACCAGAGCCACAGCGCCTCGTTCTCGAACCGCCTGGTGGCCGCCGGGGTCCAGTACCGCCACATGGGCCGGCTCAAGGCGATCTCCCGGAGCTTCACCAAGGGGTACCGGTACGATCAGGGCACCACCAACCGGTACTCGGGCAACCTGACGCTGACCCCGCTGGAGGGGCTGATCGTGGACCTGCTGGGGAGCTACGACACCACCGGGTTCAACAAGATCAAGGACGGCGGCGAGCTGTCCAAGGGAACCGACCAGGAGTACTACCGGTTCACCGGTGACGTGCGGTGGGAGCGCGAGTCCCTGCGGGCCAAGGGCTTCTTCAACTGGGGCTACCTCCTGCGGGACGAGTACACGAAACCCAGCAAGCCCACCGACAAGGACAAGCACGCCAACTCGGGGGTGACGGCGGACTACCGGTTCGCCGCCGGCCCGGCCGAGATCACCGTGGGCGGCGAGGCGGTACACCGGCGGGTGGACTACCTGAACAAGTACGGCGTCCACCAGCGCAACGACTACGCCTTGTTCCTCCAGGCCAAGGCCAGCCTGGCGGACCGCCTGACCCTCGTGCTGGGCGCCCGGCAGCAGTGGATCTACTCCGACGCCGCCGGCGACGACTACGCCGAGCTCCTGCCGAGCGCCGGCGTCACCCTCCGCGTGAGCCGGGCCCTGAACCTCTTTGCCAACGCGGGCAAGGCCTTCCGGGCCCCCACGTTCAACAACCTCTACTACGAGAGCAGCTTCCTCGTGGGGAACCCCGGGCTCGACCCCGAGGAGGGGTGGACCTACGAGGTGGGGGCCAAGCTCGACACCGACCGGGCCTCCCTGCGGCTGGCCGCGTTCCGCATGGACTACACCGACAAGATCGAGATCGACCGGTCCCAGGGCTACCCCCTCACCTACTTCAACGCCGGCACCTTCGAGTCCACGGGGATCGAGTGGAACCTGCTGCTCGCGCCCTTTGCCGGCCGGGGCGACCTGCTCGGGCGCTTCTCCCTGGCCTGGGCGGGGTACTGGGCCAACCCCGTGGCCGAGGACACCAACGACAACCCGTACCAGTCGGGCCCCAAGCACCAGAGCTCCGTCACCCTGTCCTACGACGGCGAGCGGTGCCGGGCCGACGTGTCCACCGTGCTCCAGACGAGCCGCGAGCGGGACCTGGACGACGTCACCACGGTGAACGCCTCGGTCAAGGTGCGCCTGTACAAAGGTTACCTAACGGTGGCCGTGGACAACCTGTTCGACCAGGAGGTGGAGGTGTCCGGGGACAAGACCTCCGACACCACGAACCGGTACGTGTACTACGGCCTGCCCCGCCTGCTGCGGGTGGGCTACGAGGTGGCGTTCTGACCGCAGACCGAATCCGGAAGCCGGCCTCCTTCCCCGGGCTTTTGGCCCCCCATTCCTTCACCGTGACACACCCGGGAAGGGGCCGGCGTCCGGACCTTTGTCGAAGTCCCGACCCAAAGGCGGCTCGATGAGAACCCGCTGGATTCCGTTCGTCATGCCGGGGCTTCTGGGGTCTCTCGCCCTGGCGACCGTGGCCGCCGGGGCCGGGCCCCGGCGCCTGGGCCTGTTCGTGGGCGACTCGGACGCCCTCACCTGCCACCGGGCCGTGGAGGACCTGGACCTCCCGGGCCTGGAGGTGCGGGTGTTCACCGGCCGGGACGCGGGCACCCCGTCGTTCGAGGCGTTCGTGGGCCGCATGGACGCGGCCGTGGTGGACATCATGCACCGCCAGCCCGCCCAATGGCTCCTGGAGCACGCCGACCGGGTGAAACCCGGCGCCCGGCTCTATGCGGTGCGCACCGCCTCGGCCAACCAGCCGTTCGTGGACGCGGGGTTCCGGTTCGACCCCGGGGTGCGGGCCTACTACGCGTTCCCCTCCGAGGCCAACGTCCGCAACCTGGTGCGGCTCGTCGCAGCCCGGGACCTGGGGGTGACCGCGGACCACGAGCCCCCGGACCTGCCCCCCGACACCTTCCTGTACCACCCCGACGCCCCCGGCCCGTTCCCGGACATGGACGGATACCTGGCATGGTACCGGTCCTCCGGCCACCTGAGGGAAGGGGCCCTGTGGAGCCTGGTGACGGCGTTTCCCACCTACGTGATCGAGGGCAAGCGGGCGCCCCTGGACGCCCTGGTGCGCGCCTACGAGCGCCGTGGGATCAACGTGGCCGTGCTGGCGGGCTCGTTCACCACCGCGGGCACGGAACACTTCGCCCGGCTCGTTTCCCGCTCCCCCCTGGACGCGCGCCTGGGGTCGGTCACGGCGTTCAACCTGACCTTCAGCTCGATCCTCTCGAGCGACCTCCTGTCGGTGCTCGACCGCACCGACGTGCCCGTTCTGAACGCCCAGTACCTGTTCTTCACCCCCGGGGACGCGTGGGCTGCCTCTCCCCGGGGGATGTCCCCGGCGGAGATCGCCCTCCAGTTCTCCACACCGGAACTCACCGGCCTGATCGAGCCCACGGTGGTGGGGGTCAAGGAGCCGGTGACCGACCAGGCGGGCCGGGAGATCGGGTACGCCTACGTGCCGGTGGCCGCCCAGGTGGAGCGCCTGGCCCGGCGCGCGGCCCGGTGGCACGCCCTCCGCACCACCCCGAACCGGGACAAGCGACTGTTCCTGATGTTCTACAACCACGGGGCGGGCAAGCAGAACATCGGCGCCAGCTACCTCAACGTGTTCCGAAGCATCACCCGCATCCTGGAGCGGCTGCGCCGGGAAGGCTACGACGTGGGGGACGGCCGGATCTCCGAGGACCTGGTCCAGGACCTCCTGATGAAGGGGGCCCGGAACATCGGGTCCTGGGCCCCGGGGGAGCTGGACCGGCTGATGGCCCGGGGCGACGTGGTCACCGTGCCCGTCGCCCGGTACCGGGAGTGGCTCCGGGACCTGCCCCCCGCGTTCGTGGCCGGGGTGGAGAGGGACTGGGGCCCGCCCGAGGGCTCCACCATCATGGTCAAGGACGGGGCGTTCGTCCTGCCCGTGGTGCGCCTGGGCAACCTGTGGCTCGGGCCCCAGCCCTCCCGGGGCTGGGCCGACGACCCGGAGAAGCTGTTCCACAGCACCACGCTCTACCCCCACCACCAGTACGTGGCGTTCTACCTGTGGCTCCAGCACGAGCTCCGGCCCGACGCCCTGATCAGCCTGGGGACCCACGGCACCCACGAGTGGCTCCCGGGCAAGCAGGCGGGGCTCTCCCCCTCGTGCCCCCCCGAGGTGCTCCTGGGGGACATCCCCAGCGTGTACCCCTACATCGTGGACGACGTGGGCGAGGGGATCCAGGCCAAGCGCCGGGGCCGGGCCGCGGTGGTGGACCACGCCACCCCGCCGTTCCGGCGGGCGGGGCTGTACCGGGAGACCGCCACCCTGGCGGGCCTGATCAGCGAGTACCGGGCGGCCTCCTCCGACCGGGTGCGCGACGAGCGCCTGGAGCGCATCCGCCGCCTGGCCCGGCAGACCGGGCTCATGAAGGAGCTCGGCATCGCCGAGCTCGACGCCGACGGCCTCGAGACCCTGGAGCACCACCTGATGGCCCTTCGCACCGAGCTCGTGCCCTACGGGCTCCACACCTTCGGCGAGTCCCCCTCGGGCGAGGCCCTCCGGGAGACGGCCGAGGCCGTCGCCGAGCACGGGGGCGAGCCGGCCCGGGCGGTGGCCGAGCGCCTCGAGGCCTGCGGCCCGGCCGAGCTCGACCGGCTGGTGCGGGCCCTGCGGGGGGGCTACGTGCCGCCCGGGCCGGGCAACGACCCGGTGCGCAACCCGGAGAGTCTGCCCACCGGCCGGAACTTCTACGGGTTCGACCCGGACAAGGTCCCCTCCCGGGAGGCCTATGCCGCGGGCCGCAAGGCGGCCGAGGACCTGATCCGGAGCTACCGGGCGAAGCACGACGGCGCGTTCCCGGACCGGGTGGGGATCGTGCTGTGGTCCGTGGAGACGATCCGGGACGAGGGGATCGACGTGGCCCAGGCCCTGCACCTCATGGGCATGCGCCCGGTGTGGGACCACCGGGACAAGGTGACCGGGGTCGAGCCGATCCCCGGCGCCGCCCTGGGCCGGCCCCGGGTGGACGTGCTCCTCCAGATGTCGGGCCTGTTCCGGGACACCTTCCCCGCCGTGGCCCTGCTGCTGGACCGGGCCGTGAAGCAGGCCGCGGCGCTCACCGACGTGGAGAACTACGTGCGCCGCAACACCGAGCGGCTCCGGGAGGCCCTGGTCCGCCGGGGGGTGGACCCGGAGGAGGCCCGCAGGCTCTCCACCGTGCGCCTGTTCTCGGCCGAGCCCGGGGCCTACGGCACCCAGGTCTCCCAGATGACCGCGGCGAGCGGCCAGTGGGAGGACCCCGACACCATCGCGGACGCGTTCATCGAGCGGGTCTCGTTCGCCTACTCGTCGGAGTTCTGGGGCCGCAGGCTCACCGGGGTGTACCGGGACCAGCTCGCCGGGGTGGACGCCACCGTGCACTCCATTTCAAGCAACCTGTACGGCACCCTGGACAACGACGACATGTTCCAGTTCCTGGGCGCCCTGAGCATGGCCGTGCGCCGTGTGTCGGGGAAAGACCCGGACGTGTTCGTCTCGATGCAGCGGGTCCGGGGCCGGGGCCGCGTCGAGGACCTGGCCCGGACCCTGGGCACGGAGCTGCGGGCCCGGTACTGGAACCCCCGGTGGATCGAGGGCATGGAGGCCGAGGGCTACGCCGGGGCCCGGGAGATCGAGAAGTTCGTGGAGTACCTGTGGGGGTGGCAGGTCACGACGCCGGCGGCCGTGGGGGAGGACCGGTGGGAGGAGACCTACCGGGTGTACGTGGAGGACGACCGGGGCCTGGGCCTCAAGGCGTTCTTCGAGAAGGCCAACCCCTGGGCCTACCAGTCCATCACGGCCCGGATGCTCGAGGCGGTGCGCAAGGGGTACTGGGACGCCGACCCGGCCGTGGTGCGCCGGCTCGCCGTGGAGCACGCCACCAACCTGCTCCAGCACGGGGTGGCGTGCTGCGACCACACCTGCAACAATCCCCTGCTCAACCAGATGATCGTCAACGTGCTCTCGGTGCCCGGGGTCATGGCCCCCGAGCTCGTGCGGGAGTTCAAGCTGGCGGTGGAGCGGGCCACCGGCCAGACCCTGGAGCTCCGGGCCGAGGCCGTGAAAAAGGCCGTGGCCCGGGTGGAGGCCGGGTTCCGGGCCGACGCGGCTCCCGAACGGCCCCCGGAGCCCGAGGCCGGCCCGGAGGCCCGCAAACCCGCCGACCGGCCCGGCGAGGGCCGGGAGCGGGTCGAGGGCTACCGCATGGAGGAGGTCAAGGACCCGGCCGACACCACCCGGCTGAGCTCCAGCGGGGTCCAGTGGCTCGCCGCCGTGTTCGTGCTGGTCCTGCTCGCCTTCTTCGGGCTTGGAACCCGGCGACGGTGAGATCGAACCCCTTTCCCGGGAACTCGGGGCCTTCGGCCCGCTGGGACGCTGGAAGGCTGGAAGGCTAGAAGGCTTGAAAGCCTCCCGGATTCCCACACGTCCTAGGCATCACCATGCCTTTCCTCATGGTCCGGGGAGCATGGGGTTTACTGGAACGCCGCGTGCGGCCCTACCCGTGGACAGGATTCAGCTCCGGTAGGCCGCGAAGCGGCCTGTTTGCGAAACAGCAACTTCGGCCTTGACGTTGCCGCAGGTCGGTGCCGTCACGAGCGCAGATATACCGGGGACCGATGACCGTCGACCGGAGACCGGAGTTACCCTTCCCCAGTGCCCCAACCCACAGGGGCCTGACGAGGCTTTCCAGGAGGACCCCATGGTTCGCTTTCCACGACCCCTCGCGTGGGCGGCTGCCGCCCTCTTGCTCGCGACCTCCGCCCTGGCGGCGTACCCGGTACGGTTCGAGGACGCCTCGGGCCGGGAGGTGGTGCTCCGGGCCCCGCCCGAGCGGGTGGTGTGCGTGGTGCCCGCGGTCACCGAGATGATCGTGCGGCTCGGCGCGGCCGACCGGCTCCGGGCGGTCACGTGGCACGACACCTACCCCCCCGGGGCGGCCAGGAAACCCGTGGTGGGCGGGTTCTCCTCCCCTTCGGCCGCGGCCGTGCGCGCGGCCCGGCCCGACCTGGTGATCCTGTCGCCCCTGCACCGCGGCCTGCGGGAGGCCCTGGCGGACCTGGGCTGCCCCCTGGCGGAGCTGGGGCCCCGGACCCTGGCCGAGGCCCGGCAGACCCTGGAGCTCCTCGGCCGGGTGTTCGGCCGGGAGGCCGAGGCCGAGGAGCTGATCGCCGAGAACGACGGGTACTTCCGTGCGGTGGAGGCCCGGGTGGGGGGCATCCCCCCGGAGCGGCGGCTCCGGGTGATGCGGTTCATGGGCCGGGACGCGGTGATGACCCCGGGGGACGACTCGTTCCAGAACGAGATCATCCGGCGGGCCGGGGGCCTCCCGCCCCGGCTCGGCAAGACCGGCGCCGTGGTGCCGGTCACCCTGGAGGAGTGGCAGGCCTTCGACCCCCAGGTGGTGTACGGGTGCGGCACGGACCGGGAGCCCCTGGAGCGGCTGCTCCACCGGCCCGGGTGGCGGGACGTGGAGGCGGTGCGGGAGGGGCGCCTCCGGTTCTTCCCGTGCGTGCTCACCTGCCGGGCCGCCACCAACACGGGCTACTTCACGGCGTGGCTCGCGTCGGCCCTGTACCCCGACCGGTTCTCGCCGGGGGCGCCGGGGCTCGCCCCGGACGCCGTGGTCTCCGAGCGCCCCCTGGACCTGGGGCTCGAATACGTGGCCCGGGCCCGGGTGGTGGAGAGCCGGATCCTGGACCAGGTCCACCGGACCCTGGTGGTGGACCTGGCCGAGCCCATGGCCGTGCTCTCCACCCTGGAGGGACCCCGGACCGGGGTGACCACCGTGGGCAACCACGGCCTGCCCCCGCCCTCGTGGCACCTGGACCTCGGGGAGATGCGCAGGCTCGCCTTCGGGGTGCTGGGGCTCGACCCCGGGACCACGAGCCTGCTGTTCACCGGCGCGGACCTGGCGAACCTCTCGGTGCAGCGCCGGTCGTTCCGGGACCTGGCCGTGGTGGCCCTGGTGACCGCCGGGGTGCGCTCCAACGCCGTGCGCACCTCCCGGGACGAGGGCCGCTACTACGAGCCCGGCACCATCAACGTGGTGCTCCTGGCCAACGCCCGGCTGTCGCCCCGGGCCATGGCCCGGGCCGTGGTCACGGCCACCGAGGCCAAGACCGCCGCCCTCCAGGACCTGGACGTGCGTAGCGCCTACCGCCCCCGGCGGTGGCAGGCCACCGGCACGGGCACGGACAACGTGATCGTGGTGGAGGGGCGGGGGGTGCCCATCGACAACGCCGGGGGACACACCCGCATGGGCCAGCTCATCGCCGGGGCGGTGTACGCCGGGGTGCGCGAGGCCGTGCTCCGGCAGAACGGCATCGCGGCGGGCCGCAGCGTGCTCGTGCGCCTTCACGAGCGCCGGATCCCGCCGTACCGCCTCGTGCAGGCCCTCGCTCCGGACCCGTCCGGGCGCCGCGAGCGGCTCGGGGAGCTGGAGGGGCTCCTCCTCGACCCGCGGTACGCGGGGTTCCTGGAGGGGGCCATGGCGCTTGCCGACGGGGTCGAGCGGGGCCAGGTGACGGACACGGCCTGGTTCGAGGACCAGTGCCGGGCCGTGGCCGCGGAGATCGCCGGCCGGCCCGTGCCCCGGCTCGAGCCCCTGGCCGGCGATCCGGACCTGCCCCCGGTGCTCCGTTCGGCCCTGGACGCCCTGCTCACGGGCCTGCGCCTTCGAGGGGGGCAGGAGGGTCCGGAGTAGCCGTGGCGGCCCGGCGTGCGGTGCAGTCGTGCTTGCCGCAGTCCGCGCACGGGTTGTAGGCCGGGGGTGGGCCGACCCGGCCCGGGCGGGCCGGAGCCAGGCCGAACACCCCGCTCACCGACTTGCGCGGGGTCATGAAGCAGGACTCGGTCAGAGAGACCCCCAGGTCCTCGTCCCGAAACAACGAGAAGAGGCTGCGCTGGTCCTGCACGGGCCAGTCGCAGTACCCCGGGCTGAACCGGAGCGTGACCCCCAGCCCCTGCCCGGCGGCGAGCTCCGCGGTCGAGCGGTAGTACCGCTCCACCAGGGACTCCACGGCAGCGGACGCGAACGCGTCCAGGAAGAACGCGTCGGCAACGCGGCCTTGCGTGGTCCAGCGCTGGATGAGGCGATCGGGGCCGTGCCCCACCGTGACCACGAACACCCTCGCGCGCACCGCCTCTCCCAGGGCCCGGGCCAGCCGGCGGCTGCGGAGGAACACGCCGTCCCCCACGGTCACCCCTGTGCGTCCCACCTCGCGGATGGGGACCTCGACCTCCCACACCCGGGGCCGGAGCGACGAGACCCCCTCGCCCCACAGCTCGTCCAGCCGCCGCAGGACCTCCCCGGGCGCTCCGCGGCGGCGGTGCATTCCGAGCAGACGCAGCACCTCCGTGCGGTCCGGCTCGGCCGACAGGACCGGTTCTTCAGGCTCGGACGTCACACAGAACCTCCTCTGCACCCCGGATGCCGACCGGCTCACCTGCGGAACGGGTTGGGCACCCACCGTCCCCGGTGCTGCTCGAGGTGAGCCGCGGCATCGGTCGTGCGGGCGAATGCGTGGATCCGGGTGCGGTTGTGGGCCACGCTCACCGCCTCGCTCTCCACGAAGAAGGCGGCGTCCGCGTCCACCTCCTGGCCGGTGGCCTCGTCGGTGACCCGGATCCGGGCTCCCTCGGGGATCCCGGCCGCCCGTGCGCACGGGATCGAGCAGAACACCCGCTCCGTTCCGTCGGGCAGCAGGAACCGCACCCGGCCGATCGTGTCCGAAGGAGCGCCGCACCGCAGGCACCGCGGCCCTGCCGGCCGGTCCCGAAGACCGGTGCCGAACCCGAAGGCGACCGCCGCCAGGAACACCAGCGGCCAGGCCCAGCCCCTCACGGCCCGCTCCCCCGACCCAGGGCGTACGCCGCCAGCAGCCCGGCGGCCGAGAGAACCAGCCACAGCCCCGCCCGGGCCAGCCCCGTCTCCATCCGCACGGCCTCGGCCCGCAGGTCCGGGCGAACCAAGCCCACGAGTGCCACCCAGGCCCCCCAGGCCACGCAGGCCAGGCCCAAACCGGCCAGCACCACCGCCGGCGGCGCGGCCGGGACCCGTTGGAGCAGGCAGTACGGGCAGTGGTGGTCGATCAGCCCCATCATTCTCGGCGCCCACCGCGCCAGCACCACGGCCGGCGCCGCAACGGCGAGCGTCCCTGCCGACAGCACGGCTCCCCCCCACAGGAGCCCGCGCCCCGCGCCCCCCCGGCCCCGGCCCAGACCCGCCAGGCACCCCAGGGTGGCGGCCAGGCTCCCCCACAGCCACCACGCAGCGAGCCCTCCCCCGGCCACGGCGGCCGACCCCGCCTCGGCCACGTCGAACACGGTCGTACAGCACGACACCGAAAGCGCCTGCCCCGGGGGCGGGTTCAGGAGGCGCTGCCACGCCCACAGCCCCGTGCCGGCGTGGGCCAACGCCACGAGGGCCCCGACGGCGAGCACGGCGCGCACCGTCCGGCTCGTGGGGTCCCCCGCCCGGTGCTCCAAGAGGTAGGTGGCAGCGCCGGCCCCGGCCAGCACCAGGACCGCCGGAAATCCGGCCTCCACCCACCGGAGCGCCGGGGGGCCGGCGCGGAGCACGCCGAACACACACATGGCCCCCGGGGTGAACCCGACCCGGGCCGCCAGCCCGAGATAGTACAGCACGCCCCCCGACACCGCCAGCACCGCGATCGCCCCGATCCCGCCGAGCAGCAGCAACGACCCGCCCCGGGCCGGATCCCTGCCCCGCACGGCCCCGGCCGCCACCAGGGCCGCCGCCACCACGGCCTGGAGCAGGAACAGGAACCGGCTCAACTGGACGAACGCCACGCCGCACCACCTCGCCGGCCGGAGGGCTCGAGACGGATCATCCGATCCCCCGGCTTTGCCCCCAGGGCCTCGTGGCTCGCCACCACCACCGTCACCCCCCGGGCGTTCTCCTCGCGCAGGACCGCCTCGACGAGGCCGGCCGTGTCCGGGTCCACCTGGGCCGCCGGCTCGTCCGCGAACAGGACGCCGGGCCCGTGGACCAGGGCCCGGGCCAGGGCCACCCGCTGTCGCTGCCCCCCTGACAGCTCCCACGGGTAGTGGTCCGCCCAGTCCGCCAGCCCCAGGCGGCCGAGCTGCTCCAGGGCCCGGGCCCTCCGCTGCCGGCGGCCGACCCCCTGCGCCGCCAGCAGGACGGTCACGTTCTCCCACACCCGGGCCCGTTCCAGGTACCGATCGCGCTGGAAGGCGAACCCCGCGAGCCGCCGGCGCAGCCGGGTCACCCGGGGCTCCGGCAGCCCGGTGATCCGGTCCTCCCCCCACCACACCTCCCCCCGGTCGGGCCGGAGGAGTCCCGCGAGCACGTGCAGGAGGGTGGTCTTCCCCGACCCGGACGGGCCGGTCACGAACAGGAACCCGCCGGCAGGCACCTCCACGTCCACCCCCGCCAGGGCCGTCACCCGGTGGCCGCCCCGGGACCGGAACACCTTCTCCACCCCTTCCGCCCGCACCGGGATCACGTGCCCGCCTCCAGGGGCGGCCGCCGGGCCAGGCGCCACGTGGGCACGAGCGCGGCCGTGAGCACGAGCGTCTCCGACAGGACCACCGCGGCCAGGAGCAGGGCCGGGCCGAACCGGTAGGGAAGGCCCGCCAGGGGAACCGGCGGCAGCCCCCGGACGAAGTAGGGCGCCAGGAACGCCCCCCTTCCCGGCCCCACCCACAGCCAGGCGAGAACCACGGAACCCGATGCCGCCAGCAGGGCGGAAAGCCCGTTCTCCAGGGCCACCAGGGCCAGCACCTCCTCGGTGTACCATCCCAGTGCCTTGAGCAGGCCGACCTCCCGTCCCCTCTCCCCGGCCGAGAACCCCAGCACCACCCACATGGCCAGGACCGAGCAGGCGAAGGCGGCCCAGAACAGGGCCGTGAACAGCCCGCCGCTGGTGCCGTACCCCGCCTCCACCAGGGCCCCGACCAGGGCCCGGTCCTGGATGCGCACCGAACCGATGCCGTTCAGGGCCCGGATGCGGGAGGCCACCGTGTCGGCGAACCCCGGCCGCACCCACACCAGGAACTCCGTCACCTGACCCGGGCGACCGAACAGGTCCTGGGCATCGCCCAGGCCCATCACCACCGCATCCCGGCTCCACAGGCCCGCGGCCGGGGGGAAGACCCCGGCCACGGTGAACACCTCGGCGGGATCCCGGGGAAAGGTGAGGAGATCCCGCGGAGACAGGCTCAAGGCCCGGGCGATCTCGGCGCCCACCAGCACCTCCCCCGGCCCCTCGATCCCCCGGCCCGCCCGGGGCACCGCCGGCCAGGCGGCGGGCCCCTCCACCCCGAGCACCAGGGCGAGGGCCCCGCCGACGTACGCGCGCCCGGTGATCCGGGCCGCCACCCGCTCCACCCCGGGCACCGCCCGGATCGCCTCGGCCATCGCCGCATCGAGGGGCCTCGTTCGGCCGAACGCCTCACCCGTGACGTACAGGTCCGCGCCCGCGGCCAGGGAGACCCGGGCCTCCCGCTCCAACCCTCGCACCATGGCCAGCCCGGCCAGATAGGGCACCAGGGCGGCCGCCAGGCACGCGCCCACCACGGCCGTGCGGAAGGGGTGCCGGGCCAGGTCGGCCAGGGCCATGAGGGCCAGCTCCCGGATCCGCGGGCTCACCGCCGGGCCTCCGGGAACCGACCCACCCCCGAGGATGCGTCCGGGTTGGGGAAGATCCGTCCGGGAAGGGGGGCGCACAGGGTCTCGTCGGACGGGGCCAGCCGGGGGTCGAGGGAGTGGAAGCTCCACCGGGGGGCGGCCACGCCCCCGAGGCCCAGGCCTCCCACCGCCCGCTGGAACGATCCGCCCGCCGGCGCCGTCGCGCCCGGTCCCAGCACCGCCGCAAGGGCCGCCCCCACCAGGATCGCGGCCAGGACCAGGAGGCCCCGTCCGGGCAGGGGGGGCTCGGGGGCCTGGCGCCTCACCTCGACCGGTGCCCCAGCCCAGCGCCCATCGGGCCTTCCGAGGCCTTCCGGGCGGCCTCCCAGTCCAGCACCCGCCCGCCGAACCCCTGCCGGAACCTCTCCGCGTCCTCCCGGCTGGCAAAGGCGATCAAGCCGGGAGCCATGTCGGGAACCGCGGCCGACCCCACCACGTACCAGGCCCGGGTGGCGTCGATGCGTTTGCCGGAGATGAAGTCCGTGGCCCAGGCCCGCTGCACGCCCCGGGATCGCGCGAGCATCAGCCCACACTGGACGCCGCAGGTCACCGCCCGGGTGCCGTCGGCCAGAACGAGCTCGAACCTCGTGTGGCCGTGCCCCGCCAGGGCCATGCCGCACTTGGCGCATCGGCCGCCCTCGGCGGCCACGGCCGTTGCCGTGAGGAACCAGACCGCGAGACCCAAGATCGTGACGGTGCGCCGCAGGGTGTGTACCATTCGATCGCCTCTCCTCTGGAGGGGGGTCAGCCCACCCCCAGGTACGCCTGTTGGGTGGCATCGTCCAGCTCGTCCGGCCGGCCGCGCCACACGGTCCGCCCGCCCTCCAGGATGTAGACCCGATGGCACATGGACAGGGCGGCCCGCACGTTCTGCTCCACCAGCACCGCACCCACCCCCATGGCGTTGATGGCCCGGACGGTCTCGTGGATCGCCCGAACCAACAGCGGCATCAGCCCCTCGCTCGGCTCGTCGAACAGGATCAGCCGGGGGTTGGGCACGAGGGCCCGGCCGATGGCCAGCATCTGCTGCTCGCCGCCGGACAGGGTGCCGGCCTTCTGGGAGCTGCGCTCCCTCAGCCGGGGGAAGTACTCGAACACCTGATCGAGCCGCTCCGGATCGGGCCGGCCCCGCGGGTGGGCGATCCGCAGGTTCTCCAGCACGGTCAGCTCGGGGAACAGCCCCCGGCCCTGGGGCACCAGGGCGATGCCCCTTCCCGGGATCTGGTGGGCCTTCAGGGATCGGAGGTCCTCGCCCCGGAACTCCACCCGCCCCCGGGCGGGCCGGACCAGTCCCATCACCGCCTTCAGGGTGGTGGTCTTGCCCATGCCGTTGCGCCCCAGCAGCCCCACCAGCTCCCCCGGCCCCACCTCCAGGTCCACCCCGTGGAGCACGTGGCTCTTTCCGTAGAACGCGTGCAGGCCCTCCACCTTCAGCACGGCTGCCACCCTCCCAGGTACACCCTTTGCACCTCGGCGTTGGCCCGGATCTCCTCGGGGGTCCCCTCGGCCAGCACCTTGCCGTAGTGGAGCACCGTGACCCGTTCCGCCAGGTTCATCACCAGGTCCATGTCGTGCTCGATCAGGAGGATGGTGCGGCCCGGCGCCAGCTCGCGGATCTTCTCGACCACCACCGCCACCTCCCGCGCCGAGAGCCCGGCCGCGGGCTCGTCCAGCAGCAGGACCCGGGGCTCCCGGGCCAGGGCCAGGCCGATCTCCAGGAGCCGCTGCTCCCCGTAGGCGAGCTCGGCCGCCGGCCAGTCGGCCTTGGCCCCCAGGTCCAGGAACTCCAGGAGCTCCCGGGCCCGGCGATGCTCCGGCCCCCACCGCCGGGCCGAGACCCACGCGCTCTTGATCCGGCGCCTGGCCGCCACGGCCAGCCAGAGGTTCTCGTAGGCCGTGAGGCCGGGGAACACCGAGGTGATCTGCATGGTGCGGGCCACGCCGAGTCGGGCGATCCGGTGGGGAGGCAGGCCCGCGATCTCCCGTCCGCCCAGCCGGACGCTGCCCCGGTCCGGGGCGTAGCGGCCCGTGATCACGTTCATGAGGGTGGTCTTTCCGGCGCCGTTGGGCCCGATCAGGGCCCGCAGCTCCCCCGGCGGCACCCGCAGCGTCACCTCCTGAAGGGCCATGAGCCCGCCGAAGGACTTCTGGACCTCTTGGACTTCCAAGTAACTTCGGTCTTCGGTCATCGGTCTACGGTCGTCGGTATGGGGCCTTCGGCCCGCTGGGCGGCTCTGAGGCTAGAGAGCTCAAAAGCTAGAAAGCCGAAAACCTCTTTCCTCTCCTAGCGGTTCAAGCAGGCCTGCGTCACAGCATCACGGTCTGGGGGGCAAGGGGCCTGCTGGAGCGCCGGGCGCGGCTCCTTGGCTCGCCGCGCCCACCGAACGTTTGTAGTCTTGTCGAACTCCCCCGCCATCCGCTGTCTCCGCCCGAAGGGGCTGCTTCGGCAACGGCACGCGAAGGCGCGGCGATCGGAGGTTGCACTCGCGCCCGGCCGGAAGCAGGCCCCTTGCCCCGCCGCCGGCAATGGCCCCGGACCAACGAGAGTTACCCTTCCCCGGTGCCCGACCCCGCAGGGGCCTGATGGAGCTTCCAAGTCGCTCACTTTCGCTCCCGGGCCCGGACCCACTTCCGCCACATGCCCACGATGCCCTGGGGCGCCACGAGCACCGACACGATCAGGATCGCCCCCACCACCAGCTCGCTTCCCTGCATCACCCGCCGGGCCAGGTGTTCGATCATCATGAGCAGGGCGGTGCCCAGGGCCGGGCCGGCCAGGGTGCCGGGGCCGCCCACGATGGTCCACACCACGGCCTTGCCCGAGGTGGTCCAGTGGAGGAACGCCGGGTTGGAGAACCGGCTCAGGATGGCGAACAGCCCCCCGGCCAGCCCGGCCGTGGCCCCGGCCACCACGAACGCGCACAGCTTGTACAGCCGCTCGTCGTAGCCCAGGAGCCCCATGCGCAGCTCGTTCTCCCGCACCCCCCGGAGCACCCGGCCCAGGGGGCTCGTGACCAGCCGGGCCAGGGCCAGGGCACCGGCGCAGACCACCGCCAGCGTGAAGTAGTACCCGCGGATCGGCTTGGCGATCGACACCTCCCAGCCCCCCAGGACCAGGGGCGGGCAGGCGAAGGTCATGCCGTCGTCCCCGCCGGTGAGCCACACCCACCGCTGGGCCACCAGGAACCCGATCAGGGCGAAGATGATGGTGATGAGCACGAAATGGATGCCCGACACCCGTACCGCCACGAACCCCACCACCAGGGCAAGCGCAGCCCCCACGGCCACGGCCAGCCCGAGGCACGGCAGGGCCGAGAGGTCCATCCGGCTCACCCCCATGGCCACGGCATACCCCCCCGCCCCGAAGAACAGGCTCTGGCCGAAGCTCAGCAGCCCCGTGTAGCCGTACACCAGGTCGAACGACATGGCGAACAGGGCCCACACCAGGATCTCGCTCAGGAAGATCTGGTTGAAGTACCCGAGGTGGGGCGGCAACGTCACCAGGGCGGCGAGCACCGCGGCCGCTCCGACCCGCGGGGCCCACACGAGCACCCGCTGGGCGCCCCAGGCATCTCGGGCCGTCAGGCCGCCTTTTGCAACAGGCCGTGCGGTCTCCACAGGATCACCCCTACCATGATGAGAAGGCTCAGCACCCGGGCCGAGGTGGGGTCCACGTACAGGCTGGCCACCCCTTCCACCTCGGTGATCAACACCGCGGCGAACACCGACCCGGGGAGGTTGCCGAGCCCCCCCACGATCACCACGATGAAGGCGAGGATCAGAACGTCGAGGCCCATCAGGAAGTTCACGCTCACGATGGGAGCGGCCAGCACCCCCCCCAGACCCGCCAGGGCCGATCCCAGACCGAAGGTGATGAAGTACACCCGGTCCACCGGCACCCCCAGGGCCAGGGCCGCCTCGGGGTTCTGGCTGGCCGCTCGCATCCACAGCCCCACCGCGGTGCGCCGGAGCAGCAGCGCCACCCCGGCCACGGCCAGCACGCTGAACCCCATGACCACCAGGCGAAACGCGGGGTACTGGATGCCCAGCAGGGGGAACCGGGCCGTGACCGGCGGCGCGATCCGTTGGGAGGCGCCCCCGAAGGTGAGCAGCACCGAGTGCTCCAGGATCAGCATCACCCCGAACGTGGCCACGATGGTGATCACGGGGTTGCCCTCGACCCGCCTGAGCACCCACCTCTCCACCCCCAGCCCCAGCAGGCCCACGGCCAGGGGCGCCACGGCCAGCGCCAGCCAGAAATGGCCGGTGGCCTCCACCACGTACCAGGCCACCACCGCGCCCAGCATGTAGAACGCCCCGTGGGCGATGTTGATGACGTGGGTGAGCCCGAAGATCAGGTTCAGCCCCAGGGCGATCAGGGCCACGATCCACCCCCAGACGAACCCGTTCACGATCACGAGGGCCAACTGTGCCAACAGAGGGTCCTCCTCGCCGGGGGCGGGCGGAAGCCCCGCCCCCGGCCCTGGGATCAGGTCCAGTACTTCTTCAGGTCCACCGGGGGCTCGTACACCGCCTTCTCCTTGGGGAGCACGGCGATGCGGTGGAGCCTGAGGTCCTTCTCCACCCGCACCAGGTAGTGGTTGTGGAACCCCTGCTGGTCCTCCTCGCGCAGCATCAGGTCCCCCTGGGGGAACCACGGGCCGGCCTGGACCTTGAGGGTGAAGAACGCCTTGTGGAACTCCTTGTTGTCCTTCCTGGACCTCCAACCCGAGGCCTCCACGGCCCTCTTGATCAGCCCCACGTACTCCCAGCCCGACCAGTAGTGGGAGCCCACGATCACCTTCTTGGGGTTCGAGACGTCCCGGCCTTCGGGCGTGACCCCCACGGCCTTGCGGAACGCGGCCTCGTAGGGGCGCTGGGCCTCGGGCAGCTGGTCCAGGTACCGGGGGTGGTACGACAGGAAGTGCATGCCCACGGCCTCCTTGCCGATCTGGTCCATGCCGATGCCGTCCGCCGTGCAGATCACCGAGAACCGCTTCATGCGCTCGTGCAGCCCGATCTCCACGGACTGGCGCATCACCCCCAGCGCGGCCGATCCCAGGAACGCCGTGAACAGCACCTCGGAGTCGCCGTGCACCTTCTGCAGGTAGGGGATGAAGTCGCTCGTCCTCGGAGGGGCCTTGATCACCTGCACCTCGCCGCCGGCCTTTCGGATCCGCGCCCCGAACTCCTGGGCCAGGCTCCGGCCCCAGGAGTAGTCGGCCACGACGAACGTCCACTTCTTCCCCAGGTTGTCGAACGCCCACTTCCACCCCACCTGCGCCTGCATGCGGGCGTGGGTGTGGCATCGCCCGAGGTACGGGCTGGCCTTCTCACCCGTGATCGAGGCCGACATGGCGCCGCCGGAGAAGTAGAACGTGTTCGTCTCCTGGGCCACCGGGGCCGACGCGAGCACGACCCCCGAGTGGACCGACCCGATCACGAAGTCGGCCTCGTCCTCGTAGATCAGCTGGCGCAGGTTGCGGGGTCCGGTCTCCGCGGAGCTGGCCGTGTCGGCCACCACCAGCTTGACCTCCCGGCCGGCGATGCCCCCCTCGGCGTTGACCTTGTCCACCGCGGCCTTCACCACCCTCTGGAACCAGTAGCCGTAGGTGGCGGCCACGCCGGTGATGTCCGCGTGCAGCCCCAGCACGATGGGCTTCGGGCTTCCCCAGGCGAACCGCGTGAGCCCCAGGCTCGACGCGGTGAGCACCCCGGCCCCGGCAGCGGTGCGGGTCAGGAACTCCCGCCGGGTGACCCCCTGTGGCCTCGTGGGTTGGTTCCGACGCATAGCGACCTCCTTTCCGACGCATTCCCGCGTCGATCGACAGGAGAGGGAGGAAACGGCCGATGCCTCCGGTCAGGACCAGCCCCCCTCGACCAGAAGACGGTCCACCGCCTGGGTGAAGGCGTCATAGGCCACGTTGAGAGTCGGGCTGTAGACGGTCTCGTACAGGGACAGCCGGTGCGGCGGGACCCCTTCGCCCACGGCCAGGACGGCCCGGTCGATCATCCGGGCGGTTCCCGGGCCGCCCACCGCCTGGACCCCCACGATGCGCCCGTTCGTCCGCAGCGCGCGCACCTTGATCTCGACGCGCTCCCCCCCGAGCTGGGGCTTGGCCAGCACCCCCCGGGACCGCACCACCACGGTGTCGAGGCCCCACCGCTCGGCCAGGGCGCCGGTGAGCCCGCAGGTGGCCACGGTGACCCCGAACAGCTCGATGCCGAACGGCAGGCAGGTGCCCGGGTACTCGAACCGGGGGCCGTGGTGGATGTTCCGGGCCACCAGCCGGCCCGAGCGGTTGGTGTGGGAGGCGAGCATGGGCAGCACCGGCCGGCGGTGACCCGTGACCCGCTCCCAGGTCTCCATGCAGTCGCCCACCGCGTACACCGAGGGGTCGCGGGTGCGCAGGAACGGGTCCACCGCGATCCCTCCGGTGGGGCCGATCTCCAGCCCGGCCGCCCGGGCCAGGTCGACCCGGGGCCGCACCCCCGTGGCCAGCAGCACGAAGTCGGCCCGGATCTCCCCGTCGGGCAGCTCGAGCACCTTGTCCGGGCCCTCGGTGCGGACCGACCGCACCCGCACGCCCGTGCGCAGATCCACCCCCCGGTTCCGGATCCGCTGCTCCAGCCCCTCGGCCAGGTCCGGGTCCAGGGCTCGGGGCAGGACGTGGCCCTCCCCCTCGACCACGGTGACCCGCTCGAACCCCCGCTCCACCAGGCCCTCGGCCACCTCCAGCCCGATAGCGCCGGCCCCGATCACCACGGCCCGCCGGGCCCCGTCCACGGCCTCCGCAAACGAAAGGCACCGCCGTACGTCCGAGGTCAGGTGGTACTCCCGCACCCCGTCGAGCCCCGGGATGGGAGGGGCCGCCGGCTCGGCCCCGGTGTTCAGCACCAGCACGTCGTAGGGGAACGCCCCGGCAGAGGTCTCCACCACCTTCCGCTCCCGGTCCACCGCCTGCACCGGGGTCTCGTAGTGGATCCGGGCCCCCACCTTCTCGTACCAGCCCTTTCGGGCGTAGAACATGTCGTCGAACCCCACCCGGCCCCGCAGGAAGTAGGGCTGCTCGCACACCACGTATCCCGCGTAGGGGCGGTCGGTGAAGATGTCGACCTGGGCGTCGTTGCCCAGCGCCCGCAGCAGGCCGGTCAGGGCATGGGCCGCTCCGCCGGCCCCCACGATCACCACCCGGGGCTCAGCCATCTCCCCCTCCGGCCGCAAGGCCCAGGTGCTCGTAGCGTCCGTACTCCTTGGCGAACCGGGCGAAGTGGGCCACGTTCTCCGGCTTGGCCGCGGGGGACAGCTCACAGGCCGACGACAGGATGAACGCGCTGTGGGGCGCGGCCGTGTCCACGCACCGCCGGACCTCCGCCTCGATGTCCGCGGGGGTGCCCTGCTCGAAGGTGGTCACCGGCACGTTGCCGATGATCACCACCCGCTTCTGGTTCACCTCGATCATCTTCTCCAGGCTCGTGGCGCTGTCGATCGAAAGCGCCACGATGCCCGTGTCCACCACGTCCTCCATCATGGGGTCGATGTACCCGCAGATGTGCAGGGTGACCGCGATCTTTCGTTTCTTGAGCTCCTCGGTGAGCCGGCGGTGCACCGGCTTGACGAACTCCCGATAGATCTTGGGGGAGATCAGGCTGCACGAGGCGGCGGCCTCGGAGTAGCTCACCCCCACGCCCGCCTCCTGGGCGGCCACGGCCGCGTCCACGGCCACCTGGGTGGTGAGCTCCAGCAGGTCGCGGACGTACTCGGGCCGCTTCATGGCGTCGAAGATCAGGTTCTCGGCGCCCCGCAGGTTGGCGGCGATGGTCCAGGGCCCCACCAGCAGGCTTCCCACGGGCACGTCCCGGACCTGGCTCGCCACCGTCTGGCAGGCCTCCCAGTAGGAGGGGAACCGGCCGTCGTTGCGCACGTCGGGCGGGGACAGCCGGGCCAGCCTCTCGGGCTCGTCGGCCAGGGCGTAGCGTCGGATCTGGCACATCTGGCCCTCGGGGAACTCCACCTCGCTGCCCATGGCCTCGGCCTCGGTGAGCAGATCGCGCATCAGCACCAGGATGTCGGGCTCGTAGGCGTCGAGGGCCGCGAGCTGCCCGTCGGCCAGGGGCTTGGCCTGGGTGTAGAACTCCCTCAGGTCGGCTCCCGTGAGGTTCACCGTGTACGCCCCCAGGATGGGGTAGCTCGGGACCCGGTCGGCAAAGGTGCGGCGGAACGCCGCCTTGACCCGATCTTTCGGCCGGTACGTGCTCATGACGCTTCCTCCTGGCTCGGCGCCGGCTCGGGGACTCCGGCCATCTTCATGGCCAGCTCCTTCATCTCTTCGTAGTCGGCCAGGCGCTGCACCATGATCTTCTGCGCCTGGACGGGGCCGGCCCCGTGCCAGGTGCCCACCCCGTGGAGCCCCGCGGTCCAGTTCTGGAGGAGCTTGGTGATCTTCAGGATGTTCTCGGCGGGCACGTCGGCGCCGAAGCTGTAGAACTTCTCCAGGTACCGGCGGGTCTCGGGGTTCTTCAGCTCCTTCAGGCTGGGCATGGTCACCAGCAGCCCCCCCCCGATGTCCCCGGCCAGGGCCATCATCCTCCAGAACGCGTTGCAGATGTTGAGCTTGGACACGTTGCCGAGCAGGTCGTCCGGCACGTACACCCCGGAGCCGGGCACCACCTCCTTGCCCTCGATGGCGGCCGCCTTGGAGCAGGCCCTCACGGTCTCGAGCAGGGTGATCATCTCGGTCATCTGGTCGTTGATGTGGGGCACCTTCTCCAGGCCCTTGTACTCCTGGATCAGGCGGGCCGCCCCGATCAGGATCTTTCCGAACCCCACCTTGCACGACCCGCCGCATACCATGCGGTGGATCTGGGCGAACCGGGTGACGATCCGGCCGGCGTAGCGGGTCTCGCCGCACAGGAACACCCGTTCCCACGGCACGAACACGTCCTCGAACACGATCATCGAGGTCTCCCGCTGGCCGAACCGGGGGTTGCCCAGCTCCCAGGGGTCCTCGGCCAGCTCCCGCTCCGCCGAGTAGGGGGTGTACTGGCAGATGTAGGTCACGCCCTTCTCGCCGTTGGGCACGGCGAACGACACGGCGTAGTCCTCCTCGCCCGGCCGGCGGGCCCCCGAGGGCATCACGATGGTCCAGTCGCAGGCATAGGCTCCCGAGATGTTGATCTTGGCCCCCCGCACCACGATGCCCTTGTCGTTGCGGTCCACCACGTGGAGCGACAGGTCCGGGTCGGTCCACTGCTGGAGCTTCTGGTCCCGCCGGCCCCGGGGCTCGGTCATGGCCCCGGCCACGGTCAGGTCCTCGTCCTGCACGTACCGGAGGAACTCCATGAGCCGGCCGTGGTAGGACGTGTCCAGGGCCTGATCCATCTCATAGGTCGTGGCGGCCAGCGAGTTGAACGCGTCGCAGCCCACGCAGCGGTAGATGCAGGTGCCCAGGTGCTCGGCCGCGTACAGGCCGGCCGCGGCCCTCTGGATCAGGTCGTCGGTGCTCCGGTTCAGGGTGTTGTAGATGTTGCACGGCTCGCCCGTGAGATGGCTGGGCCGGGTGAGGACCTTGCCCCCCTCCGGATCCAGGGCCCACTCGTAGCTGGCCAGGTTGGCCTCCACCACCGTGCGGGTCACGGGGTGCTCGGTGATGTCCTCCACCGGCTTGCCGTCCATGAACACGCGGGGCCGCATGGCCTTGGCGCGTTTGAGGTAGTGCTCCGGGCTCTTGACTGCCATGGCGGATCTCCTCTGTTGTGGAAGGGGGTCGAAAGAGTCGGGGACGCGGGCCGGCCCCCCCGACACCTCACTGCGCGTTCTTCCTCAGGTCCACGAGCCGCTTGGCCTTGTGGGTGGCCCGGGGCAGCGCCCCGTCCTCGAGGATCTTCACGTTCTTCGGCCGCACCCCCGACCGCACCTTGACCCGCTCCGACACCTCGCGGGCCAGCTCCCCGTCGGGTTTGGAGCAGGACCGCTCCTTCTCCACCTCCACGTCGAACTTGGTCAGGTGCTGCTCGGTGTACACCACGATGCGGTACTCGCCGGTCAGGCCCTCGATGTTCCGGACCACGTACTCGATGTCGCTGGGGAACACGTTCACGCCCGACACGATGAACATGTCGTCGATGCGGCCGTGGATGTAGATGCGCGCGTGGGTGCGGCCGCACGAGCACCGCTCCCGCACGCACTTGACGATGTCGCCGGTGCGGAACCGGATCATGGGCCGGGCCCGCTTTCGAAGCGTGGTCAGCACCAGCTCCCCCGGCTCGCCCTCGGCCACGGGCTCGAGGCTCTCCGGATCGAGCACCTCCACCAGGGTGTGGTCCTCGGCCACGTGGAGGCCGTCCTTGGCCTCGCACATGCCCGCGTTGGCGCCGAAGATGTCGGAGAGGCCGTAGAAGTCGTACACCTCGGCGTCCCACAGCTCCTCGATGGCCCGGCGGGTGGCCGGGATCGAGCCCCCGGGCTCGCCGGCCACGATGATCCGCCGGATCGCCAGGTCCCGGGCCGGATCGATCCCCTGCTTGCGGGCGGTCTCGCCCAGGTACCAGGCGTACGAGGGGGTGGTCCAGGTGGTGGTGGGCTTGAACTCCTTCAGGATGAACAGCAACCGGTCGGAGGGAATGGCGCCGGCCCAGATGCACAGGGCCCCGAGCCTCTGGGCCCCGATCACGTCGGGGCCGCCCACGAACAGGGTGAAGTTCAGGGCGTGCACGTACCGGTCCGTGGGCCGCATGCCCGTGGCCCAGAAGAGCCGCGCCTGCACGTCCTGGAACTCCTCGAAGTCCCGCCGGGTGAAGGGGCTCAGGGTGGGCACGCCGGTGGAGCCGCTCGAGGCGGCCACGAACACGATCTCCCGCTCGGGCACCGCCACCATGTCGCCCAGATCGGGGTAGGCCACCTGGCGGTCGCGCTCGATCTTCTTGTTCGTGAACGGGAACCGGGTGAGGTCCTCCAGGTGGCGAAGATCGGAGGGTTTCACCCCGGCGTCGTCGAACGCCTCCCGGTAGTAGGGGGCGTTGGAGTAGGCGAAGTCGAGATGCTGTTTGAGCTGCTCGAGCTGGTAGGCCTCCAGCGACTCCCGCGACAGGGTCTCGATCTCTTCGTTCCAGTAGCGCTTCTCCTCCATGGGGCTCCTCCGGCGTTCATAAACCGTGTTTGCGTGCGCCGGAGGGAATAGCAAGGGGTGTGCCAGGGGAAGGACGCACTCCCGGGTGGGGCGGAAACCGGCCCCCGGCGGGGGCTCCGCGGCACGGCCGAACCCCGGCGGGCCCCGGACGGCCGCTTTTGGGAAGCCCGGCACCAGGGGAACATTCCCCGGCAGGGGAGGTTTCCCCACCCAAAGGGGAGAAGAATCCCCGGCGGGGGAGGGGGGCGAGCGGGGGGGGATTTGCGCCTTGCGGAGGAGGGGAGGCGGGGCGTACCAAAAACCGGCGGCCCGCGCGGGCCGCCGGTGGGTCGGCGGATCAGATCGAGAACCCCACCAGCTTGGTCTCCAGGTACTCGAGGAGCCCCTCCCGGCCGCCCTCCCGGCCCAGGCCGCTCTCCTTCCACCCCCCGAACGGGGCTGCGGCAGCGGTGGGGTTGATGTCGTTGACGCCCACGATCCCGAACCTCAGCCGCTCGACCGTCCGCAGGGCCCTGGAGAGGTCCCGGGTGTACACGTAGGCCGCCAGGCCGTAGGTGGTGTCGTTGGCCATCTCGACCACCTGCTCCTCGTCGTCGAACACCAACACCGGGGCGACGGGTCCGAACGTCTCCTCCCGGTAGATCAACATGTCCGGGGTCACCCCCGTGAGCACCGTGGGCGCGTAGAACCATCCCCGGTCCAGCCCATCGTCGGTCAACCGCCGGCCCCCGCACACCACCCGGGCCCCCCGGGCCACGGCGTCCCGCACCTGCCGGTCCACCTTCTCCAGGGCGGCGCGGTCCACCAGGGGCCCGATGCTCACCCCCTCCTCCAGCCCGCACCCGGCGCGCAGCCGGCTCACCCGCTGCACCAGGGTCTCCAGGAACGGCTCGGCCACGGTGCGCTGGACGAAGATCCGGTTCGGACAGATGCACGCCTGGCCGGTGTTGAGGAACTTCACCAGGGCCGCGCCCTTGGCCGCGTGGTTCGGGTCCGCGTCGTCGAACACGATGAACGGCGCGTGCCCCCCCAGCTCGAGGGACACCCGCTGGATCCGGTCGGCGGCCGCACGGGCCAGCAGCTTGCCCACCTCGGTGCTGCCCGTGAACGTGAGCTTGGCCACCGCCGGGTTCTCCAGGAACTCGGCCGCCACGGGCTCGGGGTCCCGGGCCGTCACCAGGTTCGCCACGCCCGGCGGCACCCCGGCCTCCTCCAGAACCCGAAACACCTCCACGGCGCACAGAGGGGTCTGCTCGGCGGGCTTCACCACCACCGTGCACCCCGCGGCAAGGGCCGGCGCCACCTTCCGGGTGATCATGGACACGGGGTAGTTCCACGGCGTGATCGCCCCCACCACGCCCACGGGCTGCCGAAGCACCAGGAACCGCTGGTCGGCCCGCGGAGCGGGGATGGTCTCGCCGTAGTTGCGCTTCGCCTCCTCCGCGAACCACAGGAGGAAGTCGGCCGCGTACCGCACCTCGTTTCGGGCCGCCCGGATCGGTTTGCCCTGCTCCCGGGTCATGAGGCGGGCCAGGTCCTCGGACCGCTCCTTCATGATCCGGTACGCCCGGTAGAGGTATGCGGAGCGCTCGTAGGCCGTGCGGGCCGACCACCCCTCGAACGCCCGAAGGGCCGCGGCCACCGCCTCGCCCGCCTCGCGGCGGCCCGCGTCCGCGGCCTCGCCGATCGCCTCGCCGGTGGCGGGATCGTGCACCGGGAAGGTGCCGTTCGCCCCGGTCTTGCGCCACGTGCCGTCGATGTACAGCATGGAGCTCCTCCCGTGTGTGCCAGGAAAGCGGTCAGGCCTCTGTTCGCCCGCATTATCACCCGGGCGGATAAACAGGCGCTATCGCTCCCTGCTCGGCGGGGCAAGGGACCTGCCGGAGAGCCGGGCGCGGCCCCTTCGCTCGCCGGGCAGCGCCTCTGACGCTCGGATCGCGAAATGGCTTGGATTCCACCCAGTTGTCATGAAACCAGCTCTTCGGTCCCGTGCCTGCGCGGCGAGTCCCCATGCTCGGCTTCGCGCCCGGCCGGAGGCAGGTCCCTTGCCCCGCCCCCCGAGGGATCTCGGTTTGAACGCAACTCAGCATGAAACGGTCAGGCCTCTAGACGGCCGGCCCGGTAGGCCTTGAGGTAGTTCATGCAGAACGGGTCCCTGCCGGCCAGGGCCTCGGCCGCCACCAGCTGGGCCATGAGCCGGGTGTCCAACGGGTTCACGATCACGGCGTCGAGGCCGCGGGCCACGGCCATCACCGCGAAAGTCTGGTTCAACAGCTTCCGCTCGGGCAACCCGTAGGACACGTTGGAAAGCCCGCAGATGGTGTGCACGCCGTCGAACCGGCCCATGATCTCCCCCACGGCCCGCAGGAACTCCGCCCCGAACTCCGAGCGGGTGGAGATCGGCTGGACCAAGGGGTCGACATAGACGTTCTCGGCCGACACGTTGTTGCGCAACAGCCCGTCGACCAGCCGGTCCGCGATGCCCAAGCGCTGGTCGGCGGTCTCGGGCATGCCCTCGTCGCCCATGCACAGGGCCACCACCTTGAGGTCCGTGCCGGCCAGGAGCGGCGCCAGGGCGTCGAACCGGCTCCTTTCCCAGCTGATCGAGTTGATCATGGCCGTGCCCCGATGCACCTCCAGGGCCGCCTCGATCGCCCTGGGATCGGGGCTGTCGATGCAGCAGGGCGCATCCACGGCCTCCTGCACCGTGGCGACCAGCCACCGCAGGAGCTCGGCCTCCTGGCCCACGAACGTTCCGGCGTTCACGTCGATGTAGTCGGCACCGGCCTCCCGCTGCTCGCGGGCCACCCGGGCGATGGCGGCCGCGTCGCGGGCCTCGATGGCCGCGGCGATCTGCTTGCGGCTGGCGTTGATGAGCTCTCCAACGACGATCATGGATGCCTCCGTGTCGCGTGCGAAGGGTGGGTCGAAACCGGGGCTGGGGGGCGCTCACGCGGCCACGAGCCGTCGGGCCAGCTCCACCGCGCCCGGCGCGTCGTCGCTGTACCCGTCCGCGCCGATCCTGTGGGCGAACTCCTCGGTCACCGGGGCTCCTCCCACCATGGTCTTCAGGGGCAGCCCCTGCTCCCGGATGGCGGACACGGTCTCCCCCATGCGGGGCATCGTGGTGGTCAGCAGAGCCGACATGCACACGATCTGGGCCCCGCTCTCCTGGGCCGCCTCCAGGAACCGGCTTGGGGCCACGTCCACGCCCAGGTCGACCACGCGAAAGCCGGCGCCTTCGAGCATCATGGCCACCAGGTTCTTCCCGATGTCGTGGAGGTCCCCCTGCACGGTTCCGATCACCACGGTCCCCTTGGGCTGGGCCTCGGCCTGGGCCAGCAGCGGCCGCAGCACCTCGAGCCCGGCCTTCATGGCCTGGGCCGCCATGAGCATCTCGGGCACGAACATCTCCCCTTCGCTGAACTTCTTGCCCACGAAGTCCATGGCCGCGATCAAGCCCTCGTTCAAGACCGTCTCGACCGGGGTGCCGCCGTCCAGTTCCGCCCTCACCAGCTCGGGCACCTTCTCGTCCTCGAAGTCCACCACCGCCTGAAACACGTCCTGAACCGCCATCTCTACCCTCCTGACCGAAAGGGGCCTCGTCCACGCTCCACCCCGCGGGGGGAGACGCCGGAGGGCACAGCAAGTTCCGTACCGATCGTTCCTTTGCCCCCACCCACGCCCGTTCGGATGTCGGGTTGGGATCAATCCGGCAGCGAAACGGGCGCGGCTGCATCAGTGGTCAGGGTCCCGAGGACAGTGGACAGAGCGAAACCCACTTGTTTTCGGTGATGGTTCCCATCTTCTTGGGTGCCCTGGCCCTCTGGCCTCTGAGCTCTGACGTCTGGCCA